>NZ_PJAY01000052.1:0-191338 GCF_002836635.1 Stenotrophomonas sp. Bg11-02
GGCTGTCGGTAGTGACGGCCGCTGGCCGTCATGCCCTGCGGTGTGTGGGTGACGACCGTTGGTCGTCACGCTTCTGCCTTCCGCTGCGCTCGCCGGGCATGGCTCGGCGCTACCGTGCTCGCGCCCCTTGTCAGTCCAGCAGCGCGGTGTTGCGCACGGCGCCCTTGTCCGCGCTGGTCGCCAGCAGCGCATAGGCTTTCAACGCACTGGTGACCTTGCGCGGGCGTGCTTGCAGTGGCTTCCAGCCACGTGCATCGGCGTCGGCGCGGCGCTGCGCCAGCGTGGCCTCATCCACCAGCAGGTGAATGCCCCGCGCGGGAATATCGATGCGGATGCGGTCACCGTCGTGCACCAGCCCGATCACCCCGCCGCTGGCCGCTTCGGGCGAAACGTGCCCGATCGACAGGCCCGAAGTGCCGCCTGAGAAGCGGCCGTCGGTCAGCAGCGCGCACTGTTTTCCCAGGCCCTTGGATTTGAGGTAGCTGGTCGGGTACAGCATCTCCTGCATGCCGGGTCCACCCTTCGGCCCCTCGTAGCGGATCACCACCACGTCGCCCGCTTTCACCTCGTCGGCGAGGATGCCAGCCACGGCCGCGTCCTGGCTTTCGAATACGCGAGCGTTGCCCTCGAATACATGGATGGACTCGTCCACGCCGGCGGTCTTCACCACGCAGCCGTCCACTGCCAGGTTGCCACGCAGCACCGCCAGCCCGCCTTCCAGCGAATAGGCGTGCTGCAGCGAACGGATGCAGCCTTCGGCACGGTCCAGGTCCAGCGACGGCCAACGCGTGGCCTGGCTGAAAGCCACCTGGGTGGGAATGCCGGCCGGCCCGGCGGCGAAGAATTCATGCACCTTCGCGTCATCGGTGAGCGTGGCATCCCACCGCTTCAGCGCGTCGGCCAGCGAGGGGCTGTGCACGGTCGGCACCGAGGTATCCAGCAGCCCGGCACGGTCCAGTTCGCCGAGGATGCCGAACACCCCGCCGGCACGGTGCACGTCTTCGATGTGGTATTCCGGCGTGTTCGGCGCCACCTTGCACAGCTGTGGCACGCGCCGCGACAGCGCGTCGATATGGGTCAGGTCGAAGTCCACGCCGCCTTCCTGGGCGGCCGCCAGCAGGTGCAGGATGGTGTTGGTCGAACCGCCCATGGCGATATCCAGCGTCATCGCATTGCCGAACGCCGCGGCGGTGGCGATGCCGCTCGGCAGGGCGCGCGGGTCTTCGCCGCCATACCATCGGTGGCACAGTTCCACGATCACCCGGCCGGCGCGGCGGAACAGCATCTCGCGGTCGGCGTGGGTGGCCAGCGTGGTGCCGTTGCCGGGCAACGACAGGCCCAGCGCTTCGGTCAGGCAGTTCATCGAATTGGCGGTGAACATCCCCGAGCACGAACCGCAGGTGGGGCACGCGCTGCGCTCGTACTCGGCGACCTTTTCGTCGGACGCGCTGTCATCGGCGGCGATCACCATCGCATCCACCAGGTCCAGCTTGTGTTCGGACAGCTTGGTCTTGCCCGCTTCCATCGGGCCGCCTGAAACGAAGATCACCGGGATGTCCAGACGCATCGCGGCCATCAGCATGCCGGGGGTGATCTTGTCGCAGTTTGAAATGCAGACGATGGCATCGGCGCAATGCGCGTTGACCATGTATTCCACCGAGTCGGCGATGATCTCCCGGCTCGGCAGCGAGTACAGCATGCCGTCGTGGCCCATGGCGATGCCGTCATCCACCGCGATGGTGTTGAACTCCTTGGCTACGCCGCCGGCCTGTTCGATCTCGCGCGCCACCAGCTGGCCAAGGTCCTTCAGGTGCACGTGGCCGGGCACGAACTGGGTGAAGGAGTTGGCGATGGCGATGATCGGCTTGTGGAAGTCGCCGTCCTTCATGCCGGTGGCACGCCACAGGGCGCGGGCGCCGGCCATGTTGCGGCCGGCGGTGGAGGTGCGGGAACGGTACTCGGGCATGGGCTGGCAGTAACGGGCGGGCCGTACGACGTGGGTGTCTCCCGATGATGCCCAATTTTTCCGGTTGCGTTTGCAACCACCGGGCCAGCGCCGATCTGACCCGCCGTTCATCTTGCCTGCTTTGCCGACTTTGGTTGCCGGCGCTGATGCGGCATTATTGGCGGGTTGATCCGCATGAGGCATGAGGCCATGAAACGTTCCCGCACCACCGCGCTGCTGTTGATGAGCGCCGCACCGCTGCTGTTCACCGCCTGCCAGAAGGACGAACCGGTGCAGGTGCAGGAAGGGCTGTATACCTCCGTGCAGGCCTGTACCGAGGCCACCGGCGATCCCTCATCGTGCCGCAACGCCTTTGCCGATGCGCAGCGGCAGTCTGCCGATGCCGCGCCGAAGTATGCCGACAAGGCGGCCTGCGAAGCCGATTACAAGCCGGAGCAGTGCGTGGAACAGCGCACCTCGGCAGGCACTTCGTTCATCGGTCCGATGATGATGGGCTTCTTCATGTCGCAGATGATGAACAGCGGACGTGCCGGCCTGGCCCAGCAGCCGGCCGCCGCCAGCCCCGCTTACCAGGACAAGAGCGCCGGCTGGGCGCGCGCGGCCCCCGGTGGCAGCGGCGGGCTGAACACGGCCAGCGGCATCGGCGCCGGCAAGGCCGGCCTGGCCCCGGTCAGCAACGTGCCGAACCGCGCCACCACCGCCAGCCGTGCCGGCTTCGGCAGCACCAGTGCGCGCCGTAGCGGCGGCAGCTTCGGCGGCTGATCGATGCAGCGTGTACGCATTGCCGAGCGCGCCCAGTGGCGCGCTCGTGCCGAAGAAGCCGGCTTCCGCTTCCACACCATCGACGGCCAGCCGTACTGGGATGAAACGGCGTACTACGCCTTCACCCTGCGCCAGATCGAACAGGACATCGAAGACCCCAGCGCCGAACTGCACCAGATGGCGCTGGCATTGGTCGAGGAGGTCGTGGCGTCCGATGCGCTGATGGACAAGCTGGCGATCCCGGCGCATTACCGCGACTGGATCGCCGACAGCTGGCGCCAGCGCCAGCCGCACCTTTACGGCCGCCTGGACCTGGCCTACGACGGCAGCGGCCCGGCCAAGCTGTACGAACTGAACTACGACACCCCGACCTCGCTGTTCGAAGCCAGTTTCTTCCAGTGGCAATGGCTGGAAGACCAGCGCAATGCCGGCCGCCTGCCGCAGCACGCCGACCAGTTCAACGCCCTGCATGAAGCCCTGGTGGAGCGTTTCGGTGAGCTCGCCGCCAAGCTGCCGCCGCCGCTGTTCTTCAGCGCCGTGGGCAGTTCACATGAAGACGTGGGCACGGTGGAATACCTGCGGGACTGCGCCGCGCAGGCCAACCTGCACGGCCAGGGCATCGCCATCGAAGACATCGGACTCTCCGAAGATGGACGCTTCACCGCGCTGGATGACACGGTGATCGGCACGCTGTTCAAGCTGTATCCGCTGGAAGACCTGATGGCCGAGGAATTCGGCCGCGCGCTGCCGGCTTCCGGCGTGCAGCTGCTGGAACCGGCATGGAAGGCGGTGCTGAGCAACAAGGGCATCCTGCCACTGCTGTGGGAGCGCCATCGCGGACACCCGAACCTGCTGGAATCGCACTTCGACGACGGCCGCACGTTGGGCGCCGGCTGGGTCCGCAAGCCGTTGTTCTCACGCGAAGGCGCCAACATCGAAATGCACCTGGACGATGGCAGCGTGCAGCGCAGTGACGGGCCCTACGATGGCCCGGCGATCCTGCAGAAGGCGCATCCGTTGACCCGTTTCGAAGGCGGCTATCCGCTGATCGGCAGCTGGGTGATCGGCGACCACGCCTGTGGCATCGGCATCCGCGAGGATGACAGCGCGATCACTCGTGACAGTGCGCGTTTCGTGCCGCACGCGATCATCGATGAAGCGCCGACGCAGATCTACGTCTGATCCAACGCGGTGACGACCAACGGTCGTCACCCACCAAGGCCGGGCTGGCATGACGCACCGGGGCCGGGCAGGAATCCGGTAGCGCCGAGCCATGCTCGGCGGGGGGGGCGTCGTACGCGATTGACGGCCAGCGGCCGTCACTACCGCTTACAACAGGCCGTCGCGCTTGACCGACAGGTAGCGCTCCACCAGCGCGCCGGGCAGGGCTTCGGCGGTGACATCCAGCACCATCACGCCATGGCTGCGCAACGCATCATGCGCCTGCGCACGCTGTTCCAGGTACATCGCCGCGGCACCGGCATGGGCGGCATCGGTGGTCTCGTCCACCGGTTGCAGCAGGGCCTGGTCCAGTACCTGTTCGCGCAGACTGGCCACGCACACCAGGTGGCGCCGCTGCAGCAGCTTCACCGCCGCCAGCAGGTCTTCGATGTCCTCATCGCGCACGTTGGTCACCAGCATCACCAGCGCGCGCCGCCGCTGCAGCACCGACAGCCGGGTGGCGGCCGCCAGGTAGTCGGTCGCCACCGCTTGTGGCTGCAGGTCATGGCTGGCGCGCAGCAGGTCGTCGATGGTGCCCATGCCCCGCTTGGGGGCCACCCAGCGCGGCTCGCCACCAATGGCATGCAGGCCGACGCCGTCGCCCTGCCGCAGCGCCAGGTAGGACAGCACCAGCGCGGCGTTCAACACCTGGTCGAAGTGCGACAGTCCGCCATCGCTGGCCATCATCCGGCGGCCGGTGTCGAGCATCAGCAGCATCTGCTGGTTCTTCTCGTCCTGGTACTCGCGCGATACCAGCCGGCGCGCGCGCGAGGTGGCTTTCCAGTCGATCTGGCGCAGGCTGTCACCGATGCGGTACTCGCGCATCTGGTGGAAATCGGTGCCTTCACCGCGCCGGCGCTTGAGGTGCGCGCCGACCATGCGCGAGGCCTGTTCGGCACTGAACAAGGCAAAGCGGGTCAGCGGCACGAAGTTCGGGAACACCCGCACATCGAGTGCAGGCGGCACGGTGCGCCGTTGCGTCCACAATCGCCACGGCGACTGCAGGCGAAGCTGCACGCCATCGAACCGGAACGCGCCCCGCTGCGGCGGCTGCACGTAATACGCCAGCGTGGTCGCAAAGCCGTCACGCAGGCGCAGCCGTCGCGGCAGGCCTTCGCTGTGCCACCCACCGGGCACCAGATCAAACACCTCCAGCCGCACTGGTTGCTCGGCCTGCAGGCTCAGCTGCACCTCGCGGCGCACGTCCAGCGCCAGCGATTCCGGCATGTGCCGCTGCACGCGTGGCGAGGGCATCCGGCGCAGCCGCAGCAGATCGGCCAACCCGAGCAACAGCAGAATCGCCAGCAGCGCCCACCAGCCCCAGCGCGGCAGCCAGCCGGCCAGCACCGCACCACCCACGCCGGCCCAGGCCAGCAGCAGCCACAGCAGGGGCAGGGCAGGCCTCATCGGCGCGGCGCGTCCACCTTGGCCAGCAGGGCCGAAAGCACATCGTCGGCATCCTGGCCTTCGATCTGCAGCTCCGGTGCCAGCGCGATGCGGTGGCGCAGTGCGGGGCGTGCGATATCGCGCACGTCGTCCGGGGTGACGAAATCGCGCCCGGACAACAGCGCCTGTGCACGCGCTGCACGCACCAGCGCGATGCTGCCGCGCGGCCCCGCGCCGAGCGCGATGCCCGGCCATTTCCGGGTGGCGGCGACGATCCGCACCGCGTAGTCGATCACTTCGGCATCCACGGTGATGGCGGCCGTGGCCTGCTGCAGCGCGACCACTTCGCCGGCGCTGAGCACACGCGGCACCCGCTGCAGGTCGAAGTCGCTGGCGCTGCGGCCGGTGGTGACTGCATCGACCATGCGCTTCTCTTCCTCCAGCGCCGGGTAATCGATGATGATCTTCAGCAGGAAGCGGTCCAACTGCGCTTCCGGCAGCGGGTAGGTGCCTTCCTGTTCGACCGGATTCTGCGTGGCCAGCGCCATGAAGGGCGGTGCCAGCGGGAACGACTTGCCTTCGATGGTGACCTGGCCTTCCTGCATCACTTCCAGCAGCGCCGACTGGGTCTTGGCCGGCGCGCGGTTGATCTCATCGGCCAGCAGCAGGTTGGTGAACACCGGTCCGCGGCGGATCTTGAAGCTCTCGCTCTTGGGGTCATACACCGCGTGGCCGCTGACATCGCTGGGCATCAGGTCGGGGGTGAACTGCACCCGGCCGTGGTCCAGCTCCAGCGCCTGTGCCAGCGCACGCACCAGCAGCGTCTTGCCTAGTCCGGGCACGCCTTCGATGAGCACGTGGCCACCGGCCAGCAGCGCGATCAGGATCTGGTCCAGCACGTCCTGTTGGCCGATGAAGGCATGGCCGACCGCTTCGCGGATCGCGTCCACGCGTTCGACCAGGTCACCGGCAACCGGCGAAGGTCCACCCAGCGGTGGCGGGGTCGTAGGGGTGTTTTCCAGTTCGGTCATAGCAGGCGTCTCATCTGCAGCAGGAGGGCAATCCGCTCTTTCAGGGCGGTGAGGTCGTTGGCAGCGGGCGCGGCCAGCGCGGTGTGCACGCGACTGGCCGGCCATTGCAGCAGGGTGGCGATGGCATGTTCCTGGGCGGCGCCTTCCAGTGCGGCGGCGATCGGCGCGCGTGCCTGCAGCCGGCGCAGGAACAGCCCACGTACCGCGGCATGCAGGCGCGGGCCCTGGCGCTGGCGCAGCAGCAGTTCGCCGCTGGCGCGCACGTGTTCCAGCAGCGACCGGCGTTCGGCCAGCGGCGAGGGCAGTTCACTGCCCAAGCGCTGCGAGCGCATCCACAGCCAGCCCAACAGGGACAACAGCAGCGGCAGCCAGACCGGCCAGCCCTCGAAGAACATACGCGCCCACAGCGATGGCGGCCGGCTGGCGTACACCAGCCACATCGTGCCTTTGCCGTAGTTCGGCTGCAGCAGGTAGCGGGTCAGGTCGCGGTGTGGACGGTCGTGCAGGCCATCGACAGCGGCGGTCTGGATCCCCTTCGGGCGCAATGCGGCCGGCAGGAAGGAGTCGGTGTCGGTCTGACCCTTCATGAACTCCATGTCCGCCAGCACATCCACCACGCCGCGGCCGTGACCGATGCGGGCAAACACGTAGCCGTCTTCGTTGCCCCACTCGCGCTGCACCTTGGCGTAGGCCGCATCGCTGACGTCGAAACGGCGTCCGCTGCAGAACTCCCGGTGGCGGTCCTCGCCTTCCACCTGGAACGGCTGGCACGCACTGCCGAAGCCCAGGCTGCCCACGCCCAGCGCCTGCAGCAGGGCCGGTTCCTGGCGCTTGTCATCCTCGCCGGTAGGGGGCGTGCGCACCAGCAGGTGGCCGCCGCGCTGGACCCAGGCCAGCAGTGCGGCCACTTCCGGTGCCGGCAGTTCGCCGCTGTCCTGCAGCAGCACCACGGTATCGCCGGCGGCCGGAGACATCGCTGCCATGTCCAGCCGCGCGCGTGCCTGCACCTGCAGGCCATCGGCGCGCAGCGCCTGGCCCAGCACGTACAACGGGTTGTAACTGGCCTCGCCCTGCGGCGGCAGCGTTTCGGTCCTGCTCACCTGCTCGTGGGTACGCAGGAACCACACCACCAGCGGCACGCTGACCAACACCGCCAGGCCGATCAACAAAGGCCACAGCACGCGCGCCTTCATGCCGGCCACCGGTACTGCGCCTGCAGGCTGTCAGCCAGTGCCTGGAAGGCATCGCGCGAGGGCAGGCGGTTGCCGTAGGCGGCGTACTGCCACATGCGCACGATGGCGCCGAACAGTTCGCGGTCGCGCGCGTCGGACATGCGGCGCGATGCACGCAGCACCTGCGCTTCGGTGGCGCCCGGCGGCAATACCACGCCACTGCGGTCGACCACCGTCCCCACGCTGGCGCGGTACAACAGGGCCAGTGCCTGGCGCGGTAGCCCGCTATCCCACAATTGGCGCGCGCGGGTCGCCACGTCGGGCGGCACCACCTCAGGCAGGGTGATCGAATCTTCGACCAGCGCGCCCGGGGCGGCGGCCTTGTGCCGGCCGGATCCGCGCAGCCACGGCAGCCAGCGCCGCGCGGTCAGCAGCAGGATCAGCAGCAGCACCCCGAGTAGCAGCCATAGTCCCCATTCCATCGCCAGGGCGACCATCTTCGCGGCCGATCCCACCAGCTCTTTGGATTTCCCTGCGTCGGCTTCGCGCTTCAGCCGCTCGCGTTCCTTGCGCTCGGCTTCGTCCTCGGGTTCACGTGTCTTCCACTCCGTGACCTCCCGCGTGGGACTCTGCAGCGGGTCTTCATACGCGCGCTGCACGGCCTGGCGGAAGCCGGCGGTGTCGACCGGTGCATCACCGAAGATGCCGGCCGGCGTGTCGTCGGGGTCTATCGGCGAAAGCGTCTCTTCTTCTGCCTCTTCTTCTTCTTCGGCTGACGCTGTCGCGTCGTCGGCAACGTCCTGTGGGGTGTCCTGCGCGTGCACCGGTGCGTACGCCCCCGGCAGCGCGAACAGCAGCGCCAGCAGCAGCAACGGCGCGGCCTGCTGCAGGCGCCCGCGCAGGCGGCGGAAGCTGATTTCAACGTCCCAGGCTTCCATCTGCGTGCGGCGGTTGAGATACAGGCCGAAGCCCGCCCCGACATGCAACGGCCCGATCACGCTGGCGACCAGCCAGAACACGCCATTCAATCCAAATTTCGCCCAGGCCGGGGTGTCCTGCCGCACCAGTTCCCACGCCGCGCGCCAGGAATCGCTCAACAGTTCCACCGGCACGAACAGGAAGATCGCCGACAGCGCGCCGATCACCAGCACCGCTTCGAAGCCCAGGCACAGCAGCGTGAGCAGCATCGAAGGACCGGCCGCCGCGCTCAGCACCGCACGCCGGCGCAGGCTGCGCAGCGGCGCGTCGGCGCCTTCCAGCAGGTTCACCGGCAGGCACACGTTGCGTACCGGACTGAAGCGCCGCCAGCCAAGGTAACCCCAGAACCCGCTGACGCCCCAGCCGCGCTGCGCGCGCAACGCCTGCCACGCGGTGACCGGTTCGCCGAATACATCGCGTGAGAGCACATACAGCACCACGCGATCAAACGCCGGCTTGCACCACCACAGCAGCAGCCATGCCCAGCCAAAGGCATCGCCGTGCCACCACGCCAGTGCATTGAACAGCACGAACAGCGGCGCACTGGCCAGCAACCAGGCGCCCCATGCCGCCCGCGGTTGGCGGCGTACCAGCGCCATGCCCAGTTCCATCGCCTCCCAACTGCTGCGTGCGCGCAGCGCTACGTTGAGCTGGTCAATCCGCATGCGCACCCCCGCGGCCACCGCGCCACAGCCACAGCAGGACCAGCGTCCACAGCACCGCAGCGACGCTGTACTTGCCCCACGCCGGAACGCTGGCGATGGATGACCAGAATGCTTCGATGAAGGCCGCCACCAGCAGCATCGCGGCGATGCCCAGGCACAGCCGTGCGCCGATCCGTCCACCTTCCACCAGCGCATCCAGGCGGCGTTTGCGCCCGGGTGCCACCAGCCGCAGGCCGAGCTGCAGGCCGGCGCCGCCGGCGATCACGATCGCGGTGAGTTCGAAGGCCCCATGGCCCACCACGAAGCGCCAGAACGGATCGCCGTGGCCGACGTGCTGCAGGTGCCCGGCCACCGTGCCGATGGTGATGCCGTTGAACAGCAGCACCAGCACCGTGCCGACACCGGCCAGCAGGCCGCTGGCGAAGGTGCGCAGGCCGATGCTGATGTTGTTCATGATGTAGTAGCCGAACATCATCCAGTCGGTGCCACTGTCGCGGCCCAGGTTGGGTGATGACGGGTCGTACATGCGTTCCACCTGCGCCAGGCGTGCGTTGTCCATCAACAGGTGGACCAGGTCCGGCTGCAGCTGCACGGCCACGAAGCTGCCCACCAGCGGTACCGCGAACAAGGCCAGCGCCACCCACATCACCGTGGCCTGGCTGCGTACCAGCTGCGGGAAATCGGCGAGCAGGAACTCCAGCACTCCGCGCCAGCGGAATGCCGGCGTGCGGTACAGCAGCGTGTGGCCGCGCTGCATCAACTGCTGCAGGTGTTCCACCAGCTGCGGGCTGTAGCCGCGCTGGCGGGCCAGCGCCAGCTGCTGGCACAGGCGCCGGTAGCGCTGCGGGAACTCCGCATCGGCGGGCAACGCAGGATCCACCGGTGCACGCGCGCGACGACGGCGGCCCAGGTGCGCACGCTGCTCCAGCCAGGCTTCCAGGGCCTGCCATTCGGGTTGGTAACGGCTGACGAACTGTTCCTGCTTCATCGCCTTCCCAGCAACCAGTTGGCCATGGCATACAGGCGCAGCACGCCGACCTGCCCGTTGGCTTGGGTCAGTGGGCTGGCGATGGCTGCCAGTTCCTGTTGGCGGGCCGGTGCCAGCAGCGGGGCGCGTTCGGCGAAGGCGATCACCGCCGATTGTTCCAGCGGTTGCAGCGCAACCGGGGGCGGCAGCGCGCTGTCGATGGTGGCGGCCGGCGCACGGATGCGCGCATCGCCGTGCACCACCAGCGTGCCGGCGACCAGATCGCCCAGCCGTCGTCCATTCGCATCGAACAGGCTGCTGAGCAGGCCCAGCGCGTAGCCGAATGGCAGCATGTCCACGGTGCGCAGCAGGTTGCGCGTGACCGATCCGCTCCAGCCCACCGGTGCCCCATCGCGAGCGATCACCCGCAGGCCCATCGCCCGCTTGCCCAGGGTCTGGCCCCAGATCGCTTCCAGCACGATGGTGTAGGCCCAGTAGAGCAGGAACATCAGCGCCAGGTGCAGCCCGCGCCCGAACTCATCCAGCAGTGCCAGCGGGAAGGCCAGCACGATCAGCACGGCCGCGCGGATCGCGAAATCAATCAGCCAGGCCAGCGCACGCGGCAGTGGGCCGGCGGCACGCAGCTGCAACGGCACGCCTTCCGGCGTAACCACTTCGCGGTAGGTATCCAGCATCGGCGTTGCGGTCATCTGTGCCGGATTCCTCTCCGGCAGGCGGCCACGGGCATGTGAGTCTCGACGTCATCCTGGGTCGGAGTCTGACTTTAGCAGGTTGCCGCGGCCACCGAGCCAACGGAAGTTGGCTTTACCGCAGCCGGGCCTCAGCCCAGGTACTCGTCTTTCAACCGCACGTAGTGGTCGGCCGAATAGTGCAGCGCTTCGATCTCGCTGTCCTTCAGCATGCGCGCCGGGCGGGCCGGGTTGCCTACCCACAGTTCGCCTTCACCGACCACCTTGCCCGGACCCACCACCGCGCCGGCGCCGACGAAGCCGTGCTTCTCCACCCGGGCCCCATCGAGGATGCAGGCGCCCATGCCGATCAGACTGTAATCGCCGATGCTGCAGGCATGGATGATGCAGCCGTGGCCGACGGTGACCCCTTCGCCGATCAGCGTGGGATGGCCGGCCTTGTTGAAAGGGCTGTGGTGGCTGACATGGATGATGGTGCCGTCCTGCACGTTGGTGCGTGCACCGATGCGCACGAAGTTGACGTCACCGCGGATCACCGTGCCCGGCCACACCGAAGCGTCTTCGCCGATTTCCACATCGCCGATGATCGTGCAGGCAGGGTCTACGTAGGCACGCGCGCCGAGCACCGGCATCTTGTCGCGGAAGGGGCGTAGCGGGTTCATCGGGTTCTCCGGTACAGCGCCGAGGCCTGCCCGGCAGAAAAGGTAGCGCCGAGCCCTGCCCGGCAGAAAAGGTAGCGCCGAGCCATGCCCGGCCATAAGGGTAGCGCCGAGCCATGCTCGGCGAGCACAGCGGCCCGCCTTACGCCACGCGCCCGCGGCGCGAACGTTCCAGGTGCACCAGCAGCAGCGAAATCGCCGCCGGGGTCATGCCGGGGATGCGCTGGGCCTGGCCGATGGTCTGCGGCCGCACGCGTTCGAGTTTCTGCAGCGCTTCGGCCGACAACCCGCGCACGATCGCATAATCGAAGCCCTCGGTGATCGGGGTGGATTCATGCCGTTGCTGGCGCTCGATCTCATCGCGCTGGCGGTCCAGGTAGCCGGCGTACTTGACGCCGATCTCCACCTGCTCGGCCACCTTGGCATCGTCCACGCCCGGGCCCAGCGAGGGCACCTGCATCAGCTTGGCGTAGTCCAGTTCCGGGCGCTTGATCAGGTCCAGCACGTTGGTTTCCCGGCTCACCGCCACGCCCAGCACCTGTTCCACTTCGCGTCCCAGGGCATTGCCGGGCGTTGCCCAGAGCGCACGCAGCCGCGCACTTTCGGCGCCCACCGCCGCCTGCTTGGTCTCGAACGCCGCCCAGCGGCGGTCGTCCACCAGCCCCATCGCGCGGCCGACCGGGGTCAGGCGCTGGTCGGCGTTGTCTTCGCGCAGCTGCAGCCGGTATTCGGCGCGGCTGGTGAACATGCGGTACGGCTCGGTGGTGCCGTGGGTGATCAGGTCATCCACCAGCACGCCGAGGTACGCTTCATCGCGGCGCGGGCACCAGCCATCCAGCCCACGCACCTGGCGGGCAGCATTCAAACCGGCCAACAGGCCCTGCGCGGCGGCTTCTTCATAGCCGGTGGTGCCGTTGATCTGGCCGGCGAAGAACAGCCCGCCCACGGTCTTGGTTTCCAGCGATGCCTTCAGGCCGCGCGGATCGAAGTAGTCGTATTCGATGGCGTAGCCGGGGCGGGTGATATGCGCGTTCTCGAAGCCGCGGATGCTGCGTACCATCGCCAGCTGCACATCGAACGGCAACGAGGTCGAAATACCGTTGGGGTAGATCTCCACGATGCCCAGGCCTTCGGGTTCGACGAAGATCTGGTGGCTTTCCTTTTCGGCGAAGCGCACCACCTTGTCCTCGATGGACGGGCAGTAACGTGGGCCGATGCCTTCGATCTGCCCGCTGTACAGCGGCGAGCGATGCAGCGACTCGCGGATGATGTCGTGGGTGCGCGCGCTGGTATGGGTGATCCAGCAACTGACCTGCGGCGGATGCTCATCCACCGTTCCGAGGAAGGACATCACCGGCCGCGGATCGTCGCCGGGCTGCTCGTCCATCACGCTGTAATCCAGCGAACGGCCATCGATGCGCGGTGGCGTGCCGGTCTTCAGCCGGTCCACCTGGAACGGGCGTTCGCGCAGGCGCGCGGCCAGCGTGGTGGCCGGCGGATCGCCCATGCGGCCGGCGGCGTACTGGGTGGGCCCGACGTGGATCTTGCCGGCCAGGAAGGTCCCGGCGGTCAGCACCACCGCTGCCGCATCAAAGCGCAGGCCGGTCTGGGTGAGCACGCCACGCACCTGGTCGCCCTCGATGACCAGGTCATCCACGGCGGCCTGGAACACGGTCAGGTTCGGCTGCGCTTCCACGATGGCGCGGATCGCCATGCGGTACAGGTTGCGGTCGGCCTGGCAGCGGGTAGCGCGCACCGCCGGTCCCTTGGACGCGTTCAAGGTGCGCCACTGGATGCCGGCGCGGTCGGCGGCGTGCGCCATCGCCCCGCCCAGCGCATCGATTTCCTTGACCAGATGGCCCTTGCCGATGCCGCCGATCGCCGGGTTGCAGCTCATCGCGCCCACGGTTTCGATGTTGTGGGTGAGCAGCAGGGTGCGCGCGCCACCGCGTGCCGCGGCGAGCGCCGCTTCGGTGCCGGCGTGGCCGCCGCCGATGACGATGACGTCGTAACGATGGAAGGAGTCGGTCATGGGGAAGGCAGGGGGTGGCCGCAGCCATCGGTTGGGCAGGCGCAGGCGCCTTGGAGGGTGGCGATTTTAACGCCAATCGTGGCCGGGGTCAGATTCCTTTGGCCCCCGCCGGACAGAAATCAGGGCAGATTCGTGAATCGGCCCTAAAGTTGGCATGGAACCTGCAGATATATCCTTAGCACCCAGCGTGATCGGCGCCACTGGCGCTACGGACCGGAATTGGAACAGGGGCTGGTCCAGATGCACATTGGGGAAGCGTAGGGCCGGCAGTCGGGGGACTGTCCGGCCCTGTTTTTTTCCGGAACACCGGAGCAAGGCCGTTCCACCTGCGACAGACGCTAAAAAGACAAGGCCCCGCTTGCGCGGGGCCTTGTCTTTTTAGGTGCCGACATCCGACAGGGCCGGAACAGGGGGGATCCAGATGTTCCTGGCGGATATCGACGTAGATCGTATGACCGGCTGCGTCGACTTTGTCACTTTTGGACGCGGCGGGTCAATCCGGGCCTACTTTGAACCTTCCCGGCGGAAGGTTCAAGAGCCGATCACCGCTCCTGCTGTCGTTCTGTGGCGCGGTTCAAATTTCGCCACGGCGAACCACTGGGACGCGGTGCCGACGCCGGGCGTGGCGGCGGTGACGGGCGCACCTGCTGCGGCTGGGGACGGCTCATGCCCTGGCCCTGCGGCGGACGCGACGGACGCGTGTTGGAATCCAGGTTGCGCCACGGAGAGCCGCCGTTGTTGCCCGGCGGGCGGGTGTTCGGCGGACGCGGACGGTCGGGCGGCGGACGATTGCCCGGCGGACGGTGGCCATGGTGCGGCGGACGATAATTGGGGTAGGGGCGATAGACCGGGTACCCATAGCCATAGCCGCCACCGTAATAGCCACGACCGTAGTAGCCGCTGCCGTAACCATAGGGGCTGCCGCCGTAGCCGTAGGGATAACCCGCCGGGTAACGGTATTCCGTGGACGGGGAGCCATGGTAGTACCCACTGCCGCCGCCACCACCGCCACTGCCGACATAGTCATACGTGGCGCAGCCGGACAAGGCCAGCAACAGGCCTCCGGCAACGATCAAGCGCATCTTCATGGTACGGCCCCCCAAGGGTAAGGTCTCCAGCTTAGCCTTTCGCATTGAATCGCCGATAAATTCACCCGCGCAAGCATGAATGGTTGGCAATCGGCCCGATGGGGTCTGCGGCAGGCGCTGCGAGCGGGTGGGGGCATACGTTAATCTTTGCAGATGAACGAGGCGCCACCACCCCCCGCCCATGCCGTACTTGAAGCTGCCGCGCGGATCGCCCCGCACGCGGCCGTGACGCCCGTGCTGCGCTCGCAGACGCTCGACGCGCTGGCCGGCGCGCAGCTGGCGTTCAAGGCGGAACACCTGCAGCGCAGCGGCGCGTTCAAGTTCCGTGGTGCCTGCAATGCGGTGTGGTCATTGCCTGCCGAGCAGGCGTCGGCCGGGGTGGTCACCCATTCGTCCGGCAACCACGGCGCCGCGCTGGCGCTGGCCGCGCTCACCCGCGGCATTGCCTGCCACGTGGTGGTGCCCGAAGGGGCGGTGGCCGCCAAGCTGGCCAACATCGCCCGCCACGGCGCCACGTTGTGGCAGTGCGCGCCGACCATCGCCGCACGCGAAGCGATGTGCGCACAGGTCCAGGCCGATACCGGCGCCACGCTGGTTCACCCGTATACCGACGCGGCGGTGATTGCCGGGCAGGGGACTGCCGCTCTGGAACTGCTGCAGGCCGAAGGGCCCTTTGACGTGCTGGTGGTACCGGTAGGCGGCGGTGGACTCGCCGCAGACACGGCGCTGGCGCTGCAGCAGGTGTCCCCGCAGACCCGGCTGGTGCTGGCCGAACCGGCCGGTGCTGCCGATACCGCGCGCTCGTTGCAGGCCGGTGAGCGTCGCATCGACTTCGTGCCCGATACCGTCTGCGATGGACTGCGTGGCACCCTCGGGGCGCCCAACTTCCAGGTGCTGCAGGCGGCGGGCGCGGAGGTGATCGTGGTCGACGATGCCGCCACCGTGGCCGCCATGCGCCTGCTGTGGCAGGTGCTCAAGCAGACCGTGGAACCGTCCTCGGCGATTGCCTTCGCTGCAGTACTGGCGCAGCCGCAACGCTTCGTCGGCCTGCGCGTGGGGCTGGTGCTGTCCGGTGGCAACGTGGACATCGACGCCTTGCCTTGGTCGGCCGCATGAGCCGCCACCGTGTCGGCCTGCTGGGCTGGATGTGGCGCCTGTTCGTGCTGCTGGTGGTGTGGCTGCTGGGCGTGACCGGCTGGATCATGTGGATCGGCGAGCGCGACCAGGCGGCCAAGGCTGATGCGATCATCGTGCTCGGTGCCGCCGCCTATGACGCCAAGCCGTCGCCGGTGTTCCAGGAGCGCATCCGCCACGGGCTTGACCTGTACCAAGCCGGCTATGCGCCGCTGCTGATCTTCACCGGCGGCTATGGCGGCAGTGGTGCGCGCTTTTCCGAATCACAGGTGGCGCGGCGCTACGCGCTGAAGCAGGGCGTACCAGCGAAGGCGATCCTGATCGAAACGCAGTCACGCAACACCGTGCAGAACCTGGTCGAAGCAAAGCGGCTGATGGACCAGCGCGGGCTGCACCGGGTGATCATCGTCAGCGATCCGCTGCACATGGCACGCGCGCTGCGGCTGAGCCGGGCGATGGGCATCGATGCGCTGGCCTCGTCCACGCCGAGCACGCGCTTCCGCAGCTTCCACACCAGTTGGCGCTTCCTGGCGCAGGAAATCTACTTCTTCCACCGCGACCTGTTCGTGCAGGCGGTTGGGTAACGGCCATTTTTGGTGGGTGACGACCGTTGGTCGTCACGCTCTTGGCATCGGAAAGGATCAAGGAAGAAGCCGTGACGACCAACGGTCGTCCCCCACCAAGAGCCCCAGGAACAGCCTATCAACCCGGTCGGCGGCGGATCGGGATCGCCGACAGCGGCACCGCCGCGATGTCCTGGCCCTGTTCGCGGATCGGCGCGCCGGCCTGTGGCGCCCATGCGTGGGCATAGATGACATCCCAGCTGCTGGGCAGCTTGCCGTCGGCGCGCCGCATCGGTTCATACGCCGCCGCCGCCGCCTTGAAACGGCCCGGCCCGGTCAGTGCGCGCCGCCGATCAAGCCGCGCGTTGGTCGCGCCCAGCGCGCGCAGTTCGGCCATCAGCGCCGGCAGGTCGTCGTAGGTCAGGGTGAACAGATCGCGGTCCAGCACCGGGTCGCGGAAGCCGGCCATCATCAACGCATCGCCGAACTGGGCAATCGGCGCGAAGCGGCTCACGTGCGGTTGCTCGTCGGCGGCGTGGAAGGCTTCGGCCAGCTCGATCAGCGTCTCCGGCCCATAGGTGGAACACAGCAGCAGCCCGCCGGGCTTGAGCACGCGGCGGAAACCGGCGAACACCGCCGGCAGGTCATCCACGTACTGCAGGCACAGATTGCTGAAGATCACATCCACGCTGTTGTCGGCCAGCGGCAACGCCGTCGCACTGGCACACACCCGCTGGAACGGCTTCCACCAGCCGGCCTGGCGCTTGGCCTGGGCGAGCATCGGTTCGGCCACGTCCAGTGCGATCACCTGCGCTTTCGGCCAGCGCTTCTTCATCAGCGCACTGGCATGCCCGGTGCCCGCACCGACATCCAGCACCACCTCCGGCACGCGGGCTTCCAGGTACTCCAGCGACTCCATCAGGCGCTGCTGCACCTCGCGCTGCAGCGCGGCGGCGGCATCGTAAGTGGCGGCGGCGCGGGAGAATGCGCGGCGCACGTGGCGGGGATCGGGGCGGGGGTCGGTACGCTGGTTCATGCGGGTCTCGGTGGAGCAGGGTGCGGCCTCAGAACGTGCCCGGGTAGGCGCCGCCGTCGATGAGCAGGTTCTGTCCGGTCAGGTAGCCGGCCAGTGCACTGCACAGGAACGCGCAGGCCGCGCCGAACTCATCCGGCTGGCCAAAGCGCCCGGCGGGAATGTGGCGGCGTTTCTGCTCGGCGATGGCCTCTGCATCGGCGTCCTGCTGCTTGGCCATGAAGGCGAAGTTGCCGCGCAGGCGGTCGGTGTCGAACTGGCCCGGCAGCAGATTGTTGATGGTGACATTGGCCGATACCGTGCGCCGCGCCAGCCCGGCGACGAAGCCGGTCAGCCCGGAACGCGCACCGTTGGACAGCGCCAGGATGTCGATCGGCGCCTTCACCGACGAAGAGGTGATGTTGACGATGCGGCCGAAACCACGCGCGATCATGCCATCCACCGTGGCGCGGATCAGGGCGATCGGCGCGAGCATGTTGGCATCCAGCGCGGCGATCCAGTCCTCGCGTTCGAACTGGCGGAAGTCACCGGCCGGTGGCCCGCCAGCGTTGGTGACCAGGATGTCCACCTGCGGGCACGCGGCCAGCGCGATGGCGCGGCCGGCTTCGGTGGTGACATCGGCGGCCACCGCGACCACCTGGCCGGCACCGGGCAGGGCGCGCAGGGCATCGGCAGCCTGCTGCAGGGCCTGCTCGCCACGGGCGACGATGACCACGTTCACGCCCTCGGCCGCCAGCGCACGCGCGCAGCCCAGGCCGAGGCCCTTGCTTGCGCCGCACACCAAAGCCCAACGGCCGGCGATTCCAAGATCCATGTCAGTCCACCTTTTGTTGCGGACGGCGGTTGGCCGTCGATCCTGCATTGTCGGTTGGCGGCCAGCGGCCGTCACTACTGCATTGTGGGTTGACGGCCAGCGGCCGTCACTACCTGCGCCGTGATGAAGTGTTGCAGCTGCGCGGCAACCTCGTCGGCCTGCCCGAGGAACGGCGCATGGCCACCGTGGGCGATGGTCTGCGCCCTCGCTGCACCGTCCGGGCACACTGCGGCGGCGGCATGCGCTGCGGCCGGTGGCACCAGTCGGTCGCGGTGGCCGGGCAACCACAGGCTGGGCGTGCGCAGCGACGGCAACACACCGCGCAGGTCGGCCGACTGCAGCAGCCGCGCGCCTTCTTCCAGCACGCGTGGGGCCGGTGCGCCGGCATCCAGCAGGCGCTGGCGCAGGCCACGCAGGTCGGCGCGTGCCGGGTCTGTGTTCATCAGGTCCAGTGCGAGGAAGCGATCCACCGTGGCGGGGAAATCGACGGCCAGGTCATTCGCGAACTGCGCGAACACCGGTGCCGGCACCGCATGCGGCCAGCCTTCCTCACGCACGAAGCGTGGCGAGGAGGCCAGCATCACCAGCCCCTGCACCTGCGGCCGGGTCGCGGCGGCATGCAGCGCGAACAGGCCGCCCAGCGACCACCCGCACCACACCGCCGGCGGCGTGGCCGCGGCAATGGCAGCCACCACGGATTCGCATTCCAGCGGCGTGGCATCTTCGCGGCTGCGGCCATGTCCGGGCAGGTCCACCACGTGCAGGGTGAACTGACCGGAAAGGCGTTCCACCAGCGGCGCAAAGACGTCGCCCTGCAGGGCCCAGCCATGGATCAGGACCAGCGCTGGGCCGCTGCCACTGACGGCGATATGCATGCGCGGGGTCAGGCCAGCGCGGCGGCCGGCAGCAGCGTGCCGGCGTGCAGGCCGTCGCGTGCGCGCGCGATCGCATCCACCAGGGCCTGCACCTGCGCAGGCACGTGCAACGCCGACAGGCTGACGCGCAGGCGCGCCGCGCCATCGCCGGTAAGGCTGGCCGGCACCGTGCCGACCCACATGCCGGCCTGCTGCAGGTTCTGCGCCAGCGCGATGGCCTGTTGATCGGTGGCGAAGGACAGCGACTGGATCGGCGTTTCGGCAGCCATCAGGCCCAGGCCGTGGCCACGCGCGGCGCGGCGGAACACGCCGACCAGTTCAACCAGTTTCTCGCGGCGCCAGTCATCGCGGCGCGCCAGCCGCATTGCCTCCAGCGATGCGGCGGTCAATGCGGGCGAAAGGGCAGGGGAATACAGATAGGGCCGCGCGGTGGCAGCCAGATGCTCCAGCAGTGCGGCGTCACCGACCACCAGCGCACCGGAGCCACCGAGTGCGGCATCCAGCGCGAACACCTGCAATGGGACATCGGCGGTGCCCAGGCCGGCGGCCGACACGCTGCCACGGCCGCCCTCGCCGAGCACACCGATGCCATGCGTATCGTCCACGCACAGCAGCGCCTCCTGCATGCGCGCAACCAGCGTCAACGAGCGCAGCGGCGCACTATCGCCATCGATGCAGAACACCGCATCGGTGGCCAGCATCGCCGCGCCTTCGGCGGCGTGCTTGAGCTGGCGCATCGCGCCTTCGGCATCCAGGTGCGGGTAGCGGCGCAGGCGCGCACCGGCCAGTGCGGTGGCATCGAGCAGGCTGGGCTGGTTGAGCTGGTCCTGCGCGCAGACATCGCCGTCTTCGCACAGCAGCACCTGCTGCACGGCCAGGTTGGCCAGATAGGCACTGCTGAACAACAGGGCACGCGGATGGCCCAGCCACTCAGCGGCTTCGATTTCCAGCGCCTGGTGCAGCGCATGGCGGCCACCGGCGGCTGGCGCGGCGCTGCCGTTGACGCCTTCGCGCGCGACTGCATCCTGCAGCGCATTGACCACGCCGAACTGCTGCGCCAGGCCGAGGTAGTCGCTGCCGCGGAAGCTGGTCAGCGCCTGGCCATCGACATCGACGCGGACGCCATCGCGGCGGCCCACGGCCTGCACTGCCGGGCCCGAACGCAGGCTGTCCGCGCTGGCGCGCAGGGTCTGGATTCGCTCGAACAGATCAGGACGGGCCATCGGGGCGCACTACGGATGAACGGGCCGATAGCGTAACAAACCCACCGCCAGCCGGGCCGTGAGCCGACCCCACCGCCGGTCGGTAGTGACGACCGCTGGTCGTCAATGCATCCAGGTAGTAACGGCCGCTGGCCGTCAGAACGGTTCGGTGGGTGACGACCGTTGGTCGTCACAGGCGGGGCATAGCCCCGCTGCACTCCGCGCCCTCTCCCGATACCAGATACCCCCTACCAACCGCATCCTCATCCCCACCATGCCGCTGCCCACCACCCTCCGCACCCTCGCCAATTCCCTGCTGGGCAGCCTGCTGCCCCCGGTCTGCCAGATCTGCGCCGACCCCGGCGAGCGCGGCCACGAACTCTGCGGTGCCTGCAGCCTGACCCTCCCCTGGCACAGCGACGGTTGCGCGCGCTGCGCACTTCCGTTGCACGAAGACGCGGACGAGCTCTGCTTCCACTGCGAAGAATCCGCGCCACCGCTGGATGCCTGCTGGGCCAGCCTGCGCTACGAGGATCCGATATCCGGCCTGCTACTCCGCTACAAATTCCATTCCGACTTGGCCGCAGGGCGATTGATGGCGCAGTTGATGGCCCTCAATCCACCGCCGTGGCCGCTGGCGCCACTGGTGGCCGTGCCGCTCCATCCCCGCCGGCTGCGTCAACGCGGCTACGACCAGGCTGCAGAGTTGGCCCGCCTGATCGGCGCGCCGCGCTGGAAAGGACTCCGCCGGATCCGCGCCACTGCGCCGCAGTCCGAGCGCAACGCCGATGCGCGCCGGCACAACCTGGACGGTGCCTTCGCAGTAGTGGGGGAGGTGCCGGAGGCGGTGGTGCTGGTGGACGACGTGATGACCACGGGCAGCACGCTGCATGCGTGTGCGCAGACATTGCGGAAAGCAGGGTGCAAAGAGGTGAACGCGTGGGTTTGTGCACGGGTGCCGTGATGGGGCATCACTTCATGGCGCCCACGAAAAAGCCGACGCTGCCAGGCAGCGTCGGCTTTCAGAAAGATGCAGCGTGAGGTCTTACGACTTCATTGCGTGCTTACGGGCGCGCATGACCGCATGGGTCTCCTGCACTTCCGGCAGCAGTCGGGTGACTTCGGTGCGCACCGGGGCCGGCACGTCGTTGTCGGTCAGCACGTCCTTGAAGGCCTTCAGCAGGCGATCTTCGGACTCTTCCAGTTCGGCAACGTAGCCGTACTCGGTGTCACCCAGGGTGGCGCGGATGTTGCCGTACATCTTCTGCACCGAACCGACGAAGGTGCCGTGTTCCGCCGGCTCACCGCCGGTGGCGGCAACGGTCGCGCTCAGCGAGGTGACAATGTCGGCCTTGCTGCCGGCGATGCGGGTGAACAGGGCGGCAAGTTCGGCGTCCTTCACCTTGGTGGCAGCTTCGCTGTAGAACTTCTGACCATCACGGGCGATCTCAATCAGGTCATTGAGGCTGTGTTCGATCTTGGACTGGGTGCTCATGGATAGTGCTCCGTGTGAGTGGTCGAATGGAACGGCGGGAGTGATGCCGTGCCGTTGGAGACCACCATGGACAGGAGCGAGTCCACTGCAGGTGAGCACCGTTTGATGCGCCCGTCATGTGGCCCAACGGCGGCTGACGCTGCCGGTATGCAGCCCTTGAATGGCCACTTGGGCGGGCTCAGGCGGAGGCCTCTACCCGCAGCTGGATTCCCAGTGCACGCATGACGCCCAGCACGCTGTCGAAGTACAACGGACGCGTGCCATTCAACTGCCGTCGCAGGGACTCGCTGCTGAGGCCGCACTGCTGCGCGACATGACTCATGCCGTGCAATTCGGCTACCAGCAGCAACGAGCGCGCAAACGTGCTCTCATCGTAGTGGGCCATGTGCAGACGGGTGTCCAGGTACTCGGCCATCTCGGCTGCGCGGCGGTTCGCCAGATGCGCCTTTGCCTGCTCATAGTGCGTCATTCCTGACTCCCCTTGTCCTGCCGGGCGTCGCATCCGTTGTCAGGGGCAGCTTGCCGGTGCAGGACGACGTGGGCGCTCGTCAGGGAGGCTTCGAATTCTTCCAGCCGCCGCTCAAGACGTTCGATGAAGTGAGGCGGGAAGTCGTGCATCTTGTCGCCCATCAGCGCGTGCAGGCGTTTGGCGCTCCGGGGATTTTGCGATTCAGTCGGCGTATCCATGACGAACCTCACAAGGCTTGAGGCCACCTGCGCCGAAGCGTCAGGTGGCGGGCGATGCGGGTTCGCATACCGGTTGAAGACGGTCAAAAATCCGGCGGATCAGGGATCCCCCGCATCGCCCGCCGTATGAACGGTGCGCGATGCAGTGCATTCTCCGCCGTGCCCAGAGGGCAAAACAGAGCCAAGTACCGCCTTCAAATCAGGATGCGAATCCCGGCTGGCGCTCTACGTCGCCAGCAGGTTCATCCCATCAGTCGGGTGCCTTTGCGTACATGGGCAAAGTTGCAGTTGTGGATGCGGCATAGGGCCGGCGCGTCGCATGGACGGCGCAGGGCATCAGTCGAAGGCGACGTGCCCAAGGAGGGGGCTGTAATGCGGAATACGCCGCCGGCTCAAGGCAAGCCCCCGCATGACGCGGGGGCCGCCGGGTTCAATCGCGGTCGAGCTTGAGCTCCAGACCATCCGCCGTGTTGCGTACCACAATCACATCGAAATCGCGGTTGCCATTGACGGCCTTGATCTCAACTTCGTCGGTGTCGTCGGTCTTGATGCTGTAGACGCCCGCACCGAACTCCTTGGACAGCGCATTGGAGATGAGCACCGCAGCCGCTTCGTGATTAGTGGCGGCCGGGATGGCGATGGCGACATTGGTGGCTTCGCCTGCCTGCGGGGTCACCGCGAGGGTGATCTCGCCATCGATCTTGGATCGGCCCTTCAACTCTACGTTCCATTTGTTCGACGGCGCAGCGAAAGCGGGGACGGCCATGGCGAAGGCGACAGCCACGGCCAGGGACCGGGCGAGCGGGGTACGCAGGATATTCATCGATGCCACTCCTCTGCAGGCGGGCAGGTGCCCGTGGGAGGCCGATGCTGTCGCAGGGGAGTTGGAGGGGGCGTGAAGCGTCGCTGCCGTGGCTGAACAGGCCTTCAGGGGGCCCTGTTCGCGGCGTCCGGGCCGTGGGCCTGGGACGCGGGGGGTGAAGCGAAGAGATGGTGCGCCCGGAGGGATTCGAACCCCCGACCAATGGCTTCGGAAGCCACTACTCTATCCGGCTGAGCTACGAGCGCGCTGGCCAACTAGTGTAGCGGAAATCCGGCCAAGTAGTGCAGTCACCTCGCACGGTCGCTGCAACTTCTTCGTTGGCGGAGCGGCGGGCACAGGGCGTGCCAGTTGTTCCGCCCTTCGTGATCCAACTTACAGGCTGGCGATGCCGCGCTAACTCTTCAATGTCTCGCAACGAACGAGCGCATTCAAACGGCGCGTCGCTGGAGCAAGTTGGACGATTGCCGAAAGGCCCAGAGAGTACTCCTTACCCCAAGATAATTCGGCCGGCACGAGCCGGAAGCAGTCGTCTTAAGCAGCTTATTATCAATGAGCAGGCGAGCAGAGTTGCCGTTGCACAGGCCAAGACGTATAGCGGCTGAGCCATAAACAAAGATCTGACAGTGCTCAGGGCTCGCGCGATCGGTGCTAGCAGCAGCATGTGAATAAGGTAGATCGCGAATGAGTTGGCTCCGAGCCACGCCAAGGCCCGGCTTCGATGGAGCATGGAGTTGCTTCGCTCAAACCTTATGGCTGCAACAAACAAGGCAATTGCGTAAAGAAAGTTGCTTGCCTTCAGCTGCGACGTTGCGAATTTGCCGCCTCCATCAAGGAGCCAATACAGGCTTTCCAAAAATGCGAAAATTGCAGTAATGGCTAGCGCTATCCAGATCACATGAGCGGGGATCTCTTGTATTTCACCCTCGGATTTGTAGCGCGAAATGAAAAGTCCAAGATGGTAAAATGGATACCACACAAAGAAGGGCAGAGCATAGAAAGGGAATGATGAAATCGGGTGGTCCGGCTGCAGCGCTGGGAAGCAATAGGTAAAGGAAAGCCCCATTAGCATAATGGTCAGCATCGTGCCGAGATGTCGGGAGGGCGTCTTTATCGCTAGAAGAATTGGCGTTAGTAGGATGAACTGGAGGAGCACGACGACGAAGTAGCCGATCCCTATCCCGGTGCCAAATATGAAGCCTTTAACCACGGTCAGGATAGATACCTGCTCATCCAAGGCGCGGATGCATAGGTAGGCAATTGTCCAAACGGCGTAAGGCCAGAAGACTCGCCCTATGCGTTTCACGTAGTAGTCGATGGGGCTTCCCGCTGCCAGGTTGCCCGCGAAGTAACCCGACAGCGCAAAGAACAAAGGTACGGCGAAGTTGACAACTTGCCGGATAATCAATCCCGAAATTCCATTAGCCGAAATTGGCGGGAAGTCCGAAAAACTCGCGCAGGCGTGAATGATCACAACTGCAATGATCGCTATACCTTTCCAGCAATCCCAATAAAGAGACCGCGCCGATCCTTCGTAGGCTGCGATAGCTTCGCTGGATGCCCGTTTCGGGAGTGTATTCATAAGGCGACTCTCGAGCGCCGGGCGCCACTGCTCGGTAAGCTCCCACGAAGCGACAGAGCCTGACCTACCGGAACTGCGAGCAGGCGGGCCGCGTGCATGCTCGGATGATGTGCGTCAAAGAAAATAGGATGCCCATCAACGATCAAGTTGCAACGACCCATCGCGCAGAAAATGCCGCGAGGCATAACAACTTCTGCATGTTCCGCCATAGTTTTTCTGAATGCCTCATCTGCTGGCGCGTGGTCCTTCACCCATGGAGCCCCACCCCGAGCTAGATAGGATGGCACGTCCGAATGTCCATCGAGGAGAGGATAGGGCCTAACTATGACGACATGCTTGCCAGCTTGCCTGAGTCTTGCTGCAGTCATTGAAACTTGCTCGGGAAGTGCGGTCTCACGCGACGAGTAATATGCGACCAGAACCACACTTCGCAGTTGTTTGCTCGACACAATACGATTGAATACGCGATTGTTATGTTGTTGGCAGTAGGGTCTGCTAGGCGGGCTCGGGCGGTACAGGGCAGGAGGGCAGGACGAGTAGGTTAACTCCTGGACCGAATAACCCGCCTCACTAATCGCTTTTGCTAGTTCTACTCCATGACTATCACCCCATACCGCTAACGTGGCGTCCCCAGCCCCGAGAACGCAAGCCTGATCCAAGGATGGCAGGCCTGGGTCAAAATGACATCGCTCTCTGTCCGGGCTACGGTCATTGCGCGCTTTGTCATAGGCCACAACTTCCGATGAGAAACGCGCTGGACAACCGTTGAGCGAGCTGTAGAAGATTGACAGTCCTACAAGCACTACCGCTACCCCACCCACCGCGCTTGCCAAACCCCGTGGCGTAAACCTTTCTCGGTTGCGAGTTGGCGCCTCAACATACTTAGTCGTCAGCCAAGCCAGCGCCAGTGATAGCGCTATCACCACGCCTTTCCCTATAGAATCATCCAGCCAGCCTGCGTTCCTGAAAATGACTACCAGAGGCCAGTGCCAAAGGTAAAGCGAGAAGGAAATCAGGCCTAGTCCCACCATGGGGCGTACTGACAGGAGCCTGCCTACTGAGCTGCTTTCGCCACTGTAGATCAAGAGCGCGGCGCCGACGACCGGGGCGATTGCGGCAACGCCTGGGAATACAGTCATTTTCGAGTAAAGAAAGACTGGAGCGACAACCAGAACTAAGCCCAGGCACCCGAGGATATTAGGCGCCAGGACGCTGCGCTCGGATGACGACATTTTGCGCTGATCGAAAGCTTGAAGCGCGAGCATGGAGCCTGCCAGGAGCTCCCACGCGCGTGTCGGTAGCAAGTAGAACGACGCGCCAGGCATGCTGGGTGTGAAGTACACACACGCAGCAAGTGAAAAGATAAACGCAAAGCCGACAGCGGCGAACTTAAGCTTCGGAATGTAGCGAAAAATCACATAAAGAAGCAGTGGGGCGAAGACATAAAATTGCTCCTCTACGCCTAGTGACCACATATGAAGGAGCGGTCGTGACTCGGCATCCGCAGCAAAATATCCGGTTTGAAGCCAGAAATTTATATTTGCGACGAACAGCAGCGAGGCGATAGCGTCACGGCCAAGGTTGATAAACTCGCTAGGCAACAGGAAGAGCGGGGCTGCGGCAAGCGTGAACGCTATCACCAACAAAAGGGCAGGGAAGATCCGTCGAATTCTTCGCTCATAGAATGACGCCAAGCTATAGCGGCCCTCAGATATCTCTCGTGCTAGGATTGACGTAATTAAGTAGCCACTGATTACGAAGAAAACATCGACGCCTACGAATCCGCCGGTGAAGGCTGGTACGCCTGCGTGGTACAAGACAACCGGGGCGATCGCAAGCGAGCGCAATCCATCGATGTCTGGTCGGTACTTGTTAGCACTCATATGCCTACCGGAGAGTAGCGATTGCTGAGCCGGGGACCTACGCCGGCTTGAATAGATTCGAAAGCGACTCGAAGTAAGTGTTTGGGTCGTGATGGTCTCTTACTCGCGCAACGGATCGCTCGGACAGAGAACTCAGTGCTGAACGATCATAGTAGAGATGACGCAGTTTAACCTTGATTCCCTCAATGATCGCAGCGCGAAAGCGTTCGGCTTCCGGCCTAGATTCAACAACGATCTCACCTAATCTGTTCAGCGGCACGTTGATCAGCAGCTCGGCGAAGTTGATTTCGGGTAATGCACGGACATTTGTAGTGACCACCGGTGTGCCACAAGACTGCATCTCAAGCACGGAGTATCCATAGGTGTCTGCCCACGTTGGCAAGAAGCCGAGCGAACTCGCTGCCATCAGTGCTAATACCTGACTATTTGGTATGCCCTTCTTTACCGCGAATTCCCTCTTCGATATCAGTTTCTCAACCCTCTCGGCGAATATGGAACTATCCTGGAACCCGTTGAGTGCATAGTTGGACCTTCTAGTCAGATCACCAATTAGCGTCACGGAGAGATCGCGGCCCGATAGGCCTTCATCAGACATGAACTCATCCAGTGCAATAACTAACTCAGCGCCGCCTTTCCTGTAGAAATCATTGCCAACAAAAATTACGTTGAAAGTGTCTTCGCGATATCTTCGCGCACCCGGTAATGTCAGGATTGGCTGGGGTGGGTGGGTGACACGCATTTTGCGTAATATCACATCCTGAAGCTCGGGATACGATCTAAGTAACTCAGATTGAATATTAAAGGCGCTCTTGGACAAGGCGTTAATTGCTAGGCAATTGTCGCTGCACATTGATCGCAATCTTCTCTCGACTCTCGGATTTCGCGGGTAATTGATCGCTTCGTCTCTCAGGCGATGGATCGCCATGACCTCATCCATGCGCGGTATAACGGTCTCGAAGACCGACGCCCACGGCCTGCTGGTTAGCGCCACCTCGTTGAACAGGCAAATGCCCGAGATCCTTCGGTCGGTGAATGGTCTGCAATCACGAAACAGCTCGCCTGCGCGCTTTCTACCCAAAAGCTTCTGTACTTGATTGATGTATCGATAAGTATTGAATTTTTCCAGATCAATAAATGTCGCCCAATCATGCGAAGTGATGCATCGCTCTACCGGGTAGTTACTCCTGCTCACGCCGATGTGGATACCGGATTTCAACGAGAATCTCCTGAGAATAACAATGTGTATCTAATGACAGTGCTCATCTGATCAAGGTTGTCAACTGAGACTATTCTAGGGAGTGCGTGTGCTCAGCCTTATTTGCAGAAGCGGCAAGGCAAAAAAATGCAATCCCCAAAGCCGTGTAGACGCTGTTCAGTGCTGACACTGAAAGGCCATTGACGAAAATAATTCCGATCAAGCAGCCGCGTTGGATCAATGTCGCTGATCGCGTCAATCGTAGAAGGTAAAGGCCGGCCAGCAGAGATATTATTATTCCGTGGTCATAGATGATTCTTAGATTGAAGCTGTGCAAGATAACGGAGTAGCAGGTTCCATTTTTATCGTAGCTAAATAGGGAGGCGTAGTAAGACAGGCTCGAGCAGACATGGCTAGGTAATGGCGTCAGCCGATCTGCACCAAGTAGATAGTCAAAAAGCCCCCAGTCAGCAACTGATTCAGAGAACATCAAGAAGAACCGGAACCTGTCAATTGACTCGATGCCGCCGTGAGAGCGGCTCTCAAAAACTATTAGCGCCAGCACTATCCCAACTGCGCCAGCAATCAGGCCGCCGATGAGCTTGGTGGCGCTTCTGGTTCTGAAATCATATGTGAGGGCTACGGCAAGTGCTACCGCTATTGCGGCGGAGCGCGAGCCCGACAGTACGACGATCACAAGAAGCGTCAACGTTTGCGCTATCGATATTCTTGTGCCTGCCACAAAGGCACTGTAGTAAACGAGCGCGAGGAAGACGAGCTCAAAGTTATTCTCGCCGATCAGGGTCGGTCTATCAAATCCCAATAGACGCTTTATGGCATACACAAGGAAAAACATCACCAGCGAGATATTGAGCAGCCTGCGAAAGTCAATTGGCTTCATTGCTCCTTCTGCCCACGCAAACGGGGCCAGCAATGCGAGATACCAAACGAACTTATAGGCCTGAGCAAAATCAAGCAGGTTTACGCTCCGTACCCAGACAGCAAGGAGGAATCCAGTCGCCAAATAGCCGGCCCAGAAAATCTGCTGCGTTAGTAATGGATCTCTCTTCGCCCCGTAACGCCAAAGCATCAGTAAAGATCCAGTGAGGAACAGCGCGTCGAAAGACGCTGTGCCGATGCCCGCACCGAGCGTCGCAGGAAGCCACCCCGTAACGAGTATGAAAATAGTGCCTAAGTATAAGGTGGAGATGGCAGCCGGTCGGCGTTCGATAAGTAGAAGTCGATTCATAGTCATTTCGTGCCGCCATGTCTCTCACTGGACGAATGGCCCCTAAGCTTTATCGCCAAGCTGACGACACCTCGATACACATCCTTCGGCAAGCAGAAGCGCAGCCACTGCCGAACGGCTACCTTGGCTGGTACTTTGGCAATGGTGACTCCAAGCATCAGGTCTCGAGCAACCTGGAAAGCCTTGTACTTAGGCTGGTAGTAGGCAAGGACAGTGGCGCGGTAGCCAAGCAGTTCCTCACGGGTCATGAGATGGTCATGGGCCTCCAGCCAAGCCTGTGGAGCTGCAGCCCCCGCATGGCGCGAGGTACGACCAATCTCGCTGATGTCCATCCACGTGATCAGCGGCGACTCGATCATGTGAAATCGAACACCTGCCACGTCCGCACGCAAGCAGAAGTCGAGGTCTTGACCCTTTCGGAGTGAGGGATCGAACATGATCTGTCGTGCGACCACAGTGGCCATCACGATCGTGGAGGTCTGCACGAACTGGTTCGCTATGAATAGATAGCTAGCCATTGACTCACCATCACGAATTGGTCGATCAGGGCGAATCCAACGCTTTCCTGCAACACCTCGATCCACGTTCGCGTAGGAGTAAGCAGCGTCGCATGGCTGCGCCTCCAACTGGTCGCGGAAAACCTGGAGCTTCTGCGGGAAGAACAGGTCGTCCGAATCCAAGAAAGCTACATACTTGCCTTTGGCGTGCGCAATTCCGGTATTGCGGGCAGCGCCGCCACCACCGTTGGTCTGGCGAATCACCCTGAATCTTGAGTCAGAGAGACCCGCTACGTACCTCTCGAGAAGTTCTACATCGTCGGAACCATCATCAACGATGAGGCATTCGAAGTCGCCGTACGTCTGGTCCCTGACGGAGCAGAGCGTAGGTCCAATCGAGCCTGACCTGTTGTACGTAGGGACGACAACTGAAAAATAAGGTGGCATTGACATGCTCGTTCGCTGTGATTGCTAGCCCAATGCTGTTAAGCACGCAGCGCTGGGATGAACTGAAATTGATCGCGACCTCAGTACTTGGGTCTATCGCGTGAGGAGTTATCCGTGAGTGCGATCCAAAGCGCGTGCGGCGTCGTCTTGAGGTAGCGCCCTAGCATCTCTTTTGGGCGTGTACCAAGCCTATGGATCCATTCGATATTGGCCTGCTGCATCCAGTTCGGCGCGCGAGCATAGTCACCTGTCACATAGTTAAAGCAGCCGCCGCATGTGACGGTCCAGGCCGGCTTGAGCTGGTCACGCCAGCGCAGGCAAAACTCCTGCTCCTTCGGCTTGCCCAAGCCCACCCATAGCACGTCTGCGCCCGAAGCATTGATGTCATCGACGATCCTTTGTTCTTCATCGGCGCTAAAGAAGCCATTGCGTCTTCCGGCGATCTTCAGATTCGGATACATGGCCTTGAGCTCCGCAGCGCATCCAGCATTCACCCGCTCCTCCGAGCCCAGCAGATAGAAGCTGTGAGGCGTTGCTTGGAATGCGCTCGCAAAATCGTGCAACATGTCGGTGGTCGCACTTCGCTCGGGTATAGGGTTGAGGTTAAGTCGCTTCGATAGAGTTACCAAGAACCCACCATCGGCATGAATGATGTCGGCCTGACCAATCATCTTTCTAAAGGCCGGGTTAGTCTTAGCGAGAGACAGGGCGTGGCCATTCGCGTCGAAGACCACTTTGGTTCGAAGGGGGCGGGCGCTGCAATCTTCCAGTGCAAGGTCAACAAGATCCTGCCTAGAGGCGCATAAGATGCTGAAGTCCCCAAACCTGACGTGTTTAAGGTCAGTGCCCATTACGCGCGCGCTTCCATTGGTCCGATTATTCATTCGATGACTTCTCGACCATTTCAGTAAAAAAAGGGGTTCGACTGAATAACAGAATATTTCAGTTTGCGAAGAAGGCCGATCACGAAGTCTTTAAAGGTGCCTTGGCGTGGCTCGATCAAGTGACTGGCGAGCGTCCTGTACTCTGCTGAGTACCTGATGCGATTGCTGGAGTGCCACTGCTTATGCCCTGCTGAAAAGTGCATCACGGCAGGATCGCTCAAGAAATCGACCCGCCAGCGTGGCAAAAGCTCGGGGCCGAGCTCGCGGTAGCGGATGAGCATCGACACTTGGCAATTGAACGTGGGATCAACCTCGACCCACCGTCCTCGCAGGATAACGTTGAGCGCATCCTGATCGGGCATCTGAAGCAATTCTGCATTCTGCCGAAGATAGGCAAGGACCCTATCCTTAACCTCTGAGTCCAGCCATGCTTGAGTGTTGATCAGCATGATGCCCGAGTTAAAGTAGATCTCATTGACCGCCAAGCCAAGGCGACTAGCATCGTAGAACGGATTGACCACGGCCGCTGCGAGGTATCCCTCCAGGGGAGTAGCAAACAGAGGCCCAAGGTCCTTCCTGACCAGAACGTCACAGTCCAAATATAGAACTTTCTCAGCTTGGACCAGCTCGGGAATCATGAGGCGGTAGTACATACCTCGCGAGATATGGGTCACCTCCAGCAGGTCTCCGAACTGGTGCGGATCAATGACATGCACGCGCAGCCGCCCGGGACAGAAGTTCTCCAAGGCGCGACGGAAGTCTTCCGAAGGCTCATGGTCGGCGATCACATCCACCGCAATGCTGGTGTCGGGGCTCGCGGCTCGCCAAGCCGATTCGACTGCAGGGACGATGAATTCGAGGTACTTTCCATCTGCGCAGAAGCACAAATGCACCGTTGTACTCGCAGGCTGCGTATTAGCGATTGAAGACATGTTGGATGATCTGCTTGCGGCTGAGTACGCCATAGATGAGCATGAGCGGTATGTAGATTGCGGCCGTCTCAAAGAAGCCTAGATGCAGGAATTTTTCGAAGCCTAAGCCAAGCACTATTATGGCTGTCAAAGAGCCCGCACATACGAGGTAGGGGCCTAGATGATTAGCCAGTTGGATGGCTGCGTTCGTTGCCCCAACTCCCGCATAACTCATTGCTGCGAAGTAGAAGAGCATTCCTGCTGTAATGCGCTGAATGCCGACTGCGACGCAGGCTCCTGCTACCCCGTACAACGTCCCGCCAATCCAGACGAGGACGATTAGAGACGCCGCATCGACAACTGAGAGAAGCGTCCGCGCCCGGTAGTTCGCCATTGCCTCTAGGGCGGAGGAGCCCAAAGGAGAGGACAGCAGCCGAGGTGGGACTGCAAGGGTAACGATGAGAACCAATGGTATCGATTCGTCCCATTTGCCGTCCCAGACAAAATGAATGACGAACGGAAACCAAACCAAGAGTGACAGGCAGAGCGCGCCTGACATCAGGCTCAGCGCATCACCAGCCTTCTGCATCCCAGACCGAATGCGTGATGGATCGTTCCTGATCGCCGAGAACAAAGGTAGAAGGAGATGGCTGAGGGCCATACCTATGAGTTGCACAGCTGCGGCCATCAACTGATACGAGAAATAATAGAGACCCAGTGCCACCTTGCTGAGAATAAGGGAGAGCACTAAGTAGTCTCCACGTGTGGCGAAGTTGTTCATATATGAGCTTAGGACAAGCCATTTTGATCGGCTCATGAAAGACTTGAACTCGACGAGCCCCGGCCAGATGGGCGCTTGAATCGGCGGCTGACCCCATCGATACATCGCGTAAAGCATGAGGGTCAATACTATCTGGGAGACGACAAAGCTATACACGCCTGCACCGGCTGCGGCCAGCGCCGCCATGCTCAGATTGCTTGCGAGTATGGAGCTAGATTCGACCTTGGATATTCGCTTGAAATCAAAATTTATTGCAAGACGAGCCTTGTACGGCAAGGCCGCGATGTTGAATGGCATAGCCAGCACCAGCAGCGCGGTGATCAACAGCAACCTGGGGTCTGCGTAATGGTTCGCAATAAGCGGCCCTGCGCAAAGGAGCAGTAACACGCCACTCATGTTGAAGATTTGGGCAGCGGAAGTAAGCTTCGGGGCTTTGGCCTCGAAGTTGTCCCGTTCCTCTTGCAGGACCTGATACAGGCCGACCTCCCTGAAGCCCGATGCAAGCAGATAGACGATCGAGATGATCGCGATAACTCCGAAATCCTCCTTGAACAGGAAGATCCCCATCACCCACTGCGCAAGGAAGGCAGAAGCCCTGCTGGTCGCCACGATAACGAGCAGGTGCATGAACCCTTTGCGGCCGACTGAACTGAGACTCACCTGGGTTCCAAAGCCGCAGCGAGATAGGCCTTTGATTCGTCGATCTTCTGTTGCAGCTCAGCGCTGATCATGAGCCTAGCGCCGCCATTGCATACCTTTTCCACAACCCGATTCACACTCACGGGATCGCTGTCCAGCAGCAGCAGGTCCGACGCGTCAAAGTCCTTCATCATGCTGATGATCCGCTCTGCACGCCAACCGGACGAGTACGCGATGCAAGGCCGGCCAAACTTCTGGGCAAAGATGGTTCCGTGGAATGAGTCGGTGACGACGTATGCGGCGTCCTGAATTGCCTCTAAAAATTCGACAGGCCCATACGAGTTGATGAGGTGGCTGGCCCAGGCTGGCTTGTCGAAGTTTTTCTCTCCGTTGACAAAGTGTACTTCGAGCTCTGGTTGCGCTTGCCGCAAACGATTTGCAATGCTCTCAGCGACGGGAAAGTTTGCCGTATCCAAAGCGTAGACCATCACAAACGGCGCTCGCTGCGAGGGTGCAGAGGCGCGTTTGAGCTCACTAAAGTCATGAAGCAGGGTCGGGTCCACGACAACTTGTGGCTTGATGTTCGAAATGCGTTCGACGATGTCCCGGCTGACCTCGTTTCTGACCGCGACTGAGTCGAAGTCTTCCAAATCCGGTGCGGCGAGGGCGAGGATATCTTCCTTCTGCTCACGCGTACCGAAGCAAGAAGCGTAGCTTATCTTTCTAACAGCTGTACTCAAGAAACCTTGGAAATAGTAGGAGTCATACGCTGGCATGAACTTGGTGTTCCAAGTCTGGTCGCTGCCTGTCAGCACTGCATTGAACTCTGCAATGTTTGCGCTGATTGCTTGCTTCGACGAAAGCGAGGGATCTATAGGTAGCTGATTCCTGAATTCGTCAAAACGCCTATAGCGAGTGACTTGTCTGAGCCTGCGCAATACTGCTGCCAGCGGGTTTCCACCCTTGAGTCCCATGCCGCGCCATAGAGAGGTGTTTCCCACCATGTGAGCAGGATGACTCGTCGGGACCGTTACGTCGTGCCCCATCATTTCCAGATGCTTCACAGTCGCGTATGCCTGAAGCAGACCGCCGTAGTTGTAGTTGAAGGAGTACGTCAGGAGTAATACTTTCATAGGTTGGCTCGCTGTATTGAACGGCGCAAAGCTTGTCACGTTTGGAGGCGATCCCAATGTCCGGGATCCCGGTCACTGCTGTCCATGTGGCAACTAACGAGCCCAGTGATTCAATTTTGTGAATATTTTAAGTAACGCACGATGAGGAAACATTCGGATATCGAAATGCTTGGCAAGCGGTTTCCTTCGCCAGTGTGAAATGCTGGCAAACCTTGTGCGTTCTCGTTGAATCTGCACTAACGACTGCAGGATCGGCACCTTCTTAAGAACGCGCTGCCGGACTGCAGGCACCGGATGGCGTAGGAATTTTGCCAGGCGTATCCGAAACTGCAGTGCGTCCCAACGGTGTGCAAAGCTGGCTCGTTGAGATGAGATGATCTGTGATGGGTCTGCGGATGCAACCGTCAGCGACCCGTCACTTATTCCCTCCTGCAATATCTCGTCGGCGACTTTTGTGCGGGTTACTAGCACGTTATGGCCCAGCCCGTCTTCACGGTATACGGGAAGCCAAGCATCGCCGAGCGAAATATCAGCCAGCTCCGTTAATACATCGGTGCAGAAGTCGCATGCTTTGGCCTTGAACATGCCTGTACCCCACATGTCGCCAACACGCGCCATCTTTATGCTGTGCTGATTACCGTCAGCCGAGATCGCGGCGAACGAATAGTCGTTGGCGCTGCTCTTCGCGTCCTTGATGCGATACTGGGGATACTGATAATTATCGCCAGCGCCGGCTTTATCAGCAAGGTAGTCTGTGAAAGAGGCACTTTTCAGGCCGCCGCAGATGATACCAACGATGAAGGGGATTTTCTCCGCATAGCGTGGGTTCTGGGCCTGATAGATGCGCACTGCTTTCACAAAGCACGCAACGCCCGAAACGCCGATTTTTCCATCCATCGTCTCAGTGATGGAGAAAAAATCTTCAAGCGTGACAGGGAAGTAGCGTGTCTTTGAGGTCGCATCGACTTCTTCAGCGCTGCTTACAAGTCTGTACTTGAAGGCAGCGCCGTCTTGCGATACGACGAAGATATGGTCAACGATCTTGCGGCGAAGGATTTCATGAAAGACGTATGTGGCAAGCCCGCCCGATGATGATGTTTCTCGGTGTGCCGGTGCATGGCCGATATATGTATTTTCGAATCGACCAACCTTGGGGTCGCTACGGCTGGAATCTCGAAGGAATATGCCTGCGAGCGCGTCCTCATCGAGTGCATTGGTGTCTCCTTCCTTTGGGAATGGGCAGGCGCTAAACGCAGCTTCGGGTATGTTACTGGCGGAGACCTTCTTGGGGACCAGGAATCCGTCTGGATCCCAGTCCATGCGCACTGTGCCCTCCGAGCGTGCGGCGCATGCGCCACAGCCGGTGCAGTAGGGGCTAATTGGGTTTGGGCTTTTAGCGCTTTTCATTGTTGTATGAATTTTTCCGTGGTGTCATTTCGTGCGTGACATGCGCCATGGGGCTTGGACACGGGGTTTTCGGAAATCTACTTCAGTCGTCGCCAGATTCTGCTTTAGTGCTTGCTTCGGCCGAACTTGTGGATCCCTTGGCAGAAAATGTAGAAGGCTCACTGACCCCTCAATCATGGCCAAACAAATCCCGTGTGTAGACCTTCGCTTCCACATCAGTCAGGTCGTTCGACAGCCGATTCGCCACAATCACGTCGGCTTCGCGCTTGAACGCCTCAAGATCGTTCTCCACGCGCGATCCATAGAACGTCGGCTCGTCCAGGACGGGCTCGTAAACGATGACCTCGATACCCTTCGCCTTGATCCGCTTCATCACGCCCTGGATGGCGGAGGCACGGAAGTTGTCTGATCCGGCCTTCATCACCAGCCGGTGAATGCCAACGATCCGTGGCTTGCGGCGGATCACCTCATCGGCAACGAAGTCCTTGCGGGTCCGGTTCGCATCCACGATCGCGTTGATCAGGTTCTGCGGCACGTTGCTGTAGTTGGCCAGCAACTGCTTGGTGTCCTTCGGCAGGCAGTAACCACCGTAGCCGAACGAGGGGTTGTTGTAATGGCCGCCAATGCGCGGATCCAGGCTGACGCCTTCGATGATCTGCCGCGTATCCATGCCTGCAGTGGCAGCGTACGTATCCAGTTCATTGAAGTAGGCAACGCGCATCGCCAGGTAAGTGTTGGCGAACAGCTTGATCGCCTCCGCTTCTGCGGCGTCGGTGTACAGCGTGGGCACATCCTTGCGGATGGCGCCTTCCTGCAGCAGGCCAGCGAACGTCGCGGCGCGCTCGGAGCGCTCGCCTACGATGATGCGGCTGGGGTGCAGGTTGTCATACAGCGCCTTGCCTTCGCGCAGGAACTCGGGCGAAAAGATGATGTTCTCAGTGCCGAACCGTGTCCGCAATTCTGCCGTGCAACCCACAGGCACCGTGGATTTGATGATCATCACTGCATCTGGATTGACCTCCAGCACATCGCGGATCACCGACTCCACTGAGGAGGTGTTGAAGTAGTTGGTCTGCGGATCGTAGTCCGTCGGCGTTGCGATGATGACGAACGAAGCCCCTTCGTAAGCCTCGCGCCGGTCCAGCGTGGCAACCAGGTTCAGTGGCTTGTTCGCGAGGAAACTTTCGATCTCGCGGTCTTCAATCGGCGCCTTTCGTGAGTTGATCTTCTCCACGCGGGCGGCGTTGATATCAAATGCAACAACCTGGTGGTGCTGTGCCAACAGGACAGCATTGGACAGGCCGACATACCCTGTCCCGGCCACGGCAATCTTCATTGCGGGGGATCCTTTGTATCTTTTACGCACTGCGATGGGGGAGGCAGGAATGACGAAGCCAGTGAAGGCGCGTGCCCCCTCAGACGCGCCACTGTTCGCCACTACCCGTTACTAATGGAACTTGTGCTGCTGGGTGCTCCCTGTAGGGCCGCTCCCTGCAAGCGTAGGGGATCGTACTACAGGCAGATGCGACAGATTCCATCGGAATCACACTTGAAGCCATCGCAGGCATGGCGTGATTCATTCTCGCCTGTGCTTCGATTGATCGGGTCACCGGAGTGTATTGCGCTGGCATGCGGGCTGGTGCTTCAGTCCTTTGGCTATTGCCCGATACCCTATGGGCTCCTTGCGCGGCGAGTCATGAACGGATTCATGCCCTCGACAATCGGGGCAGCGATGATACCAATCGTGGGCTCACGCGGCATGCGTAATCTTGCGTCAGCAGATACGCCTTTCTACAAGCGAGATTCGTTGGAACTGCGTCACACTTTTCTCGGGCCCAGCCTGGCATCACGGCCCGCTCGTTTGCTGTGATGCGGTAAACTGTCGCGCTTGGCCCTGAGCATCGGTGCCAAGTGCTTGATGGGGAAAGGAATTGGTCCCTGCTACAGGCTTCATGATGCGACGTGGTTGGTGGCCCGTAGGAGCGGTTGTCCTGGGTTGCCCTGATATAGAAATCCGACCGATCCGCCCTGCGCCTTGCGCGGCTGGTCCTGAATCAAGTGGAAGCAATGACAAAGCAAACGGGATCAAGTGTGGTCAAGGAAGACGAGATCGATCTGCGGGAGCTGCTGGGTGTTCTGATCGACCGTAAGTGGTGGATCATTGGAACGACCGCGCTGTTCTTCATCGTCGGCGCAGCCTACGCACTGCTCGCCTCGCCGGTGTACCAGGCGCAGTCCATGGTGCAGGTGGAGTCGAAAGTGCCAGCGATCCCGGGCATATCGGATCTCGCGTCTATGGGTGCGCCGACCAGTGCCGCCGCGACGACCGAAGTTGCATTGCTGACGTCGCGCACCGTCATCGGTACTGCGGTGGACCAGTTGCAGCTGGACACCGTGCTTACCCCGCGTCGATTCCCATTGGTGGGCGAGTACTTCGCACGCAAGTTCAAGCCGGAAACCCCCGACGCCGTCGCGCCGCCGCGTTTCGGTGCCAGCAGCTATGGCTGGGGTGGCGAAGCCGTGCAGATCCATCGCCTGGACGTTCCTGCGCAGATGATCGGCGCGCCGCTGGTGCTGCAGGCCGGCGCTTCGGGCAGCTTCGTGCTGTACGACGATGAGGGCGAAGAAATCCTGCGCGGCCAAGCGGGCAAGGCGGCCGAAGGTCGCGGCGTAACGCTGGAAGTGGTCGCCCTGCGCGCCAATCCGGATACGCGCTTTGATCTGGTCAAGCTGCGTCGCTTCGATGTGGTGTCCAGCCTGCAGCAGGCCGTGCAGGCGGTGGAGCAGGGCAAGGAATCGGGCATTCTGCAGCTCAGCTACGAGAACGAGGATCCGATGCTGGCAGAGGCGGTCATCGCCCGCGTCGCCGATGCCTACGTCCGCCAGAATGTCGAACGCAGCTCCGCTGAAGCAGCCTCACAGCTTGATTTTGTGCGCGAGCAGCTGCCGGTTGTCCGCCGCCAGGTGGAGCAGGCGCAGGTCGCCATGACCGCTTATCAATCGAAGGCGAACTCGGTCGACATCACCATGCAGACCAAGGGTCTGCTGGACCAGGAGGTTGCCGTTGAGGCCAGCATCCAGCAGCTGCGCCTGAAGCAGGCGGAGATGGATCGCAGCTTCACCCGCGAACATCCGGCCTACCGTGCACTGCTGTCGCAGATCAGCAGCCTGGAAGGGCGCAAAGTCGGTTTCCAGCGCCAGGTCGGCCAGCTGCCGGATACGCAGCAGGAACTGCTGCGCCTGACCCGTGACCTGCAGGTCAGCAACGAGATGTACACCGCGCTGCTCAACCAGGCCCAGCAGTTGGACGTCGCCCGCGCCGGTGCGGTGGGCAACGTGCGCATCGTTGATCCGGCCGCCGTGGACATCGCCCATCCGGTCAAGCCGCGCAAGTCGCTGATCGTGGCCATCGCCACCCTGCTTGGCGCTTTTCTCGCCACGGCCTTCGTCTTCCTGCAGCGCATGCTGAACCCCGGCATCGAAGACCCCGCAGTTATCGAAGAGCTCGGCCTGCCGGTCTACGCCGCCATCCCGCTCAGCGTATCCACCACACTGCCGAAGCTGCGCAAGGGCAAGCACGGCACTCGTGTTGTTGCCGATGGTCGCCAGCATCTGCTGGCGGTGACCTCGCCGGCAGATCCCACTGTGGAAGCGCTGCGCAGCCTGCGTACCAGCCTGCACTTCGCGATGCTGGAGGCGAAGAACAACATCCTGACCATCTCCGGCCCGCGTCCGGGTGTCGGCAAGACGTTCGTGTCCAGCAACCTGGGTGCGGTCATCGCACAGGCTGGCCAGCGCGTGCTGGTGATTGATGCGGACATGCGCAAGGGCACCCTGCACAAGCTGCTGGGCATCTCGCACCAGAAGGGCCTTTCGGACGTGCTGGGCGGCAAGCTGGCAGTCGAGGCGGCCATCCATCCGGTGCCGGGTCTGGACAACATGCACTACATGGTGCGTGGTGACATTCCGCCGAACCCGGCCGAGCTGCTGATGCACCCGCGCTTCCAGCAGATGCTGGAGTCGCTGTCGGCGCAGTACGACCTGATCATCGTGGATACCCCGCCGATCCTGGCCGTGACCGATGCGGCGCTGGTCGCAACGCATGCCGGATCGAGCCTGCTGGTCACCCGTTTCGGCGTGAACCAGGCGAAGGAAATCCTGCTTACCCTGCAGCGCTTTGAACAGAACGGCGTGCAGATCAAGGGCGCGATCTTCAACGCGGTGGAAAAGCGTGCGACGGGCTATTACAGCTACGGGTACTACGAGTACAAGTCCGACGGCAAGGATTGAGGCTGTTGTTCTGAGGGCCAAGGCGTGACGACCAACGGTCGTCACCCACCGATTGCTGACGCATGACGGCCAGCGGCCGTCACTACCTGGGCCTTTGCCGGGCGGGAGTATCATTTCCCCATGTCACACACTCCCCTTGATGCGTCCCACGCGGACGCGACGCCGCGCTGGCGGCATTACTGGAAACTGATGCGCGCCGATCGCCCGATCGGTACGCTGCTGCTGCTGTGGCCCACCTGGTGGGCGCTGTGGTTGGCGTCGGGCGGGCTGCCGCCGCTGTGGACGCTGTTCGTGTTCACCGCCGGGGTCTGGCTGACCCGTTCGGCCGGTTGCGTGATCAATGATTACGCCGACCGCTGGCTGGACCCGCACGTCAAGCGCACCAAGGATCGTCCGCTGGCCAGCGGCGCGGTGCGTGGCCGGCACGCGCTGATGCTGTTCGCGGTGTTGATGCTGGTGGCGTTCGCCCTGGTACTGACAATGAACTGGCTGACCGTGGCGCTGAGCTTCGTCGGCATCTTCCTGGCGGCGAGCTACCCGTACCTGAAGCGCTATACGCACCTGCCGCAGGTGTACCTGGGCATGGCCTTCGGATGGGGCATTCCGATGGCCTTCGCTGCCGTGCAAGGTGAAGTGCCGGCACTGGCGTGGCTGCTGTATGTGGGCAACATCCTGTGGTCCACCGCGTATGACACGTGGTACGCGATGGTGGACCGCGATGACGACCTGAAGATGGGCTCGCATTCCACCGCCATCCTGTTCGGGGATCTGGATCTGGTGATCCAGGGCGTGTTGTACGCGCTGTTCCTGGCGGCGATGACGCTGGTGGGCGTGCGGGCGGAGCTGGGGGTGTACTACTTCGTTTCGGTAGGCGTGGCGGCCGGGCTGGTGGCGTATGAGTTCTGGCTGTGCCGCAATCGCGAGCGCGATCCGTGCTTCAAGGCATTCCTGCATAACAACTGGGTGGGGGCGGCGCTGTTCGTGGGGATCGCGCTGGCACTGGCGGTCAGGTAGCGCCGAGCCACGCTCGCCGAGCGCAGCGGGAACAGCGTGACGACCAACGGTCATCACCCACCCATGCAACGGCATGGCGTCCCTTGGTCGGCACGCTTGGTGGAGGCCGTCATCGGAACGTCACGATCCAGGCTACGGCTGAATAGGCCAAAGCACGCCGCGCCATGAACTCATGCAATCCTAGTATGAACTCTTAAGGTGCTTGTTCCATAAGGGTTTCGGGGTGTTTTGCAGGCGCGGAAACAACGTCGTGACGCCGTCCTCCACACATGCGCACACATGGTTAACCAGCGTCTGCAGAGGATGGCCATGACCGCGGCATTCCGCATGCGGCTTTAGGGAGACATCCAGATGGCCAATCAGCAGAATCAGCAGAACCAGAAGAACCAGCAGGGTCAGCAGAACCAGCAGGGCCAGCAGGGTCAGCGCGACCAGCAGCAGCAACAGCAGCAGGAACAGCAGCAGCGCAACCAGAACCAGCAGCAGGGCACCAACGAAGAAGAAGAATGAGTTGTTGCACTGAGCTGAAGAGGCAGAGCCCCGCACCCGCGGGGCTTTGTTTTTGATGCCCTCAGCGGCTGCGCACGCTCCAGCCTTGGCCGGCATCGGCCACTTCCGCAGCCCCATCAGGCGCCTCAATCTCCACCACCAGTCCCTGTGCATTCGGCAGATCCACCTGTTCGGGGAACCAGTGACGCGTGGCATCCACCAGGATCAACAGGCCTTCGTCATCGCCCATCGGTGCGAAAACCTGCGAAGGTTCCGACAGCGGCTGCAGCCCGAAGCGCTCGCTCGACACGCGCTGCGTCGCCGGCACATCGGCAACCGGCAAGCCGACCTCGCTCAGGCAGGTGAGCTCGCTGCCATCGAAGGGCCCCACGTGCGATGACGCAGGCAGGCGCCGCCGGCCGATCAATTCCAGTATCAGCCCATCCGGGCCAGTGAAGTACACCGACTGGGACTGCCAACTGCTTTCAAGGGCGAAGTAGTCCTTCCCATCGGGCGAACGCTGCAACGGCGTGCGCGCGCGCAGCCAGGACATCGCCTCGGCGAAGCGGTTGTCCGGTACGTTGAAGGCCAGGTGCACGCCGCCGACCGGCCGGGCATCGGCGGGAGCGAGGGTGATGGTGCTCCAGCCAATCACTACCTGGTATTCGTACACGGGCAACTGCAGCGCGTCGCGAAAGTAGCGGGCGACGCTGTCGGGATCGGATACGGGAAGGGTGAGGTTTCGGATGCGCATGTTCAGTCACTGCAGGGGACCAGGGCCCATGCCTCTACTGATGTGATTCTAGCGCACGCGCGCCGGCTCATTGCCGCGCCTGCCGGGCCACTTCCGCCGCCCGCAGCACGAAGCGCTGCACCTTGCCACTCGGCGTCTTCGGGACCTCGCTGACGAACTCCACCAGCCGCGGATAGGCATGCGCGGATAACCGTGTCTTGACGTACTGCTGCAGTTGCGCGGCCAACGCCGCATCGCCTTCGATGCGATTGCTGGTGATCACGAAGGCCTTCACGATCTCGGTGCGCTCCGGATCCGGTACGCCGATCACCACCGCCTCGGCGACGGCGGGATGTTCCAGCAGCGCGCTTTCCACGTCGAACGGACCGATCCGATAACCGGACGAGGTGATCACATCATCGGATCGCCCGATGAAGCTGATAGAGCCGTCGTCCTCGCATTCCACGGTGTCGCCGGTCAGGTAGTAGCCATCGCGGATGGCCGGTGTGTCCGCGCCGTAGTAGCCGGTGAACCACATCAGCGGCGAGCGCGCGATGTCGATCGCCAGGATGCCTGGCGTTCGCGGGGGCAGCTCGCGGCCGTCATCGTCCAGCACCGCCACGCGGTAGCCCGGCATCGCGAAGCCGGACGATCCCGCACGCACCGCATGCTCCAGCGCGTGATGGTTGTTGACCACCATGCCGGTCTCGGTCTGGCCGTAGTGATCCAGTACGGTGGTGGACAGATGGGCAGTGAACCAGCGAGCGATCTCGGCATTCAACGGCTCGCCGGCACTGCTGACCGCCCGCAGCTGGCCAGCGACGCGCGCGGCCGACGCCTCGCCGGCCGCGATGATTTGCCGGTAGGCGGTCGGCGAGCCCGCCAGGTTGGTCACGCCCAGCCGTTCGATCACCTCGTGCAGGCCCTGCACGGTGAAGGGCGCCTCGTTGAAGGTGGTCGCCTCGCCGAGCATCAGCGGGCCGATCACCGCGTAGTACAGCCCATACGCCCAGCCGGGATCGGCGATGTTCCAGAACACATCGCCGGGGCGGAGATCCACCGCCAACTGCATGTAGCTGGCGAAGGACATCAGCGCCCGCAGTGGTACCGGAACGCCCTTCGGCGCGCCGGTGGTGCCGGAGGTGGACAGCAGCACCATCAGCGCATCGCCGCGCAGCAGCACCGGTTCGAAGGGCGCGCTGCCGGCGTCGGCCAGACGCGCGCGCCAGTCGATGTCCGCTGCTTCAGCTGACTGTCCGGCGGGGAGAATCGTGGCGACCGGCGGACAGTCTTCGACATCATCCAGCTTGTGCCGGTTGATGTGATCGGTGACCACCAGCCGGGTGCGGCCGGTGCGCAGCCGCGATTCAATGGCCTTGGCCCCGAAGGCGGTGAACAGTGGCTGGTACACGGCGCCGACGCGCCACGTGCCGAGGATCGTGGCCAGCAGCTCCGGCGTGCGCGGCAGCATGCCGGCGACCACATCGCCGCGGCCGATGCCCTGTGCGGTGAGCACATGCGCGACCCTGGATGCGGCCGCGCGCAGGTCTTCGAAGGTGTACAGGTGCAGGCTGCCGTCCGTGCTGATCCAGCGCAGCGCCAAGCGATCATTCCCGCAATGGCGGTCACAGCATTCCACGCAGGCATTGAGCCCGTTCTGCAGGTCTCCGTGCAGGCGGCTTTCCCAGTCGTGGAGGTTGAAGTCATCCACGGCACGTTGATAGGTCATGGGGGGGGAGCTCCGGGGCGTGTCTGGCACGATAACCGGTTGCGTGTGGCTGTGGGTGGGTCTCGCCTACGCCCCTCGATCCAACTGGCGATAACCGATCGCCTCGGCCAGATGCGCGGTATCGATGCCATCGCTCCCCGCCAGGTCCGCAATCGTGCGCGCCACCCTCAGTATCCGGTGCATTGCACGAGCAGACAGCTGAAGCCGCTCGATGGCCTGCTCCAGCAGGTTCTGGTCGGCCTCGGAGAGGTGCGCGCACAAACGAAGTGCCTTGCTGTCCATGTGGGCATTGAGCGCGCCACGCTGCAGCTGACGCTCGCGCGCACCGATCACCCTTGAGCGAACATCCGCGCTGCACTCGCCTGCCGGAGCCCCCTCGCGCAACTCTTCCGGCGACAGGCGGCTGACCGTCACATGGAGGTCGATGCGGTCCAGCAACGGGCCGGACACCCGGCCGCGATAGCGCTGGATGCGCTCGCTGGTACACAGACAGCGGTTGCTGCGATCCCCAGCCCAACCGCAAGGGCACGGGTTCATCGCTAGGGTTATCAACCCCGTTATCTGCAAAAATGATCCCAGTAGCACCTTCCATGCCGGACCCTGCAACCGTCCGGTTCTTCAGTCGTGGCGTTTGACCGCCCATTGGTGTCCCTCAACCCGCTTTGCGCTTGTCTGGCCGGGCGACGAGAGTCTGGTCGAATTCGTTGACCGCAGACACTCGGTTGGCGCGTCAAAGTCTAGGAAAAGAATCAGGTACGACGCCTACTGTGGCCCATACCATCCGCACCCTAGGACGAAGCTAGGACTCACGGCGGCCAGCCCTTATCCACCCTCCCGCCATCCGGTTTGAGTGAATAGCACCAACTGGGAATCGAGCCGTCGTGGCCATTCAAGAACTGACACGGTGATTTGGCTCAATGAAAGCACGCTTAGCTGACACTGATAGTTTCTCACTCTACGCTTTCAAAAAGCCGGGATGCTCGTTTCCTCGCTGCGATAGCAGATCGCGCCATCCTCGTTTATCGACTGCACGGATATTCGGCACCTCCTCAAGCACTTTTAGATAATGGATCAGATGCAGCAACTCATCATCTGACACGTCGCCGAGGAATTCCCGTGCCAGAACTAAATTCCCATAGTTCCGAGCGTACTTGCTAGCGGTGTCATCTATTCCGATGATCTGGTCCAGTGTGAACCCATGCTTCTTCAGCTTCGCTATCCGCTTCTGTGTTGAGTAGCCGCCTTCCTCCCAATCCCTAACTAAGCTGCACCTCTCGGATGACCATACAAATTCTAGGGGACGCTTTGGCATCAACTGTGCGACAAGAGGCTCAGCGTAGAGACGTCCAGACGATGTCCAAACGCCGACCCTAAACCTTGAGAAGGCGAAGTCCAGAAATGTGTCGAGATGGGGCCGCTTGTAGACGTGATACCCGACGACACTCAGATCCGCTGGACGATCCAAGGGGCGCTCAGTTGAGAAGACGAGCGTTTCATCAAGGTCTAGTACCAGAAGCTTCCTTTCTCGGAGACTCATGGGCGTTTCTCCTTATTCTGATGTCGCTGTTTGGCGGATGTCGAGATTCGTTCTGCACCGTGACCCTGCTGGTACGCATGCGGAATCAAGAATTCCTTGATCGAGCTCCGGGATCTGAGGAGGACCAAATACACTCGCCGCCCGAAAGTGCTACGGGGTGGTCTGGCAAGGCTCATCAATCGGCGATGGTCCTCCGCCGGTTCTTTCCTATCCGATAATCTCGAAAGGACGTCTTTCGATCAGTCAGAGAGTCAATGGCGGAGTCCGAGCCATTTCGCGCCGGCTATACTCTGTGCTCTTCAGCCCACTTGTGGATGAAGCATTCTTGCTCGAGTGTCTCTACAGCTCCGGGACGAACCCTTCGTACCGCGAGGATCGCGCTTTCAGCATCACTGTTCGTCTTAGTGCTCAATAGAAGCAGCGAGGCAACTAGTCCTGCACGACCCAACCCTCCCTTGCAATGCACGACTACTCTTCCTCCGTCGAGCAGGGCGCGACTCAGATATGGTCCGAGCTCCTTCCAACGTGCCAGGAAGCGGTCGTCTGGCGCGCTACCATCCGTGATAGGCAGTCCATGCCAAGCCAAGCCATGCTTAGCAGCATGATCAGGTAGGGAGGAGATCCTGAGGTCCTCGAACTCCCACGGCTCGATAAGCGTGATCAAAAATCTTGCGCCCCAAGCACGAATCGCCTCCAAGTCCATGTCTAAATCCCTAGCCCAAGCGCCAGTCATTGCGCTCTCTTGATGCTTTCCGGGAGCAAATGTCACGCCAATTGCCCCATCCTTCGTTCCCACCGGTAACTCGGCAATAGCCAGTGGATGGGTGAGACTAGTTCGACTTGTCATAGTAGTAATGTGCCATCGACATTCTGCGCTCTTGCGCGTCGCTTCGGCCAACCAGAAGGCGGGTGCAGAGAGAGGTGCGGCAATGGATTCAAGGCCACCGGCCGCGCGAGGCTATGAAGAGATGCATGGCCTGACGGGACTCCATAGCCTGCTCAGGAAGTTCAATCTTTCGTTGGTAGCAGATTGAACGGGCATAGGCGATCTGCGCTTTTGTGGGCCTTTTGACATCCCAGTCAAGCATCTCTGGGACCAGTCTAGATAGCTCGGCGGCAAGGCGTCTGGAGAGGGTTCCGGCGTCTCCGCCCTCCTGAAGCTTTGCGAGTTGGCGCCGCAGATCCTGCTCCGACTGTTGGCTCAATGACAGTTCTAAGGTGAACTCTGATTCAGCATCTACCAAGAAGAAGCTCATACCTACCTGCCAAGGTCCGTAAGCGGCGCAGGCCCCCGAATGGGAGGTGGGGAGGGGGCGGCCATTGTCAAATATGCTACCGTAAGTACTGTAGACCAAAAGTACTACGAAACCAAAGCTTAGGGGGTGAAAACTTCCAAGCACCAGTTGGCCCTTGGCGCCGCCGTGAAGGCGAGACGGACGGCGCTGGGCGTCTCTCAGGAAGATTTCGCAGCCCGACTAGGTATGCACCGTACGCAACTTGGGCATATTGAGCAGGGAAAGAAGGACTGCAGGCTCTCTACCGTTATTAGGCTCGCCGATGCGCTTGGTCTATCGGCGTCAGGCCTGCTCCATACTGCGGACCTCTAGCGGTTAGTTTTGAGTGCAGACCCGGTGTTGGTTCCGGGTTTCTTGAAGCGTCTTTGACTATCCTTGCCGGTAGCAGGAAGATCTCTACGTGCTCGGCAAAGGTCAGCGCTCTCAGGGACCTTCACCGTTTCGGGGGCTGAATCCCGCCATGTTTAGCCGGCCCGACTGGCGCCTGCAAAGCGCCGAGGACTCGACACTCGGAAACCAGACCACCTGGACAGTGGGAGAGTATGCGAGTTAGCTCTTTGTTCAGTGCCTGGAGGTCTCTTACCTTCTCCTCAATACTGCGAATCTGACTCCGGACCAACTCATCCACAGCCCCGCACTCCTGGTCGCCATGGGTCTCTAATTCAATGAGATCCCGGATCTGGGCGATGGGGAGTCCAAGCTCTCTGGCACGGCGAACGAAGGCAAGCCTGCGCCGATCAACTTCAGTGTAGTGGCGGTAGTTGGCTTGTGAACGGGCCGGAGACGCAAGGAGGCCAATTTTCTCGTAGTAGCGAATCGTCTCAGCCTTGGTTCCGGTACGGAGTGAGAGTTGGCCGATCGTGAAGACGGTGGACATAGCTTGACCCTCTAGTTGCTACAGGGTTGATAAAGGCAGGATGAGCTGATTTCAACCCCAGAAGCCTTTTATAGGACTCACGATGGACCACTGCTGCGGTAACAAGCGCCAAGAACTCGAGCGGATGGCACAACAGGGCGCTCAGCGCCGCGTGCTGCTATGGGTGATGGCTATCAACTTGGTGATGTTTTTCGTCGAGTTTGGCGCCGGCATAGTCGCCAACTCAAGTGCGCTCCAAGCCGATGCGGTGGACATGCTTGGCGATGCAGCCGTGTACGCGCTCAGTCTCTGGGCCGTGGGGCGTGGTAGTCGGTGGGAGGCAGGCGCGGCCTTGGTAAAGGGCTTCTTGATCCTTGGATTCTTCGTTTTCATTGTCGTCGAGGTCGTGAACAAGATGATCACCGCGGTTCCACCGGCCAGCGGCATCATGCTCATCTTCGGATCAATTGCACTTGTGGCGAACCTATCCTGCTTGGCTTTCCTTTGGCGATTCCGCGCCCTAAACATCAACATGAAGAGCACGTTCGAATGCTCACGTAATGACGTGGCTGCCAACGTGGGCGTTCTCGTAGCCGCGGGCGGGGTGGCCCTCATCGGCAGCGGGTGGCCGGACATCGCCGCAGGATCAATCATCGCCCTGCTCTTTCTTCGATCTGCTGTAAGCGTGATCGTTGAGGCGTGGCCCGCATGGCGCTTGGGAGCCGAGCAGCGTTAGTTGGTACTGCGTCACACCAAGCTACCCGAGCCGCATCGGTCCTTTCAAACACCACAAGGCACACTGGAGCTATTTCAATGAAAGCAGCACGCACGATCATAGCGGTGTTGATACTATCTCTCGCCGCATTTTCCCCCACTTCATTCGCTCGGAGTGCCGAGGGCCCGGCCAATGACCAATCGCCTCAAGCCGGTGTGGTAGTACGGCCTCATTCGCCTGTCATAGGCCCGGTCAATGCGCCCGTCACCATCATCGAGTTCTTCGATCCAGCTTGTGAGGCCTGCCGGGCCATGCATCCAGAGGTCAAAAGGATCCTGAGAGAAAATGCGGATGCTCGGCTGGTGCTTCGCTATACGCCCTTCCACGGGAAGACATCTGTCCTCGGCATAAACATTCTTGAGGCTGCGCGCCAGCAGAACCGGTTTGCGGCCGTTCTCGAAGCGCTAATGGATGCCCAGCCCGCCTGGGCTTCACACGGGCGGGAAGACTCAGCGATTGCTTGGGAATTTGCGCGAAAAGCTGGCTTGGACGTGGCTAAAGCCCGCGCATACATCGCTACGGGCGTAGTGGAAAAAGTGATTGCGGTCGATCTCGCCGACGCGAAGGCTGCAAAGATTGGCGGAACTCCGTCCTTTTTTGTGAACGGAACTCCGCTCCCGCGACTCGATCCCGCACTGCTCAGCCAGTTAGTCCGTACAGAAGTCAAGGCAAAGCGTTAATTTGTCGTCCCGCCCGCATCGCATGTGGTTAGTCCTCAACCCGTTCATTCTTCCGAGCAAGCCGCAGGATGCGACTCATACACGACCGCGCGGTTGATGAACAAGTGCCGGCTTGCTGATGAGCGCCGTCCACGGTATCTTCTCGACCTCAACCGTATTGGTCAGAGCCGCACGTGACTTCCTTCGTCATCCACGCTAAGCGCTACGCTCTGGCACTGCTACTTGCAGTGCTGGTGGTCGTGCCTTTCGTGGATGCGTCGATTTGCTCTTCTGAAGAGCAGGCCCATCAGGACGTAGCAGGGGCAGGCGACGGCCATTCCGACAAGTCACACCCTGCGTGTGGTCATGGGCACTGCCACCACAGCAGCACCTTCGTCGCGTCCAACGGATTCACCAGTGCCGACGCTGCACTAAATGAAGACGGGCATACGTTCTACGAACAGCCTGTGACTTCCCACACGCCCGAAAGGCTGATTAGACCTCCCAGGGCTTGATCGCGACACAGGCGCAGCGCGTCTGCTCGTACTTCTGCGATCACCTTTAACAGGTCTCTCCATGATCAAACTTTGTTGCTGGGCGCTTGGCGCGCCCGGCCGACGCGTGGCTGCTGGTGCAGCCGCCGAACGGCATCGTGCCGCCTTCAAAAAGGTGGACTAAATGCCTCTTCCGATTCCCACCTCTAACCGAGTTTCGTACGGTCAATCTGCCGTGCTGACGACAGCTTCTGTGCTGATCATTCCCGCACGCCCTGGAGACGGTGCTCTATCTCCAGCCGGTGAGGCACGTTTGGCCTCGGTCTTCTCCCCTGAATTCGTGGATACCGCTACCTGGTTGCCGTGGCACAGGGACGGCCTGGTCGTAGGCAGACCTCCGCTACTGACCGGGATTCAAGCCACGCTGGCGCAACTAACCGAAACCTTGCGGACTTCCTTCTTGGGTGCCTCCCGGGTATCAGTCTCTGCGTATGCGTGGATACGTAGTGTCTCAGTGCTTTCAGTCTCACGCGGTGCGTTGAAGAGGCCTTCCCCGGGCATGAGCGCCGTAGGAGTCGTCCAGGCGCTTGCGAGTTCCAAATGGCACAGCGCTTCAAAGCTATTTCCAGGGACTTCCGCGCGAGTAGCCAGACGTACCCGGCCCTCCGCAGCGCATAGACGCTACAAGTGGCTCGGGGAGCATTCGGCTTCGACGCAGTCAGTCGCGACCGGTTATGGATTCGCGCAAGCCAGTCAGCGGCAGCCTGCACTGGTGATGAACTGTAACCGCCACCGACTGCGCAGGCGTCGACTACTTATCGAGGGATCAGCGCTCGGCGACTGTCCCGGTGAAGATCCGAAACCTCGCAAGCTCTCTACCCCAACCAATCGCTACTTCAGGACTCTGCCTCTTGGCGGCGATGCGTCTGCTTGCGCGGACTCAATACAGCGGCCTTATGCATCGCCTCTTGCGAGTGCAGACGCACCTTCTCCCAGACCTGCATCGCATCTCTAAGCGCCCGTTGGAATTAGACCCGCGAGCAGGAACGCCCTTCGACGAGTTGGCGCGGTCTGCGAAGTGCCTCCGCATGCGCCATGAGCGCATTTGGCGGTCGATCAAAAGGAAGCAGCTATGCGTTACATGAAAAAATACCTGAACCACAGTTGGAAGCTTGGTGGGAATGGCTCAAATCCACTAGGACGGCTCGGCCGGCCTCTTCGTGGGCCTCAGGCCGGGATCAACACACTAATCGTGATCGTCGCACTCTACTTCACGTTGTTCCTCAACAACGCCTTCTTTGCAGAGGTAGTTGAAAAGAGTGGTGTGGAGGGTGTGGCGCGAGCGCTGCTTGTCGCGTCTACGGCCGCGCTTCTTACGGCTATGAACGTACTTATTCTTGGGCTTCTGTGCGTCCGATGGACGTTGAAACCGATTGTTGCTTTGCTCCTCATTGTGTCAGCAGCGGCGGCATACAACTCCGACAATTACGGCGTGTACTTCGATTCGAGCATGATTCGAAACGTGCTGAAGACTGACAGCGCGGAGGCCGGAGAGCTGCTGACCTGGGGATTGTTCCTGTCGGTGCTGGTCAAAGGTCTGCTTCCCGCCGTTGCGGTATGTGCGGTACGAATTCGACCTCACTGCACCATGGCGCGCGGACTACTTTCCAGAGCTCTCTTGCTGGGCATGGCTATAGTGGTAGTTGTTGGTGCGGCACTGGCCTCATTCGACAACCTATCCTCGCTTATGCGCAACCACAAGTCAGTCAGATACCTTGCGACGCCCGGGAACTACCTTGCCTCGATAGGGAAGGTCATCAAAGAGGAGACGCGCGCAGAGCGTGGACCGATCAAAGTAGTCGGTCCCGACGCCACGATGGATCCTCATCCACCAGGCGCGAAGCCACACTTTCTTGTCATTGTTGTAGGCGAGACGGTTCGCGCCCAGAACTGGGGGCTGAACGGATACGCTAGGAACACGACACCGCAACTTGAAGCCCTGGACGTCGTGAACTTCACCGACGTGACGGCCTGTGGTTCCAATACCGAGGTGTCCGTTCCTTGCATGTTTTCTATGTATGGAAGGCGAGACTACGACCGAGACAAGATCAAAAGATCCGAGTCGCTTCTGCACGTATTGGAGCGCGCCGGAATCAAGACCCTGTGGCGCGACAACCAGACGGGATGCAAGGGGGTGTGCTCTGATCTTGCATTTGAGTCTTACCGCGTTCCCGCCAAAGATAGTCTATGTGACGATCAGGCTTGTCGCGACGAAATCATGCTGCAGGGATTGCATGACTCCATTGACGACAATCCCGGCGACGTCGTCGTGGTTCTGCATCAGCTTGGTAACCACGGACCTAGCTACTACAAGCGATACCCCGAGAGCCTGAGGAAGTTTACTCCTGACTGCCGCAACGCCGACCTTGGCAAGTGTACTCGCGCCGAGATAGTCAATGCCTATGACAACGCAGTCTTAGCGACGGATGACTTTCTGGCAAAGACAATCCGTATGCTCGAACAGGACAAGAGCCACGATACAGGCTTGATCTATGTATCCGACCACGGGGAGTCATTGGGCGAGGCGAACGTCTATCTGCATGGTCTTCCCTACGCCATTGCCCCGGAGACTCAGATCAAAGTGCCGATGGTGATGTGGATGTCAGAGGGCATGAAGAGCAGCAACAAGCTGGATATTGAATGCGTCCAGGGACGTTCAAGGCTGCCAGCCACTCACGACAACCTCTTCCATTCTGTGCTCGGTCTCATGCAGGTGCGGACAAAAGCGTTGGACCAGAGCCTAAATCTGTTCTCCGGCTGCTCCGTTGGCAGTGTCGCCGCCCCATAACCATTTCTCGGGAGCAGCGCTGCCGGGAGATCCCGGCAGCGCCTCCTAACGGCAGAAGAAGGAAACATCACAATGGCAGACATGTATGGTCATCGTCCACGGAGCATCGCCCGTGTGTTGAAAGCGCTGCGCTGGTCTCTTCAGGGGCTGCGATCGGCCTGGCTGCATGAGTCTTCTTTTAGGCTAGAGGTCGTCATGGCCCTGGCGGCTCTACCCGCCGCAGTCTGGTTAGGCGACTCAGGGGTAGAGCGAGCCCTCTTGGTAGGGAGTGTGCTGTTGGTGCTTGCGTTGGAACTACTGAACTCGGCCATCGAAGCAGTTATTGAACGATACGGGCCGGAGATCCATGAGCTCGCTGGTCGTGCCAAAGACATGGGCTCAGCCGCTGTGTTCGTAGCACTTTGCAATGTCGGACTGACCTGGGCATTCCTCCTCCTAGACTGACCACCTTAGCTCCAAACCTGAACGGAAGCCTAAATCGTGCCAAAAGCGGTCGCTTCCACCCTTCTATGTAATTGTATCCGTCTCAATCAGGTTGATAGCCTTCCCACCATGCGCCGGTCCCTTCCTGCCATTCGTATGTACCTAATGCTGCTGCTTTTGGCGGTATTTGTGGTCGTGCCTGTGGCCGAGTCGTTGGCGTGTGCGCAGGAAGCACCGGCTAGCCAGGGAGATGTTCACGCCCTGAGCAGTGACTCAGACCTGGAATCGGGCAAGGACAAGAGTAAGCAATCATCCGGCGCCGACTCCTGCGGTCACGGGCATTGCCACCACTCAACCGCTAGTCTCCCCGCCGCCGGCCACGACGATCTGCTCGCCAATGGTCGAACCTTGCTGCGCAATACCGAGCACGGGGATGTCTACGCACTTCGACTCGACGGGCCCATGCGCCCCCCCCGTATCTGATCTCGCTCTGCCCCGCGCTAGCGGGTAGTTCGCTCAGATAATTTACGGGAGTTTTTATGTCGATTTTGACAGGTCGGTCGCTATCAGCGACCGGGTTGGCTGTTGCTGTTCTGCTGGCATTGGTGCCTGGCGGGGATGTAGGTGCTCAAACTGCACCGTCTTACGAATCGTTGCTTTCTCGTTTGGACCAGATGCCTGCGTCCGTCCAAGGTGCCGCGCTGGCCGAGGCCGCAGAGGCTCGGGTGCAACAGGCCCGGGCTGTACCCAATCCGACGGTCTCCATCGACGCAGAGAACGCGTACGGTACTGGTGCCTATCGGGGTTTCTCCAACGCTGACACCATTGTGACGCTTTCCCAGCCGCTCGAAATTTGGGGTCAGCGGGGCGCGCGAGTGCGCGCTGCGCGTGCAGAGGCAGGCGCAGCGGGCCTGCGGGGCGATCTGATGCGCAGCGATGCGGCTGGTCGTCTGGCAGCCACGTATGCGGAGGCAGAGGCTGCTCTGCGCCGCTATGAGTTGGCTAGCGAAGCTTTGGCGTTGATTGAACAAGACGCGAAAGCCGTAGGTGCGATGGTTAGCGAAGGTCGGGAACCCAACTTGCGCGGCGTCCAGGCGCGTAGCGAGGTTGCTAACGCGAAGGCCAGCCTGGATGAGGCCGAGGCCTTCCGGGACGCGGCTCTAGCGCGGCTAGCCGGGGTGTCTTTGTTGGATGGCCGGCTTACCGAGATCGGTGAAAGCCTTCTGGATCGCGTGCCATCTCACCCGGTCGCAAACGAGGCCGCCCCGCTCGCTGTTCGAATCGCCCAAGCCGAAGCGGAGGCGTCAGGTCGGCTCATCGATGTCGAGCGTAAGCGCGCTTTGCCACAACTGAGCGCATCTGTGGCTCAAACGCGCTTCCGCCAAGCAGGCGACGAGGCCTACAACGTTGGCATCAGCCTTTCCATTCCCCTGTTTGACCGCAACCGCGGGGCGATTCGGGCTGCATATGCCGAGCAACGTGCAGCTGAGGCGGTTCTAGAGGGTCAGAAGCGTGACAGCGAGGCGGCTCGGTTGGGAGCGGTAGCGAGTCTCAAAGCGTCCAACAGCCGCGCGCGAGCTGCGGATGAGAGCGTACAAGCCGCAGACGAAGCCTATCGGTTGGCCCGCATCGGATTCGAGGCAGGTCGTATATCGCAATTGGAGCTGCGTAGCACCCGATCAACTTTGATTGCTGCGCGTGGCAGCGCTGTAGATGCCCGCCTTAGCCGGGTGACAGCAGAAATCGACCTCGCTCGCCTTGAAGGGCGCGCACCGTTTGTGGAGGCAAAATGAATAAGTACGGAAACAAGACGCTCATCGGAGCGACGCTGGTGGCTGCCTTCCTGCTCACCGGGGGGCTTACCGCATGCAGTGGCGGTGCGGAGGAAACGGAAAAAGCCGCCGGCACCGAGGCCAAGAGTAAGGGCAGCAAAGAAGAAGGGAAGGGTGGTCACGCAGATGAGGCCACGCCTGATGGTGCAGAAGCCCACAATGATGGCGACGGCGACGGTGAACACGGCGAGGAGGAGGCTGAGGAGGGGCTAGTCAAGCTGACGTCCGATCAGATCAAGGCATCTGGCATCGGCGTGGTTGCAGTAGGGCGGGGCGGTGGCGCTTCAACTAGGCTTGCAGGTCGCGTCGAGCCCGCCATCGGGGGGCGCGCAGCGATCGCCTCGACGGTCACTGGCCGGGTTGAGCGCGTACTCGTTGCGCCAGGAACAGCGGTCAAAAGCAATCAACCTCTAGTAGTTGTGGTTAGCGGCGAAGCTGCGACGTTCAAGGCCGCAGCTACTGCGGCGGCGGCAGAGGCAGAAGCTACTCGCTTGGCCTACAGCCGCGATAAATCTCTGGTGGACCAAGGTGTGGTGGCGCGTCAGGAGCTGGAGGCCTCGCGGGCCCGCTCTTTGGCGGCCGATGCTGCGGCCAGTGCTGCCCGTGCTCAAGTCGCTGCCAGCGGCTCTCCGGACAGTTCCGGCCGGGTGACCATCACCAGTCCGGTCGCTGGGTTGGTAGGCAACGTCCAGGTAACACCAGGTGGTGTCGTCTCGGCTGGAACCTTGGTGGCGGAGGTTTCCAATCCCGACATGAATGAACTCGTGTTTACCGCGCCCCCCGCGCTGGCCACCGTCGCCATGCCAGGGATGAAGTTGGAGGTCACGGGCCCCCGAGGTAGCTTCGAGGCTGAAGTAATTGCTGCGGCTGCGAATGTGATGCAGCAGGGTGGCACCGCCACGATTCGTGCCAAGCCAATCTCCGAGAAACTTCCACCGGCCGGCTCCCCCGTTTCGGCACTGATCATTGCCGGTGGTGCCGCCGAAGGTATGAGCGTGCCTGCTGACGCGGTCCAAACCGTTGACGGCAGAAGCGTTGTCTTCGTGGCCGTCGAGGGCGGCTTCAAAGCAACGCCGGTACTCGCCGGGCGCCGTGCAGGCAATCGAATCGAGATCCTTAACGGTCTGACGGGCAGTGAGCGCGTCGTAGGCGCCAACGCCTTCCTGCTCAAAGCCGAACTGGCCAAGGGCGAAGCCGAACACGGCCACTAAGGGAACTCATTCACCATGTTCAACATCATCATCGAAGCAGCGGTCAGGTTCCGCTGGCTCATGGTGTTTCTGGCCGCATTGATTGCCTGCTTTGGCTTGTTCCAACTAAGCAAGCTACCAGTCGATGCCGTACCAGATATCACCAACCGCCAGGTCCAGATCAATACCATCGCCCCAGCCCTGACCCCTGAGCAAATCGAGCGTCAGGTTACGTACCCCTTGGAGACGGCCTTGGCTGGCATCCCGGGGCTGAACACCACCCGTTCGCTATCGCGCAATGGCTTCTCCCAGGTCACTGCAATCTTCACCGACAAGACTGACATCTACTTCGCACGCCAGCAGGTCGCTGAGCGCATGCGGGAAGCGGCCGGGGACCTGCCTGACAATGTCTCACCCATGCTTTCGCCCGTTACTACGGGTTTGGGTGAGGTACTGATGTGGACAGTGGACTTCAGGCCATTCGACCCCAAGAAGCTGGCCAAACCTGGCCAAGCCGGTTGGCACGAGGGCGAGGTCTACCTGACCCCGGAAGGCGATCGCCTTGCTACCGCGCAGGAGCGCGCAACGTATCTGCGTACCGTCCAAGATTGGATTATCGCGCCCCAGATGCGCTCAAGCCCGGGCTTGGCGGGGGTTGATACGGTAGGTGGCTACGTCAAGGAATACGGTATCTACCCCGACAGCGCACGGCTGGCGGCATACCGACTTGGCTTGGCCGATCTCGTACAGGCATTGGAGCGTTCCAACGTTCAAGCAGGTGCGGGCTTCGTTCAACGTGCAGGTGAGGGCCTGGTAGTACGGGCCGACGGCCTTGCGTTGACGACCGACGACTTGGCCCAATCCCCGGTAGCGACCAAGGACGGCGTGGTTATTCGCGTAGCCGATGTAGCAGAGGTCGGTCTGGGTCGTGCCCCGCGGCTGGGCGCGGCTAGCCGTAACGGACATGAGGCCGTGCTTGGCACTGCTCTGATGATCGCCGGAGGTAATAGCCGCACCGTGGCACAGGCGGCCGCTGAGCGTCTGGCGCAGGTCAACGAATCTCTGCCGGCCGATATCTTTGCAGAACCGGTGCTTGACCGAAGCGTGCTGGTCAACTCGACCGTCAAGACGGTCGCCAAGAACCTGACTGAAGGTGCTCTGCTGGTAGTTGTGGTTCTCTTCCTGCTACTGGGAAACTTCCGTGCAGCAGCCATTACCGCGCTGGTGATTCCGCTCTCGTTCCTGTTTGCCGTTATCGGCATGAACAAGTTTGGTATCAGCGGCAACCTGATGAGCTTGGGCGCCCTGGATTTCGGCATTCTTGTAGATGGTGCGGTGATCGTGATCGAGTCCACCCTGCTGATGCTGGGCAAACGCCGAGCAGAACTTGGCCGGCCTCTGAATGCCATGGAACGGCTCCGCGTGGCGGCAGATTCAGCCAAGAAGATGGCGCGTCCTGCGGCGTTCGGGCAGATGATTATTCTGCTGGTGTTCGCACCGATCCTCACCTTGGAGGGCGTTGAAGGTAAGACGTTCCAACCGATGGCAGCTACTTTCATGCTCGCCCTGATTGGCGCATTTATCTTCTCCTTTACCTTCGTGCCTGCAATGGCTGCGCTCCTTGTGAGAGATCCAAAGCCTCATGCGAACAAGGACGGCAAGGATTCTCACGACAATGAAGAGCACGAGACTGCAATCATCCGCGTCCTGAGAAGGCGCATTGAGCCAGCAATCCAAGGTGCCATTCGTAGGCCCAAGGCTGTGCTTGCTGGCGCTCTGATGATGCTTGTGATGGGCGTGGTCGGCTTCACGATGCTGGGTCGGGAGTTCATGCCAACGCTTGATGAGGGAAACCTTGCCATGCAGGCGCTTCGCGTTCCCTCGACGTCCTTGGAGCAATCGCTGGCTATGCAACTGGCGCTGGAGAGGTCCATCGCGGCTGAGCCTGAGGTAGTGACCGTCTTCTCAAGAACAGGTACTGCCGAAGCTGCTATCGATCCAATGCCAACCAACATCTCTGACAGCGTGATCGTGCTCAAACCGCGCAAGGATTGGCCTGACTCTTCCTTGAGCAAGGAGGATCTAATCGCCAGGTTTGAGAAGATCGCAGCCTCGCAGATAGGTAACAGCTTCGAGTTCAGTCAGCCCATCGAACTGCGCTTCAACGAGTTGATCTCGGGTGTGCGTACGGATTTGGCTGTCATGATCTACGGCGACAACTTCGAGCAGCTTCAGGCTGTTGCCGATCAGGTTGCGCTGAAGCTGAGGAACGTGGAGGGCGCTGCGGATGTTCGTGTGGAACAGATCTCTGGTCTGCCCACGCTCAATGTAGCGATCGACCACCTTGCAGCAGCACAGTACGGTCTGACGGCTGCAGATGTTAGCGACGCCCTTGCAACGGGCATCGGCGGCGCGGCGGCCGGCAAGATCTTTGAGGGGGATCGTCGTTTCGATGTCGTCGTTCGCCTCGGAGACGATGCCCGCAATGATCCCGATCAGCTTGCATCACTGCCAATTGCAACTCCCACCGGCGGGATTGTGCCCCTCTCATCTGTTGCACGCATCGACATCAGCGAGGGACCTAATCAGATCAGCCGGAACAACGGTAGCCGGCGTGTAGTGGTTCAGGCCAATGTACGCGGCCGTGACTTGGGCGGGTTCGTAGGTGAAGCCCAAGCTGCAGTGAAGGATGTTCAGTTGCCCCCGGGTGCACACATGACTTGGGGCGGGCAGTTCGAGAACCTCCAGCGGGCGGAAAAGCGACTCTTGACCGTCGTGCCGATCGTGTTCCTGCTGATCGGTAGCCTGTTGTTCATGGCACTGGGCAGTGCAAAGGAAGCGGGCCTCGTGTTCAGCTGCGTTCCGCTAGCACTGGTCGGCGGCATTCTCGCTTTGCTCGTTCGTGGCATGCCGTTCTCGGTGTCTGCTGCAGTCGGATTCATTGCGGTTTCTGGCGTGGCAACGCTGAATGGTCTGGTGCTCATGCAGGCTATTCGAGAGCGCCTGGACGCCGGCGATAGCCCTCTGATTGCTGCGATGAATGGCGCCGGCAGCCGAATTCGGGCCGTGGTGACCACCGCGTTGGTCGCCATCGTCGGCTTCATTCCGATGGCTATTGCGAGTGGTTCGGGTGCCGAAGTGCAGAAGCCTCTGGCTACGGTGGTCATTGGTGGCTTGTTGACTGCAACGGTCTTGACGCTGCTTGTCTTGCCGACCTTCGCGGGGCGACTGGCCAAGTCAGATCCTAAGGTGGAGCCGGAGACCGCCCACTGATTGAATGAGTGTTTGGGCCCGGCAGCGCATCTGCCTGCCGGGCCTCCCGATCCAATCTCTTGACGTTGGAGGCAATACGTGAACATGACCACAGAAGTCGAACTGCCGGTCGTACTCCCCGGCGTACCTCAAGAGGACCACTGCGTACAGAGACTGGCCGATGAGCTGGAGGAAATGGCCGGTATATCACGCGTGCATCTGCGCGGGGTAAGCGCAGGAGCTCCGGAGGCCCTATGCATTCACTATGACCCCGAGCTGATCTCACTTCAGCGCGTGCGCGAACTAGCGTCGTCTATGGGGATTGGCCTGGGTGAGCGATACGGCCATCTGTCCTTGGAGATGGACTCGTCCGTGCATGCCCGCAAGGCAAGGACGATCGCGGGGCAGCTACAAGCTATACCCGGTGTCGTTGAAGCGACCACCAGCCCTGCTGGAAGGGTGAACATCGAGTACGACCGGACCCAGACAGGAGAAGCTGATCTGAGGGCGAAGCTCGAGGATTTTGGAGTGGGAAGGAGCGGCCCCGCCCCCGACCAAGGCGCGCAAGGTCAGCACGAAGGTCACAATCATAAGGATGGGCAGGACCATGCTCATTCCCATGGTGGAATCCTTGGTGCCAACAGTGAGCTACTGTTCTCACTCGCATGTGGCCTGCTCCTCCTGATTGGCTTTGCACTTGAAAAGCTCGGCTTGCTCGCAAACGACTGGGTCCCTACTTCTCTTTACGTGGCTGCCTACCTGTTCGGAGGTTGGTTCACGCTCCGCGAAGCTATTGAGAACATCAAGCTAAAGCGCTTTGAGATCGACACGTTGATGCTTGTTGCGGCGGCAGGTGCTGCTGCGCTGGGCGCATGGGCAGAGGGCGCACTGCTTCTGTTCCTCTTCAGCCTCGGCCACGCGCTCGAACACTATGCGATGGGCCGCGCAAAGAGAGCGATTGAGGCGCTTGCCAAGTTGGCCCCGGAGACAGCCAGGGTTGTCAAAGACGGGAAGGTCACTGAAGTCCAGGTTGAGTCGCTGATACCTGGAGACGTGGTGGTTGTTCGTCCCAATGATCGGATGCCGGCGGACGGATTCGTTGTTAAAGGAACCAGCAGCGTTGATCAAGCGCCTGTAACCGGTGAGAGCATCCCGGTAGATAAGCTGCCGGTAGGTGATCGTGCGCTGGCGCGGGTGCGTCCGGACTCCGTTGAGATGCAGTCCCGCGTCTTCGCCGGCACCATTAACGGCTCCGGCGCAATGGAAGTTGAGGTGACCCGCCGATCAGGGGAGTCGGCCTTGGCCCGCGTCGTCAAGATGGTGAGTGAGGCCGAGACCAGAAAGTCGCCAACTCAACGCTTCACCGACAAATTCGAAAGAGTATTCGTTCCGGCAGTTCTGATTCTGGCAGTGCTGTTGCTTTTCTCGTGGGTAGTGATCGACGAGCCATTCCGAGATAGCTTCTATCGAGCGATGGCAGTACTGGTCGCGGCAAGCCCGTGCGCACTGGCTATTGCCACACCAAGTGCCGTTCTGGCCGGTATTGCTAGAGCGGCCCGGGGCGGAGTGCTCATCAAGGGTGGCGCCCCGCTAGAAGAACTGGGAATGGTTCGCGCCATCGCGTTTGACAAGACTGGAACCCTCACCGAGGGAAAGCCGCGAATCACCGACATTAAGGTGATGCAAGGCTCTACAGAGCAGGAACTGCTGCAGGTTGCGGTCGCCGTAGAGGCCTTGAGTGATCACCCACTGGCGGCAGCCATTGTTCGAGATGGCAACGCTCGCTTGGGAGAGGTTCCCGTGCCAGTAGCCACGGATCTCGCTAACTTCACTGGAAGCGGGGTTCAGGCGAGGGTGAATGGCCTAAACGTCTGGATCGGAAAGGCAGAGATGTTCGGCACCGGCGGCATCAGCACCCTGACTGCGGAGGCGCAGTCGGCCATCGACGAGCTTCGCAACGTTGGACGAACCACGATGGCAGTTCGCCTAGGTGACCGTGATATCGGTGTCATTGGCCTTATGGATACGCCGCGCCCAGAAGCACGAGAAGCATTGGACAAGCTGCGAAGCTTGGGCATCCAGCGGATGATCATGATTTCCGGCGACCATCAGACAGTGGCACAGGCCGTGGCAACGGACGTGGGCCTAGACGATGCTTGGGGCAATCTAATGCCCGATGACAAGGTGAAGGCCATCCGCCAGCTCAAGGATACGGAGCGAGTGGCGATGGTTGGTGATGGTGTGAACGACGCGCCTGCGATGGCGAGTGCGAGCGTCGGCATCGCGATGGGCGCCGCGTCCTCGGACGTTGCTCTGGAGACGGCCGACGTAGCACTCATGTCCGAAGACTTGAGGCAGGTAGCGTTCTCAGTGGCGCTTAGTCGACGCACCCGAAGTGTGATCCGCCAGAACGTTTACGTGAGCCTGGGCGTAGTGGCGGTGTTGGTGCCTGCGACAGTCATGGGTCTTGGGATTGGTCCTGCTGTAGCAGTGCATGAGGGATCGACTCTGTTGGTCGTGTTCAATGCGCTGAGACTCCTCGGCTACCGCCAATCCTGACATGCGCATTCTATTGATTGAGCGCGACCTCAAGGACGCAGCGCAAATTCTGGACTACTTCGAGTCCCGTGGTCATCAGCTTGATGTAGTGGCCGATGGTCTGGCGGGCCTACATCTGGCGGCTACCAATCTATACGACGCAGTCGTGCTTGACTGGTTGCTTCCTCGCATGGAAGGACTGGAGGTTCTTAAAAGGATGCGGCTTGACCACGGTGTTCCAGTGCCGGTTTTGATGCTGACCGCGAAGGACGACCTTTCGGACAAGATCACCGCGTTCCGCTCTGGTGTCGACGACTATGTAACCAAACCTTTTGATCTCACCGAGCTTGAGGTTCGACTGGAGGCCTTGGTCACTCGCACAGAAGGGCGGGTGACAAGGAGACAACTGGTGGTTGGAGATCTGACGTTAGATCTTAGGACATTGGAAGCTACAAGGGCTGGAAGGCGACTGCATCTTTATCCAGCTTGCCGGAAGCTCCTTGAGGCGCTGATGCGGGCAAGTCCTGCCGCTGTCACCAGGCAGCAACTGGAGAGCCGGCTTTGGGGCGATAACCCTCCTGACGACGACCTTCTGCGTTCACAGATGTCCAGCCTTCGCCGAGCTCTTGACGGCCCGTTTGATGAGAAAATGATCCAAACGTTGCCGCGCTTTGGTTATCGGCTGATATCAGTATCGGCACCTGTGCACTCGCCCCCTGCTAATGGTGAGGAGCAGCCATGATCTCGGAAAGGTCAGTGCAAACGTGGTGCGGCCAACTTCTTGGCTGTGGGCGCTGAGCGGCTCATGAGCATGTTGAAGCTCTCGGCTCTTCCGCTTGCTGCGTTCATGGGCGCAGCAATTTGGGGCGCTGCAGCCATGGTGCCGTTCGCACCAGGGCCGGACGAAGATATGTTCTGGATACCGGTGTCCTTAGCACTTACGAGCGCGGCGATAGCATCGGTTGCCGCAATCCTGCAAGACATGTTCTTGTTCGGACTGAAGAGATGGAGAGGCTTCAGTAAGGCCTACCCCAGTCTTTGCTCTGAGTTGGTCCCTTTCGTACTGTTCCCGATCGGTCTCACTCTTTCCGGAGCCGCAGCGTTCGATCCAATATTGCTGAGCTCTGTTCTTCTTTTGATTGGATTGTCATTTGGGGAGACGCTAACGTCTGCCGCGTACTACAGAGCTCGGGCAATGCCCACAGCGCTAGTAGTTTTTGTTGAGTGCAGCGCCCTCGTGTTTGCAGCATACATGTACCGGAAGGGCGTGCTAACAAACGTCAGCGTTACTAGCCGATCTTGGTTTGCGACATCTGTTGCATCCATGGGTCTGCTTTCGTTCCTTGTGGGCCGGTATTGGACAAATCTTCTGCGCGATTCTGAGGTGAAGTTCTCGCCCTTACTCAAGCGGCTCCTGGTAACCTTCATAGCTGAGGGGTCGACAACGGAATGGAGTCAATGGAGGCTGAAGCAACGTACGAAGAAGCGGAAACTTCCACAGAATCGGTCGAAATCGGCTTGAAAATTAGCTCTAGCTCTCCTCTGAGCGGACGAGGTAAGCACATATTCCAAACTTTGGGCGGCGGTGAGATGGCCGGATTTGAATCCTCGCTGGAGCGGTACTGGCTCCGGCTAGGCTACGTACCGCGATGTACCCACCACCTCGTTTCCCGTTAGAGTCTGCTACTGAGTCATGCGTTTTGCGTCAAATCCGCTGACGTCAAATTCGGCCATGACCGAGCCTTGCTGATACACATTGAACTCCACTCGGAGGCGCTTGGCTTTACCCAGCTTACTCGTGAGGGTCTTGTATCCCGGGATGAAGACCATCTCGCTGCTGTTGTCGGATGGCTCAGTTCCGGTGAAGGTTTTGGCGGACTCATCGTCGAATCGGATACGCACGGGGCAGGAGCTGAAGCTATGGCACAGGATCTGCCCCTTCTCGATGCTGACCATTACATCGTTGCCCCATCGAGGGTGACGCCTGATCGTGAGCTCTGCCTTCTGCCGGCCTGAGTAGGGGAAGTCAAAGTTGAAGCTGTTGGTGCTGGTTACCCGTGCCGTGCGGACGGGTTTTCCCGACATGTCATCCTGCTGGGTGGAATAGGACCACTGCAGGCCTATCGGGTTAAGCTCGGCGTGGAGTTGAGCCTCCAGCTTCGGCCGCATTGCATCAGCCTCCTTGGCTTGGGCCGAGCCGGCATGATTCTTGAGGATCAGCGTGAGGTTCGCCAAGCGTTCGGAAGTTGGCCGGGCCTGGTCCTTTGCGGCAGCCAGAAGTTCGGGCGCAGACACCTCGACCGTTGTTGCCTTCGCAGCGCTCTGGTCCGATGCGTGACCGGAGGCTGCCCCGCTCTGGCTGGCAGTGCCGCGGCTTGCCGATGGAGTGGCTACTTTCGTCTCGGGCCCCATGCCGTAGCCCAAGACCAACAGGACGAGAAGGCCGACGAGTCCAAGCATAACGAATGTTCCACAGCCCGACTTCTTCGGTGCTGGGCGCGGTGCCGGAATGGAGGTCGCAACAGGCGCTGCTGGCGCGGCTCGGTTCAGATCTGAAGACGGGCCCAGCGGTGGTGGAGTTGGGATGCCAGGAGTCGGGTTGACTCCTGCGGACATCGGGAATCCACAATTCGGACAAGCCGAAGCCTGATCACTGATTTGCTTGCCACATTCGCGGCAGTTCACCAAAGCCATGGCACCCCCTGTGCACACTTTGCCGAAGACAACGCTGTTCCAGGCCGAGGTGTTGCCCTCGGCAGTCCAGCCCTACGCGAATCGTAGCAGCGCATCGGCTGACGCGGCCATAGGACATGACGTACAGAATTTATAAAAAGCGACAATGCACTGCTGCTGCTGTAGGGAAGGTCACTACATCCCTAAGCGCCTTCGCAGAATGCAGGAAGACGGGTTGCTACCGGGAAACCGCGGCCACGTAAGGAGATTGATACTTTCCTGCGGTCCTGTGATGCAGGTCATTTAGGTAGCTTAATAGCCCATCAGAGATGGCTTGTTCGTCAGCCGCCACGGACCTTCCGAAGATGCTGGACAGGGCGCTGTTGACGTCCGGACGGGATCTTACCTTGGCCGATACATAGGCCAACCCGAAGTGGCCGATGATGATTGCGATGGCGTCCTCCAGGCAGAGGATCTGAGCCCAGCTGAAACTTCCTTCCACCGTCCCGCCGACCTTGCACAGCGCAACGAGCGATCGCTTGTCGCCGGTGATCAGGCCGGCGCTACTGTCCTCACAGAGCGCGGCAAACAGGGCCAGCTCTCCGCCATCTATGTCCGGTGTGCCATCCAGCAGGGCGTAGTTCGCCGATTCAACCAGAACCACGACCTCGCTCGCCTGCGCTACGAGTAGGTTGAGCTGCTCAACCGCCAGCGCGCTCCCCAGTTTGGCAAGCGCCTTGGCGGGATTGGCTGCGTGCAGCTGGAACCGCAGCTGGGCCAGGATCGAAAAGTCCCGAAGCTCGACCCGCAGGGCGGTGGCCATGTCCTGAAGGAGGCCGTACTGACAAAGCGCTTTGGCGGCGTCACTGTCCAAGAGGTAGTGCTTGGCGCTCATCAGAATCCTTGCATGCTGAGCAGGTAGGCGCGATTGTCGTCCGTGAGCCTGTCAACATCGCAGTTGGCCAGGAAGCGATCCTTGAGCAGTTCCTTTGCGTTGGCCTGGTCTGGGAAGTAGCCAAGGGCCTGATTAGCCAACAGCCAGTCATCATGATCGCGTGCGTAGCTCAAGATGATGTGTCCTGGGTCGACACTGAGGCTGTCGCCGAGACTCATGGCCATGTTTACCAGCTGGGCAGCCGACATCGTGCCGTGGTTATCGAGGGGAAGGGTAAGTCGCCCGTTGCGTAGCATGGCCAGTGCAAACTGATCGGCCTGGCGCTCCTCTGCGTCGCCATGCTGATCCGCCTCACGCTCGATAGCCTCCGTGATGGCGTCCATTCCCTCATCGATCAGCACGCCGGTACCGGCGACGTGGCCAAGGCAGATATGGGCCAGTTCGTGGGCTAGCACGAACAGCTGCTTTGCATTCTGGCCAGACTGGAAGCCTAGGACGATCACCGGCCTGTCTTCAATCCGCATGGCCATACCGGTAATGCGTTTGCTGCCGCGGGGGAGCTCCTTCAAGAACAGCACGGGGATACCGTGCTGCCAGCAGAAATCCAGCAACGACCCGAATCCTATTGCCGCAGCCCCGGTCGAGGTGCGCACCCTCTTGGACAGCTCCTTGGGGTCTGCCGGGAGCGGGTCGGCGGTGCCATCAGTGCAATACAGCGCAAGCTTGCCCAGGGCCATGCCCAGGCTCGAGCAGACCTGCAGCTCGCTCACCAGCGTGGCAGATCTCTTTTTGTAACGGGCAGGGCGATTTGAGGCGAGCACTTCAAGCTCACCGCTGTCACCAAATCGGACATCCAAGCCAAGCCGTTGCTTGAGTATCGAGGCAAACTCGATAGCCCCGCTGCTTGTCTTGAAAAGTGCGTTGTCCCACCAGTCCGGTAAAAGGCGAGATACAAAACTCTTAGGGTAGCCGGCCGCGCCGAGCGCGTGATATGCGCTCTTGACCGTCACCGTTGGCGTGTTCTTGTTCATCCTTGGCCTCCGTTGGGCCTAGGCCAATTCTTACATGTGGGCCCGCTGGTGGGCAAAAAGAAGCTTCGCCAGGCGATGAGCGTGCCCGTCGGTTCCATCCCATACAGCCGACAGAGCATCCATCAACACCTTGGACTCCCCGGGATCACTGGTGCCCTCGTATGCATCAATGCCTGCATATTTGCATAGATGCTTCAATGTCCGAGTAACGCGCTTGGGCCCACCGAACAAATTCCGGTAGACCTGAGGCTGGCCAATGCTCGCAGCGCGGGCAATCGCAGAACTGGTGGTGAGCCCGTCTGCCTCAAACCTTCCACGCAACTCCAGAGCCAGGCGGTGCGGCTGCTTCAGACGTTTCATGCAAATAGATATTGTGAAGTGCATATAAGCATAACTATGATATCCTCCCGCTGTACACCCCTCCGCCTTGGTTCCCATGAGAGAGCTACAGATCAAACAGGCTTTGGCCGGCCATCTGGCGAGGCAATCTGCTGTCCAAGCGATCTCGCTGCTGGAAGAGCTGCGGCTGCACGGTGGGGAGGTGCGGGCCGATCTGGTGCTGGTTGAGGATATGCATTGCTTTGAGATCAAGAGCGAGGCCGATAGCCTGTCCCGGCTGATCAATCAAGGCTCTCGTTACGGCTGGGTCTTCGATCGGGTCACCTTGGTCATGGCCCCCTGCCACGTGGCCAAGGCTATGGACCTGTTGCCGCCTTGGTGGGGTGCAATGGTGGTCGACGCTGAGACGGGTACCTTCCAGTGCTTGCGCGAGGCGGGCTTGAATGTCCGGCACAAGGCCGCATCCCTCGCTTCCATCCTGAACAAGGAGGAGGCATTGGAGGTACTGCGCTTGGAAGGGCAATTGAGAGGCTGGAAGAGCAAGAGCCTGTACCTGATCCAGCAGCACATCACCGAGACGCTGAGTCTGGAGGAGATCAAGGCACACATTCGCACTGCGCTGCTCGTGCGGGCGAACAGCGCAGTGGCGCTCCACTAATACTGTTTTTTCAGCACATAGCTGATGTGATGTGTCCAGAACTCAGAGATGTGCAGATGGCCGCCGGCTTTGTTCTTCAGCGGAACGGCTGGATCGACCCGATCTGCAATCAGGCGATCGCCGAATGAGAACGGGGCTCCCAAGAATTCGTTGGCATACACCGTGGTCATGACCTTGGAGATGGCGATCGACTCGGCCTTGGTGGCGTTCTGACCGCGTATGATGCGCCACTTGTCATTCAGGGCGTAGCGAATGATGACCCGATTGCCTCGCCGCTTGAGCGTCTCTTCGGACCAGTTGGGGTTGAGCGGTCCATAGTCGGCGAAGCCAATGAGCGTGTCCGGTGCCAACGCATTGATCTGCGTCCATAGCTCCCAGTCCTTGCGCTTTACCTCGCCAGCACCATTGATGTGAGCCAGCGATGCAGGGAAGGAACCCGACGCAAGGTGCACGTGCTTGAAGCCCTGGCCCTTCAGCGCCTGCAGGGAAGCCGCTAGCACCGGTCGGTTTGCAGCAGAGATCGCCGGCGTCTGGCCCAAGTCGACGATGAGTCGCTCCACCCGTTGTCGTAGTCCGGGGACTTCAAGGGCGGCCTTAACAATCAGGATTGCGCCTGGCGCATCGCCTGGCTCAGGGAGGCGCAGACGAAGGGCTATCTTCCTGTTGCCCAGGGATGGCCCAATGGCCGGGAAGTCCTTTGCCGCGGTGGCGGGGTTGAGGACCGGCGTGACCAGCTTGCCTGAGCCGCCTACCACCTTTAAGAACTCGTTGAGTTCCTTGATGCGGCTGGCATTGAGGTCGCCATCCGGATTGGAGTAATCAATCAGCGCTGGCTGCTTCCATACATCAGCATAGGATTCGAGCATGGATGCGTGCTGCCCAGGCAAGCGAACCTCGATGCACGGCAGGGTTCGCCCCACCACTGGAGCAACCAGCTCGGACAATGCGCGCTGCTCGAATTTCTGCCACTTGATGATCGGAACATATTGCGGATGCGTGTCGAATCGAGCCGCCATGGCCCCCTCCTTGGCAGTTAATATGTCCTGGCGAGCCATTGGTGGACATCGCCAGCAATATCACTCCTGAAGGAAACTCCCTCCATGGAGTAGCCCAGATACTCTTAGGGTTTTGAGAAAGAGTCAAATCACCCGACCCAAAGACCGAGCGCCATTTCATTTAGGCAAATGCCGGCTTCTCTCCATGCTCTTCAGCTGGCAAGCCCGTAACCCCGCACCGGTGCCCAATGCAATTGACACGGAGTGTGTGATGTCCGCAGCGGTACGCCACCGCCCAAAAATTTTAGGCTGGAAGCCGTAAGCCGCAGCAGTGGTACGCCGTTGGTTGCTCCGGCGGGGAGGTGACGAACGTCTGCGGGGACGGATCATGCCTGGGAAACGGGAGCCGGCCTCAAATTATCGCGTCAAGTACTGAGGGCGCAGTTCTGTGATAAGTAGCTCCTGATCCCTAAACGTTTTGGGTCAGGACAGGCATCGGCAACCATCCACCGCAAGCAGCGTGCTTGGAGGCCAATCCGTCTTGAGCCAGGTTGTGGTACTCACAGGTCGCCAGGCGCTGGTGTATCCAGCGCCTGAGCGCCAACCATCATTGGCTCTGTGGCGACACCTCCTTCGTCAGGATGGGAGGTCGACGGAACTCGATGCGGATGTCCAGGACCTAATGGCTGATCCGCCTCGCGAGGGGCCTGCGTAACACCGACTGAGAGGGGAGCTGGGCATGATCGTGTACCTGGGATGGGGTTCTCTGGTGTGGCAGCCTCGTGATCTATCGATGGTCGGGGGCTGGCGGGAAGATGGGCCGCCCGTGCAGGTGGAGTACCTGCGGCAGTCAGGCAACGGACGCCTTACCCTGGTTCTAAGCCCGAACACATCTGCGCTCCCATCGTTCTGGACCGTCTACGACGGTGGAGAGGATGTCCTGCAGGCCAAAGACAGCCTGCGTGCTCGTGAGAAAATTCTGCCTCGCAACCTTGATCGCCATGTTGGCGTCTGGCTTTCCGGATCAGCCGATCCGGCCGGCATCCCTGGGTTGCAGCAATGGGCTGCGGCCCGTGAGATCGACGTAGTTCTATGGACGGCCTTGCCGCCCAAGTTCAATGGCGAAGATAACCTGATTGCCAGTGCGGACGAGGTGCTGACCTACCTCAGTGATCTCAACGGTGAGGTGCGGGAGCGGGCAGAGGAGTACATCCGCCGCACGCCTTTGCAGATCGCGACACCCTACAGGCGGGACATCGAGCAACAGCTCGGGTGGACCCCGCTCTAGACGCGAGCGGCCGAAGGGGCATCTTGCCGACGATTGGAGAGCAGCAGTTACGCGGTCAGGATGAACCGTACGACATTGGCCAGCATCGCGCGGTCAATCTCGCCGGCGACACCGGGGTGCCGAATCGACCTCACCGACAGCCCATGCTCATGGTGCTGAAAGAAGTAGGCATCAAGAGAACCGAGGAACAGCTGCGAAGCGCCTACTCTTCGAGTAGGTGGACTATGAAGACCTGAGAAGCGAGCGAGGATGGCGCTGAGGTGCTTCGACGCCGCCGTCGACCTGGCCAGGTGACGAGCCGGCTAGGTCGTCGTGATGGGAGGGGCGACTGACGGTTCTATGGGGGGGGGCCAGAACGGGGTCGGAAGTATGAACGAATGTGCGACTTCCGACCCACCATTTAAGCTGTTTCAGTCGCAGCAAATCTAAGTTCTTGATTCTCGCCGGTAAAAAATTAGCTCGTAGCTTGCAGTGACAGGTGATCGTGCTAAAACTGAGTTGCCGGCACTGCCAGCCTCGACCTGCCGTCCAAGGGGACTGTCGCGAGTACTTTCACCAGTGATTAGAGAAATGGAAAGGAATGAAGCAAATACCGACACGCCCAGCACGTTAGATCTCATCACCAATTTTGGTGTGACGACCTTCAGTGCAGCATCCGGGCTCAGCGTTGATCGTAAGCACGCGTTCATGAGCTGGGCACAGTGCTCTGACATCCCGGACCAACTGGAAGTCACAAAGAGCCACGCGTGGACGAACCTGAAGGCTCTGCAGGGTGCGATGAACGATGCTCATCCCTTGCGCGGTCCAATTGACAGCGAGATCGATGATCTTCAGTCTGGCATGCAGGGCTTGGAGGAACGGATCTTGTCCGCCCAATCTCCTGACGAACTGGCGCAGGCTGTTCTGGAATACCAGGAACCGGTAAATGCCGCCGCCAGCATGTGGTCCGCGCGCACGCCGGGCACCAACTCCGGTGAGTCCTAAGGACGCACCGCCCGAGTCCCTAATAACTCGACAGATGTAACGGAAGGGCGTGCCGTACCCGGCACGCCTTCTTCTTTTGGGTGGAGTCCTGCGCCTCTGCTTTGGGATGCCATCGTGACCAAATGGCCTGTCATGGCCTGGCCGGGACCTGTGCCGGATAAGGTCGGATTTTGAGAGTATTCTCGGACCAGACCACAAGGAGGTTTTTGGACCATGCCTCAACCATCGGTTGGCCAAATCGAAGACGTGAAAGGTGCCGCGGTTCGGACTTTCATACGGATCTCGCAGGCGTGGCGGCTGTCTGACAATGAGCAACGCCAGATCCTTGGGGTGCCCGACCTGCCTCGGTTAGATGAGTCCGTGGAAGGAATGGTTGATGATTCGGTCCTTTTGCGGATCGGGTACATCCTTTCGATCTACAGGGCCTTGCACACCCTGTTCCCTGATGCGGCTCAAGCCGATACCTGGATCCATCGCGCCAACTCTGCGCCATTGTTCGGTGGTGACCCGGCCGTCAGGCCATTGTGCAGCGGGGCTGCTGGTAGCTTGCAGGCGGTCCGGGACTATCTTGAACTTCAATTGGGGTAATTCAGGTGCTGTCCCTACCAGGTCCGAGCCAGCGTACGACACCGAAGCACGGCGGGCTGATCCTTGTCAGAAGGCTTAAGTGATCGACAAGCCCTTGGGGAGGGGCAATGTAAGTGGACGCGACCTTTGAGGGGCCAGACATGAAGCCCTCTATCCTGGCATTGGACCTGGAAGGAACACTCATCTTTAACGCCATCAGCCAGATCCCACGGGCTGGCCTCTATGGATTTCTTGAGGATGCGCGATCGCGATTTGGGGAGCTGGTGATGTTTACCACCGTTCCTGAGGACCGGATGCGCAGCATCGCCGCCCTGCTGGTCAGCGAGGGCAGTGCTCCGGCCTGGTTCGCGCAGCTTCGATATGTGAAATGGTCCGGCAAGACCAAGGATCTTAGCTTTGTGTCTGCTCGCCTTGGCGAGGCGCTATTACTGGATGACCATGGCCCCTACGTCCACCCCGGGCAGGAGAAGTTCTGGGTGGAGATACCGCTGTTCGGATCTCCTTATCCGCTGGAGGACGAAGGCATGAAGGTCGCGTAACAGCAGCTGTTTAAACGAATCGAGACACTGCAAGCTGCCAAAGATCGCTGATCTGAGCCTGCCTAGGTTGGCCTATTCACTTCCGAAAAGTGTGGCTGGTCCCGACGCCACTGTGCAGTTCGGCCGCGCATGGAAGATGGTGCGCGGCACTGTGGCCAGTCGACTGGATCAGAGCTATGTGTCGCCGGAAAGTACCCCAAGGGTTGCTGTAACGGCATGAGCTAGTCGCGTTGATCGTGACTCGTGACACTCTTAGATATCGGCTTAATGCGATTGCTTTAGCGGCATGGATCAGGCTCAGGGTTCATAAAAAACTCGCAGCTAGTTGGCTCCTTACTCGCCAGCTACTAGGTGATAGAGAGTTCGTCGCCATCATTGAGGCATCCAAGCAGGCGTTCCATTGCGAGGCTGAGGCCGTCGTCTTCTGCTGGATAGGGAGATCCAAACAAAGGAATTTTCACCCATAGATGCTCTTGGCCAGGATGCACATAGGGGCCGTAATCATCGAGTAACAGCGCTTGACCTAGATGTGGCGAAATGAGTCGTAGGTCCTTTGTCTTCCCCGACCAGTTGATGTACTGGAGTGATGCAAACCAGTCAGGGGCACTGCCATCTCGAGCCAGAAGTGTGGCGATGGTCCGAAATCGCTCTTCGGGAACAGTGGTGAAGATCATCAATCGATCAAATCGCGTTCGGACGTCCTCCAGGAACCGGCAGAGTCCGGGCCTGGGAATCTGACTGATTGCATTGGAGATGAGCGTTCCTTCAAGGTCCAGCGCCAAGATTGTCGGCTTCATCCCCTGTCTCTGCGAAAGATGCTTGCGCACACATTGCTCCTTTGGCGTGTCTCTGTCTATCTCGCGCGCCTACTGGTTAGGCGAATGCTTGAGCCCGTAGTTCGCAGTGGGGCCGGTTGGACTGGGTTACCTGTTCCAGTAGCTTGCAAGTGACACCGAGGCGGCAGAAGGTTCGTTAGGCGTGAACGATCACTCTGACTCAACTGCAGCGACTCCCAGACGAATCAATAAGTTGTGATTGGGGTCTTGGCGTCCGCCTGCATTCATTCTCAACAATGAACGTCCGACCTCGGCAATCAATGGAAATGACAACTGAACGTAGACCCCCCATGCTTCGATGCTCTTCCGGCGGACAGCCACGTCGCGGTGCACAAGCAAGGATCGGCTTGCGAAAAAGAAATCCGCAAACATCTCATGCACGGTCATTGCCAACACCTCGCTTCGCTAGGGCCTCACGTAGAGAAGCGATCTGGCCGCGGAGGTGAGCATTCTCATCGGATAGGCGGACGTGTTCCTCCTTGTCCCTAAAGGTCGCAGTTCCGCGTATACGTCGCTGTACATCTCGTACGTAAGCAGCTTGGCTGCCAAGGCTTTCTTGGCCAAGTGCACTTGCGATTGACATCGCGATTGCATCGCCTCCTGTGTCTAAGCCCAGTTCAATGCGGGCGTCCAACTCGCGCTCCAGATAGGCGTTGGTGAATCCGCGTCGCCAAGCGTGAAGCCCAGCTCCCCTGGGCCAAGCAAGCGCAATGCGGGCCTTGCTAAACATCGTGGATACAGCGCCAGCGGTGAGTGGATTCCCGGTCCTCTCGTTGAGAAATACAGCGCGACTCACACTATCCGTACGTTGGATGATCGCGCGTCTTTCGTTGTCGATGTAATCAAGCACCTGCAATGCAGCGCCAGCGGGCACACTGAAACTATTGCTGTAGCCAAATTTCTGTGCCGATGGTGCTATCTGTAGGTCCGTGTCAGGCCGATTGCGTGCGGGATCGAAGTCACCTGTGGTCAGGCTGAGGATCGATCCCCGTCGCCATCCGACGGCCCACGCCAGCCCAAAAAGAAGGCAGTTCCGACGCGCCTGATCTGGCGGGCAGGTATCGTAGAAGTACTCGGTGAGCGCGGCGCGATCGGCTTCACCTGGTACAAAGCCCATCCTGTGCTTGCTACGTTCTCCGGCATTGCGGAAGGTCAACGGATAGCGCTTACGTGGTGAAGCTATCTTTTCGGATCTTTCATCCACCAACGTGCTTGTAATCTGGCAAGCTGTGCGACCGAGTAGACGACGGCCGTTGCCATACACGTAATCCCGCTGTAACCAAGCGTAGAACAAGTAAACGTTGCGCAAGTCAAGGTTGACTGTGCGCCGCCGGGCCTGCTGGTCGCCACTGCTATTGATCGCATCACGTGCCATCAGCCCATCGCGGAACTGTTTGATCAAGTTATCCGAGGCTTGCCACAGTTCAAGTCTCCGTTCGGCTAAGTATCGATACCACTTCACCAGTGTGTAGGCGCGGTTTTCAACCGTCTTGTTAGCCAACTGCTGCGTATCAATGCAGTCAATGATGTAATCCAAGAATGGCCAGTCAGTATGGCCATCAGATCCCGTTAGATGCCAGAATATCCGTCCGTCATGGGCGCGGTCCTTACGTAGGACGACTCTGTCGACGCAAATCAAATTACCACCTCCACTCGGTCGTTGAGTGATACGGGGTCGGTGATCTTGGGCACGGCTAAAGATATCAACTGGTCAGAGCTGGAATCGATCTTCAGCATCTGGGTGGCAACCACGACCGTGCGCTGGTTGGCAAGGCAGTGAACTTCCTCCCACCAGCCGATAGTTGGCGACTGTGCCGTCGGCCAGACGATGATCAAGGTTTCGAATTCACTCCCCTCGAACCAGCTATGGGGAGCCGTTCCAGTGTGCATCTCGACGATGTTGGTGCATCGCATGTGTTTGTGATGCCATTGCCGCAGAAGGGCATCGCGCTGGGAATCGCTCAGCCCCACCACACACACCGAACCCTCTAAAGCAGCTTGATAGCATACCCCCAGTAGTGCAGCCTCGAGCTGCTGTTGCGCTATCTGAAGCACCAAATCACCTTTGCGGTCAGCCCGTCGAGAGTCGTACGAAGGCAGCTGTAAGACACCATCTGAGTCAATCGCGGGGATACGTCCATCATCGGTGACTAATTGCGCTAGCCGCGTCTCCTCCGATTCGCAGCGCTTCAACATCGTCGCCACGACATCGTCCCCAGATCGTGCTGATCCATCATCGACGACGGTCAGGCAGCATACGTGCCGCACGTTGGCCAGAATGCGGGCTAAGACACGAACCCTGGCTCTGGCGGTGACCCATATCACCCGGGTCGCGCTTTCCAGCAAGGCGCAGGGCATGCCGATTTTCTGCTGTTCCACGATAGTGGCGCCAGGCAATCGAGTCCGTAGACAGTTGGTGACGACCGCGCTATCAGTCACGACAACTGTGATGCCACCCTGTGGCGCGGTTTCAAGGCGGCTATGTAGCTGTGCGATTTGGTTGGTATCCGTCCACCCTCGCACCCAGTGAATTCTTCTCGGCTCCGAGGGTTGCGCGTCTACTTCTGGACGATCCGCAGGTTCCCAAGCGCCGCCTGCATCGCCGCTACACATCATATGGAGCCGCGTTGCAACGAATGTGATCACATGGCTTGTTGCATCACTGATCCACGCATCCCGTGGGGCGTTGACAATGCGGCCAGATTGACACGAAGCAGAGATAGCTAGCGTTGCACCTACGCGATCACCTAAGACGCTCACCAGCGCCTCTCGCAAGTCGGAATCCGGCAATGCATCCCGTCCAACATCGAGCGCCTGATGCATCAGGTCATCCACGGCGCCACGCAGCCGACGAAGGTCGTGAGATTGAACGCCGAGATTGCCCGCAATGGCGTCCACCGTAGCAAAGGACGCAAAGGCGAGCATTCTATAAGGGTCATCGTTTAGCATCGCAGCGGCAGCTTCGCCATAATGGTCCAGCATATGTGCGGCCAACTCGTCGCTTGCTTCGTGCTCGTTCATCTCTCGCACCAATGCCAAATGGTGGGTCTGGCGCTGCCAGTACTCCACAGCTTGCGTGGCCCAGCAGTCCGCTAACGGGTGGGGGGCGAGCACTTCCGCGAGTTCTGTGTATCGGGCTCTAGTAAGAGCATCACCAAGTGATCCGGGCCAACGCTTCTGCCAGCGCGCCGCCCGGTATTTCACCAAGCCTGGAATGTGGTAGCTCAGAAAGCGTGAAATCAGAGCACCTGGGGGCAGGGCGCGCTCTCCGCGCTGAACTTGCCATAGCTCTCCACCCATAGGGTGATGCATCGCCCTCCCCAAGAATCTCCATACCTGCCCTGTCTTGGGTCCAGCGGGCAGTACGCCAGTGGGAACATGGATGCGCCAAGCTCCATTCTCGGTTTGCCAGCGTACAAACAGGCCAGCTTCATCAATCTCCAGTACGCTTTCAATCATGCCGATGTGCCACACCGGATCCTCGTTCGCTAATGTGCCCTTCATGATCGAATGATCCGACCGGATGACAGTAGCCATGAGACGGACTTCAGTTGACGCTTGAGTTGCGCGTTCTCTTCGCGCAGTCTGGCGAGTTCGTGCTCGATTACCGCCTGAGTGGGGCATCTGGTGTTTGAAGGATAAGACAGGGAGTCGTCGCCACCATCCAGTGAATCTATCAGTGCGCGCAGGTCGACGTTACTGTTGGCCGAAGACCGGCTAAGGCCAACCAAGCGACACAGAGCAGCACGGTTTACCCGACCACGAATTCGCGGAACCCTATGGCCCTCGGTGAGCCAGCCCTCCAGTCGTTCCACCAAAGAGATGCCTGGATCATTTGCCTTAGGTGCCATGGCCGCTCTTCCTCAGCGGAGTAATTTTTGCCATCAGAGCGGCTAACTCTGCGTTGCGCCCGCGCTCCTCGTTCAGAGCACTGCTCAAGCGGTCGAACACGCGTTTGAACTCTTCAGTTTCGCCTTGATGCTTGGCCTGCAGGTTTGAGTAATCACGACGCAAGTCCCGAATTTGACGCTGTTGCTCTCGGATTTCCCCAATACGCAGGTCTACGGCCTGGCGCGTCAATCGTAGCTCCACCTCAAGGCGGCGCAGGGTCGACGCTCGCCCTTCTTCCATTTGGCTCCTTGCGCGATCTCGCAAGGTGGCGATCAGTCTTACCGCCTGCTCTGTACTGGTTGGTCGTTTCGCAAGTGTATCGTTGCCTGTAACACTCAGCCTGGGCAAGGCGGTCCTCAGTTCAGGTGAGTTCTGCGAACCATCCCATTGCTTGAATTGACGCAAGCTCGACGGAAAATATTCCAGTAGCTTTCTGTCATGCGTATCCAGCAAGGTGTGTCCACTCGCGTCGTGCCGATAGGGGATGCCGTTGCTTGCCCAGTCGCGCAGCACAGCCAATTTTCGGTCGATTGCCGCCTGCGCGGCCTGCTTGGCAACTTGCGACTGGTGAGCTGAGGTCTTCATGACTTGGCCCGCTGAGCCCGCAAGGCGCGCATGTGCTCGGCATTGGAGTCCATGTTCTCCCGTGTGAGACTGATCAAGCGGTCAAGATTGGAGTGATCAAAGCGAGCGCGTGCCTGCTGCATCGGGGGTAGCAGAATGTCGTGCGCTTCCTGCTCCAGTTGCCGCAAGTCCTCTTGCAGGTTCTCCAAGTAAGCCTCATTGTTGAAATGATAGGGGCAGGCGTGACATTGGCGCGCACCAGCATGCTCGCGTGCAAGCTCGCCTGCGCGCTCACATCGCGCCTTCAGGTGACGATTGCTGTCTGGCGCGTGGCATTGGCCATGGCTCATTGGCCGCACTCGGTAGCCGCGCCCGGCGAGCTTATCGGCAATCTCGGGTATCTGATCAGCGCCTATCGTGATCTGCGAAGACATCTGTCGATACAGCTTCCGCACAACACGACTAAAGCCTCCTGCGGTGGGTCTACCTTCCAGAACCTGTTCGATCGCCTGCTCCAATTTCTCTCGCTCAACCTCAGCCAATGCAGCGTCCAGGTCACCTTGCTGTTCATCGAGTGCAGTGCGCACCTTCTCATTAGCGACCATGAACCGGTCGCGTCCCAGGGTAGCGCGGATCTGCTCAGCTAATGGGCGTGATGCGGGATCGGTGACGTATACTCGCGTCATCGCTACGTCAAGATGTCGCAAATGTTGCTTGAGCGCGCGCAACTCGGCGTGGTCGTACTGATGGTAGTAAAGAATTGCATAGAAGCGTCGGAACATATGAGTGGAGAAGGGAGAACGTTCCGCGTCGCCAAACGCTACCTGCAAGAAGCTCGATAAAGATCGCGTGCGCCCCTTATCGAAGGTGAATGCATAGTGGGCTTCTGGCTTCACTCCAACTTGGGTGCGTCGCCCGCAAGCGAATAAGCTATCACCAGCAGTGATCGCGGTATCGAACGGAGCGCAGGCAATTTTAAGCATCTCTAGGCAGCGCAGGGAATCGGCAGAGGTGCGATTGATGTAGAAGGTATGGCGATCGAAGTACGTCTTCTGGATGTAGAAGCTTGTCTGATAGATCCCAAGATCGTCATCGAGAACTTCTAGGTCGCCCACGCGCACGCCAATATGAGGATCGCAGATCTCTCGCTGTCGGCGGGCGTTCATCGCGGCCAATAGCACGCCGCACGCTCCCTGGACTGCACCAATCAACTGTTCCACCGTATACACATCATCCTGCTTGCCGTAATGGCCGCTATTAACCCAGCGGGCCACGGGCTTTCCTGTCAGCGTGCCAAGTTCTTTGGTAATAGGCTGTGACTGCAGCCATTCGGCCGATAGGATTGGGGCGGGTGTAACGGCGCACTGGACAGCCTTTGCGTACTGGCAGAGTTCAACAACGCGTGGCGCGACGTCATACAGAAGGCGCAAGGAAGCCTTCAGAAGATCAATCGCCGTTGGCAGGCTGAGGTTGTCGGTGCGCCCTGCTGCCTTAAGTGACATACGCGCTGCGACATGCGAGGGTCGGTTAGCAACGCGGTGCCGAAGGCGATCAACAGTAGCGGGTAGATTGCACCAGTCGTTAAGCCAGCCCAGTGTGTTATGAACTACTCCTTCTCCTGGAGCACCGTCTGAGATGACGGACCGGTCTGTCCATCCCTGCGAGAGTGGTGCATCCACCATGCTCTCGATGCGCGCCTTGATGATCTCTGGAAGTCCCAGAATCCCGCCCCAGCCTAGTCGTGCTCGCCAGAAAGGCTGCAGAAGCGTTTCGATGTGCGCGATAGAGCCACCTTGAATGCGGTAGTGGAAACCGCGGGCGAGCTCGTCAGGTGTGATCACATCAAGAGCGCGGTGCCATCGGGCGGTCAGGTCCAATGCTCCGGGCCAGCCACGGGTAACAAACTCTTTGATCAAGGTGCTGGTGTGTTCTGAAGTAGCGTCAGATAGGCGATACACACCGTGTGCACGTAGCCAGTCGAGAGTATGGCGGAACAGGTAGAGCTGGCGACTAAGCATGCGCGGCGCAGGCATGCCCGTTTTTGCGCTAAGCAGTCGGCGATCGGCGATGGCCAGTGCGGTGGCCAAGTACGCCGGCTCGTCGGGCAGCCGTGATACGGCTTGGTGCGAGCTGGTCGGAGGGAGAAATAGTTCGGACAGATCAAATTGGTGAGTGCTGTCGTCTGCTCGATAGCTCAGGTAAGTCCCTTCCAGAGTCAAGCGGTTGGACTGAACCAGATAGGGATCGGATGCAGTGGAAGCGGATTCGGAACCAAGTCGTGCTTTAGGCAGCATCATGTCAGTGCCCTTTGCGCGTTTCGGAGAAGGTCTGGGCGACGGTCCTGCACGATCTTCAATAGCACGTGCATATACAGCAGGCGAGGAAGGTGAATGCGGGAGAATGCCTCAGGATTGGAGCGTGAGAGCTCGAACCAACGTGCGCGATAGTAACTCTGGGTTCGTAGTGCCATCTCTAGCGTGTGCTCGTCGGCGTGAAGCCGATAGTGAGGACAGCCCACCCCTGTCTGGCAATGCAAGCCCGCACATGGTTCGTCGGTTTCCATTGAGTGGCCTGGTGGTCCGGAGAAAGGGTTCGTGCACAAGCCCCCGTCACCGGTGGGTAGCATGAGCGCGGCATCGACATCGAGCAATCGTAGTTGGCGCTTATCTACGAGGGTCTCGCCGCCTTGAGCGAAAGTAATCGTGGTCTCGATGCGGCGCTGAAACTGAAGCATGTTTGCTTCGTTCATGCGGAAGAAGAGCGTGTCACGGAGGTACGAATCAGTGACGGTCAAGTCGTTATGTCCAAGTAGGACGCGTACCGCCTCGAGATCACGCTGCGGGAGGTAAGTGAGCCCAGCCTTCAGCGTTCGTATCTCCGAAGGTCTGAAGCGTTCTAGGCCATTTCTCTCGCAGAAGGCGTGGATTCGCTTGTCCGAGGTGAAGGCTGTGATGTTGGAGAAGTTGTCGCGTTGCCAGCCAAACCAGACACGACGTTCGGAAGCGTCTATCAGTCCGGCCTTCTCCAGTTGGCTACGGTTCCATAGAAGTAAGGAAACCGCCTTGCACACCATTCTCGCGGAAGGTGGGATGTCTACGACTGGAGTGTCGTCGTCGGTTTTGCCTTTGTATCCTTGAAGTCGATACCCTCCTTGGACAAGTGGCTGAATGCCATTAAGGGTGAGCGAGCCCACCGAGCCGGTGTTCCAGCCCGTGTGTAGCATTAGGGCAAGAAAGATGGCGGTCAACACCGCGTTGGGCAGTCGATCGCGTGCGTGGAACCATGGTGAAGATACCGCGCGAAATAGGTATGCGCCGAAACCTTCAAGCGCTGCGAACTCCTCTTGCACGGGATAACGTCCGATGGGCCAACCGTTCGCTGCGTATGCCGTGCGCGGGCCGGTTTGCTCCTGCAGAAGCACTGCGACGATGTCGCTGATCGGAGCATCTTGTAATCTGACACGCCCCCCGACAGGGTTCGATGCGTTCATCCAGCGAAGGACCAGGTCGCGCGTGCCTTCTGGAACTTGGACGATTAGCAGTTCCTCCTGCCACGTGCAGAGACGCTCGTACGCCGCAAACTCATTGGCGATCGCGGATTCAATCGCATTATTGCGACTCTGCAGGAGCGCGTGAGTCTTCTGGCGTAGATCGTCCCAGTCTTCGTGAGATTGGACGGCAATACTTGCCGGAAGATCATTTCGGCGGAGCTTCGGCGGGCGACGTAGTCGGGGAAAGTGTTCTTGGATCGTGTGCTGCAAACTATTTCCGTCCTTGAGAACGTCAGGCCCGGATGTGATGACCTGACGAAGCGCCGCTGAGTACTTGGTCCTAGTATTAATGGAGAGGCCCTGCGTGCTCTGAAGGTCGCCCTCGATAGCATGCAGTAACGCAACTACCTCTCCTGCGGTGATTTGGTCTACACGCTTTCGCAACAAAGCGATGGAACCGATCTGTAGGCACTTGAGTGCCCGTCTGAAGGAGGACACCGGGCCGCAAGGCATAGGTGTCAAGAGGGCTTTTTGCTGGAAGGCGACTACCGCTTGGTAAAGCGCTGAATCCGCTGGCCAATCTGACAGATCCAGCAAGCTGGTGCCGATGCTGCGCCTGCCTCCGCGTTGACGCTCCACTGAAATGGCAAGATCTCGCTTCTCGCTCCCTGCTATACGCGATCCTAGTGATCCCTCAGCAGTGGATAAAAAAAAAGTGTTCGGTTCCAATAGCTTAAGCCGCGTGGTCGGTAGGTACACATTTCCTAGAATACACTCGATGACGGTCACCAGTTGGAAACGCGCGGGGAACACCGCGCTACGCGCCGCGCGGCTGATCCGGATATGGCCCGACTCCAGTGGCTCACGCAGGATCTCCAACGCCATGCGCGACCACTCCGGCAGCTCGTCCAGGAACAGCACACCGTTGTGCGCCAGCGAGATCTCGCCGGGGTGCGGCGGGTTGCCTCCACCGGCCAATGCGGCAGGGCTGGCGCTGTGGTGCGGCGCGCGGAACGGCCGCTGCCGCCAGCGACGCGGGTCCAGCCCGCTGCCGCTGATCGAGGCGATGGCTGCGCTCTGCAGGGCCTCGGCCTGGCTGGCTTCGGGCAGGATGCCGGCCAGCCGGGAGGCCAGCAGGGTCTTGCCGCAGCCAGGACTGCCAATCAGCAGCAGGTGGTGACCGCCGGCCGCAGCGACCTCCAGCGCACGCCGCGCATGCGGCTGGCCGCGCACATCGGTGAGGTCCAGCGGTGGATCGGCCTCGATGCTGGCACGTTCGGCGCGGGGCAGGCGGGAGGGATTTTCGACAGATGCGCAGACCTCCAGCAGCGTGCGTGCCACGCGGACGTCCGCATGCTCGGCCAGCGCGGCTTCGGCGGCATTGGCGGGCGGCACGAACAGCGTACGGTTGGCCTCCGCTGCGGCAATGGCGGCGGGCAGCACGCCATCCACGGGGCGCAGCTCGCCAGTGAGCGCGAGTTCGGCCACGTACTCGTGGCGGACCACCTGCTGCGGGTCCAGCTGGCCACTGGCAGCCAGTATGCCCATCGCGATGGCAAGATCGAAGCGGCCCCCCTCTTTGGGCAGATCCGCGGGGCCCAGGTTGATGGTGATGCGGCGCTGCGGGTAGTCGAAACGCGCACAGAGCAGCGCCGCGCGCACGCGTTCACGCGATTCGCGGACGGTGGTTTCCGGCAGGCCGACGATCTGGGTAGCGGGCAGGCCACCAGACAGATGCACCTCGACACGAACCAGCGGCGCATCGGCGCCGGCACGGGCGCGGCTGTGGACCAGCGCGAGGCTCATGCGGTGACTCCCTCGGATTCAGGCAGCCAGTGTGGTGCCATGGAGGCAGGGTGTCCGTCGGTGTATGGATCAGACGAAGGTAGTCGGAATCCGGTCACGTTACATGGCTCAGGAACTCAACTGCTTCGCCATCTGCTTGATGACCAACTCGATGACCGTGCGCAGCATACGCATCTCGCCTTGAAGCGTCGGTCCCGCTACTCCGGCCCACTGCGCGTTCTCCGATTCAATCTCTGCCAACACCGACGCGGCCAGCGGGACGACGTCGGAAGCCATTTCCGCAAGGCGGCGCTGCGCCATGCGCGGTGGAAGGCGCAGCTTAATGCCGGCGTCGATCAGCAAGCTGGGCGTGATGTCAGCAAAGCGCTCTACGCCCAACAGGTCCCACGCAAGCGTGGATGCTTGTGGCCAACTCGCACCGTCCTGCTTGTAGGCATGACTGCGTCCTGCCACCGTACTGAGAAGATCGTAATGTGGCGCCAGGTTGATGCCGTCTGCGTCGACCAGGAAGCTCAGGTTCTTCAAATGGGCGTCGTCGTTGCCGGTCAGTACGTTGAACACCAGCCAGTCAAACAGTCGCCTGCGCGTGCTCAGCCTCTCGCGACAGTGGGTGATCACTGATTCCAGTGTCTGGATGCTACCTGCTCTGTACTTGTCATTGCGTTGAAGGTTCAACAGTTGGCAGGCATCGATGGCATGCAAGCGGCGTGTGCCGTCCTCATCCGATACACGATCAAAGCGTTCGATCAGAAACGCAGGCTCCGGCACGTAACGTCTATGAACCTGTGGCACCATCAGTCCCATCGCGCGAGCCAGTCGCATGACGAAGTACTCGTTGATGACGGTGTGCGGATAGTCGGGGTCGGTACTGTCTGGCTTGAGGATATGGGTGGAAGCCTCCGCGCCGATCGGCTGGTACAGCGCGCCGCGATCTTCGATGACAGCCAGTTTGTGCTGTGCGCCAGCAAGCGACATTCGTTTTTCCGCGCCGCCAGCCAGTGAATGCCGTGGCAGGTCGCGTATGCGCTGCGCGAGTTCGTCATCCGGCAGCGGTGCCCGACTACCCGGGTCAAGCGTTACCTGCGGGGGTAGCAGCGTGAGCGAGCCTGCAGATTCAGAGCCGTAGCAGGTGAGCAAGGCGAAGTCGTCGCTACCGCGGACACCGGCATCGTGTGCCATGCGTGCGCGCTGCTGGTCCTCCGGAAGCAGGTTGTCGAAGTACCACTGCACGGGGCGCGAGGTGCTGCCGTCAAGAATGTTACCCAAGCTGCGTGGGAGCCACGGAGACAGGTCGAAGCTCCTTGGGTGTTCCAGCCATGCCGACGCGTATTCGAACCGCCACAGGTTGCGATGTTCGCGAAGGGTGCCGACATGCTGGCCGTCCCATGTGGCCAACAGCGAACGGTCCGGATATTGCAATCCGTCCGAAGAGACTTCCATTATTGTCGGAGGCGCTGCCTTGATGGAGTGGCGGCTCATCGCGGGACTCCGCGCTTCTTCACCTGCTTCTGCAGCATCGCCATTGCTGTGTCTGGCACGTCGATTTCTACGCGGATGCCCATTTCAGTCAGAACCTGAAACAGCTTCTGCCACTGCACGCTGCCTCCCCCCCGCTCGACCTTGGCCAGGAAGTTCTCGCTGACGCCGATACCTTCGGCGGTATCGTCTTGGCGCATGCCTTGGGCCTTGCGCGTGGCACGAACCAGCGGACCCAGTTCCTCGTGGCTCTTGAGCGTGACCTTCATGCTGAATCCTTGCAGGCGTGAGGATTTTTACTTGACTGACGAACTGTACTCCAATATCCGCAAGTACGTAAGGATTGTGAGCAAGTCCCACTTGGGTGCGTATCAATCCTTATGATCGTGAGGTTTTCAATGTGTCGCAACGTGGTGCTTCAGTGCTTAGTGGACTCACTCACACGGTTATCCGCCTTGCCGTCGAATTTGCCACGTAGCGTCGATGTTTGCCGCGTAGTGTCGAGCTCGCTCGACACGGGCGGATGTCGAGCAAGCTCGACACTACGTTGCTGCCGCCTGCGTTAGAACGGGAGCCGACCTCAAACAAAGGGCTTCCTGATGGGCATGCTGGTTGACGGCGAATGGCAGACCGGTACCGCGGGCGGTGCCGGCGAAGACGGGCACTTCCATCGCGAAGAATCCACCTTCCGCCGCTGGCTCACTGCGGACGGCGGCTGCGCCCCGAACGGACAACCGGTGCTGATCGCCGAACCCGAGCGATTCCGGCTGTACGTCAGCCTGGCCTGCCCATGGGCCCATCGCACGCTGATCGTGCGCGCGCTGAAAGGACTGGAACCGCTGATCCCGCTGTCCGTCGTGAACTGGCATATGGGCGACAACGGCTGGAACTTCGCGCCTGGCCCCTTGGTGACGCCAGACCCCGAGCGCGGCGCTCAGTACCTGCATCAGCTGTATCAGGCCGCCAAGCCCGGCATGACCGGAAAGGCGACCGTCCCCGTGCTGTGGGACCGCACGGAGGGGGAGATCGTCAGCAATGAATCAGCCGACATCATCCGCATGTTCAACGAAGCCTACGATCACTTGGGCGCACGACCGGGCAACTACTATCCCGAAGCGCTGCGGGAAGAGATTGATCGCATCAACGAGCGTGTGTATGAAACGCTCAACAACGGCGTCTACCAGGCCGGCTTCGCCGCCACGCAGGAAGCGTATGACGAAGCCATCGGGCCCCTGTTCGAGACGCTGGAGTGGCTGGATGGTTTGTTGACGGACCAGCAATGGCTGGTCGGCGGGGTGATGACCGAGGCGGATATCCGGCTGTTCACCACGCTGATCCGCTTCGACCCGGTCTACTACGTGCACTTCAAATGCAACGTCAAGCGCATCGCCGACTACCCCGGCCTGCATGCGTTCGTGCAACGCATGATGGCCATCCCGGAGGTGGAGGGGACGGTCAATTTCGAGCACATCAAACATCATTACTACGGTAGCCACAAACACATCAATCCGTCCGGGATCGTGCCGGCAGGGCCTGCGGCTCCCTACTGAGGGGAGGATGATTTGCCTTGCTAGCGACAACGCCCACCCCAACCTGAACAGGCGCCGGTTCATCTCAGGGTACGCAATGTTCCGGCAATCTTCGGCGACCAGATTGAACCGTGCGGGGACAGCACAACGCCCGCTCCCCGCAACTGATCACCTGTCCTATTGGAGGATTTGACGATGCTTACCTCAACCGCTTCCGTATTCCGTGGCCTGGCCCTGGCATTGGCACTCACCGCCGGCGTTACCGTCGCCAGCGACGCCGATGCCATGTCGCGCAAGGACAAGAACACTGCGATCGGTGCGGTGGTCGGTGGTGTCGCAGGTCACGTCCTGTCCAATGGCGATCCGATGATGACCGTAGGCGGTGCCGTGGCCGGCGGTGCGATCGGCAACGTGACCACCAAGGATCGCCGCGACAACCGCAATTATCGCTACGACCGTGATCGTCGCTATGACCGCGACCACCGCTATGAGCGCAGCAGCCGTCACGACCGTCGCGATGACCGCCGTCATTGGAACAACGGCCGTCGTGGCAATGATCGCCATCATGGTGGTTGGCGCTGAGTTGATTGGGCCGGGTAAGGCGTGACGACTAACAGTCGTCACCCACCGGGCAGTCATCACCCAACGGGTGATGCCACTGTCACCCATCGGCTTTCAATCGTTGGCCAGCGCGTCCTGCAGGAAGCTCACGCAGGCGCGCACTTTGGCTGAGCTGCGTAGTCGCTCTGGATACACCGCCCAGATGTTTGCTTCTTGGCGATAATCAGGCAGCACACGCACCAGCCTGCCATCGCGCAGCATCGCATCTACCTGCCACGTCGAGCGCAGCACGATGCCCAATCCTTCCATCGCCCACTGCACGGCAATTTCGCCGTGGTTGGTCGACATCGGCCCGGTAACCTTTACGGTCTCGCGCCCGGCACTCCCTTCCAGCCGCCACACGCCGAACGGATGATCGCGCTCGCGGATAACCACGCAGTCGTGCGCAACGAGCTCGGCCAGCGTGCGCGGCGTGCCACGTCGCTGCAGGTATTCCGGAGACGCACACAGCACGCGCTGGTTTGAAGCCAGCCGCGTTGCGACGAACTGCGGCGCGATCTCATCGCCGATCCGCACGTCCAGGTCAAAGCCTTCGTCGGCGATGTCGATCAGGTGATCGAACAGCTCCAGCCGCACCGCCAGTTCCGGATGCGCCGATGCCATGCGCGCCAGCGCGGGCGCGACCACCTGCCGCCCGAAGCCGAAGCTGCTGCTGACCCGCAACACGCCGCGCGGCAGGGCAGGGCTGGCAGCCACCGACTCGACCAGGCTGTCCATGTCATCCAGCACACGCTGCGCCCAGCCGAACACGCGCTCGCCTTCTTCGGTGATGTTCACCTTGCGCGTCGTGCGATGCAGCAGCTTGGTGCCGAGCGTGGCTTCCAGCAGCCCGATGCGCTTGGTCACATAGGCGGGGGATACGCCCAGTTCCAACGCGGCAGCACGAAAGCTGGCGCGGCGGGCGACGATGACGAAGACGCGCAGGTCATCGATGGGCGGACTGTTGTTCACGAAATGGGCACGATCAAACCACGGTTGCGCCAATAGTAATGCGATCCGTGAATGCCTAGCATCGGGAACACCCCTTTTCCCTGCGATACCCCCATGACCCAGACCTTCAAGATTGCCGTCATCCCCGGCGATGGCATTGGCCAGGAGGTCATGCCCGAGGGCCTGCGTGTGCTGGAAGCCGCCGCACGCCGCTTCCAGCTGGACCTGCAGTTCACCCACATCGACTGGGCCAGCTGCGATTACTACCAGCAGCACGGTCAGATGATGCCCGATGACTGGAAAACGCAGCTGCAAGGCATGGATGCGATCTTCTTCGGCGCGGTCGGCTGGCCGGACACGGTGCCGGACCACGTCTCGTTGTGGGGTTCCCTGCTGAAATTCCGTCGCGAGTTCGACCAGTACATCAACCTGCGTCCGGTGCGTTTGTTTGAAGGTGTGCCGTGCCCGCTGGCAGGGCGCAAGCCGGGTGATATCGACTTCCTGGTGGTGCGCGAAAACACCGAAGGCGAGTACACCAACCTGGGCGGCATCATGTACGCCGGCACCGAGCGCGAAATCGTCATCCAGGAGACGGTGATGAGCCGCCACGGGGCCGACCGTGTGCTGAAATATGCCTATGAACTGGCGCAGTCGCGTGCGCGCCGCCACCTGACCGTGGCGACCAAGAGCAATGGCATCGCCATCAGCATGCCGTGGTGGGATGGCCGTGCGGATGCGGTAGGCGCGGCCTATCCGGAGGTCACCGTCGACAAGCAGCACATCGACATCCTCACCGCGCGTTTCGTGCTGCAGCCGCAGCGCTTCGACGTAGTGGTGGCGAGCAACCTGTTCGGCGACATCCTGTCCGACCTGGGCCCGGCCTGCACCGGCACGATCGGCCTGGCGCCGTCGGCCAACCTCAATCCGGAGCGCGATTTCCCGTCGCTGTTCGAGCCCGTGCATGGCTCGGCACCGGACATCTTCGGCAAGGGCATTGCCAACCCGATCGCGATGATCTGGTCGGGTGCGCTGATGCTGAAGTTCCTGGGGTGCGAGGAGGCGCACGACGCCATCATGGCGGCGATCGAGGACGTGCTGGCGCAGGGGCCGTTGACGCCGGATCTGGGCGGCAAGGCGACGACGGCGCAGCTGGGTGAGGCGGTGGCGAAGGCGGTAGCAGGCTGACGCGAAGCACGGCTAGATCATCAAGAGAATGAGGAACAGCAAAGGCGCAGTCACCAGCATGGCGCGAGCGAGATGCAGCCTGGCCTTGAGGCCGAACACGTAATGCCGCTTGGGCATCTCGCGATCCAGAAGCAGCGTTGCGGCAAACAGGGATCTTGAAAAATAGCCGGCTGCGGGCGCATTCGCGTATTTCCGGTACGAAGGGTCAACGCGATCGACCTCCGCAGCGACTCGGTCGATTACGAAGAGGTACATGCCCAAGTACACAACCATCGCGAAGAATGCCAGATTCAGATCCATGCGAGCCTCCTGCTCAAAGCGTTCGATGTGGCGAAGGCTCTAAAAGTCTAGCGCGAAGCACGGCCCATCTGGATCCCCGACAGGCAGGCTGTCCTGCCCGGTCCGAAGGAGAAGGTCACGCGGGACTGGCCGGTCACCGTTGCAAGGGAGTAGCTGTCGGCGGGCTGGTCCATCAAGGGGAGCCGGGTTGCCTGCAAGGCGGGATAGCGCGCGTGCAACGGTCGTGACCCATCGCCGTGACGGTGCCATTGATGCCGCTGAGCATTTTGCCGATCCGTATCCGTCTGTTCGATGGATCTGACGCTGCTCTCAGGGTATTGGAGAAATCGGCGTTGTCCTGTGGCAGCGCGACGGCGAGCGCTTCGGTGAACGTCCACAGAGCGTGCTGATCGTCCACCGATGCGACCGGGGGCGATGCCGGCGCGATAACGGGCAGGGCAATCAGCGTGAAGGCGATTGCGGCAGTGGCGGTTCCGTGCATCGTGGTTTTCTCTTCCTGAGTCGTGGGCGGTGCAGCGTCGTGTTGCGCCTGCCGTGGTGTCGCTGCGGGCGCGGTTCGCACAGGAAACTACAACTTTCCTGATGTACGTCCAATGCCCTGCCTGCGCACGATAACCCCGACTGGTGCCGAAGAGTGCCAGCCGGGATTGCAGTCCCGTTGAAAACACCCGATTTGGCTCTGTTTTGCCCACGTGGGCACGGCGGAGAATGCATTGCCTTGCCGCTTCCATGGCGGGCGAATGCGTGGGGATTTTATCCACTGAATCCGCCGGTCTTTTCGGGTGTTTATCCGGTACTGCAACCCGCATCGCCTGCCACCTCGCAATCCCGCAGGTGGCATCACCCGATGGGAGGCCACCGATGTTGCAGAAGACCCTGGACCATTACCTGAGCCGACCGGCGCTGAGCCTGCCGCCGCTGGACGAATCCGCCCGGCAAAACCTGGCCTCGGCCCAGCGCAGCCTGCAGGGTCTGGCAGCTGTGCTGGACGTGCTGGGAGCGGATCACCTCGTCTACAAGGTGGGCCCGAGCGAACTGCCGGCGGCACCCCAACTGGTGGATGGCCTGTTGATGGCCGGTCGCCAGCTGATCGCCTCCGCCTAGGCCGCGGTGGAGCGCCCATGAGCCGCGCCGAACAGGCGCCCGCCGCCACACCGCAGGCCATCGTCGACCAGTTGCAGGCCTGCCTGCAGGACAACGACGGCGATCCCAAGGTTTTCATCGCAGCGCTTGCGGCCATTGCCGAAAACCATGGCCTGGTGACCCTGGCAGCCCAGTGCGGCGGTGTATCCGCCACGACGCTGCGCCGCCAGTTGTGCGGGCACTACCCGACCTCATTACCGACCGTGATGCGGGTGCTGCGCGTGCTGGGCATCCGCCTGCAGGTGCAGGCGAGGTAAGCGGCGTCAGGGCTGCCATGGCGAACGGAGCGCCGCAGTGAAAATGTGACGGCCAGCACGCCTTCACGACTGTCTAAATCGCTTAACAGGTCTCCCGGTATGCTCCATGCACCCGCGCGCCGCCGTAGGCGCGCGAACGACCGATCAGGAGGATCCGTTGTCTCAATCACGCTCTCTCGCGCTGCTGGCGCTCTCGCTGGGCCTGGCCCTTACCGCGTGCAAACCCACCGAGCCGACGACGCCGGCAGGAACACAGCCGGCTACCCCGGCACCGGCCACCACTGCGGCAACCACCGCACCCGCCGCACCGGCTGATGCCGCCACGCAGTGCCCGCATGCCGACTTCAATACCTTCCTGGCGCATTTCGGCAACGACATCGCCCTGCAGGAGAAGTCCGTCGCCGACCCGCTGCTCACCGAATCCATCGATGCCAACGCCCAGCCCGAACCGGCGAAGGTGACCAGGCAGGTGCCATTGGCGGAGGTGGAGTGGCCGGTGATTCCGGACCCGGCGGCGCTCTCGCGCCAAGGCCGCGAACTGCAGGTCACCCCGCAGGCCGATGGCAGCGTGCAGGTGCTCATCCGCAAGCCGAACACCAGCGACCAGCAGATCTATACGTTCGCGCAGAAGCCGTGCTGGCAGCTGCAGAGCGTGGACGATCAATCGATCTGATCCCATTGGCGACAGGCCCTGCTGACAGGCCCTGTCGCCGCTTCCCGGAGCCCGACGCATGACGTCAAAGTTTGTCGCCCCTGCCCTGATGCTGTTGTTGGCCGCCTGCAGCGATCCGGCGGCTGAACCCTCCACGCCGGCCGCACCGGCTGCGGCGGCCAACCCGCCTGCAGGTGCCACCGCTGCTCCCCCGGCGGCACCCGCCACGGCTTCCACGACCCCCTCCACCCAGCAGGACGACACAGGAATGCACATCGAATGCCAGGGAACCCGCCTGACCGTGGCGGGGCTGCCTGACCAGGGCAATGACGCCCCGCCGCAGACGCGGCTGGATATCGAAAAAGACGGCCAGCGCCGCACCTTGGACAAGCCGGCCGAGATGACCGACTACACCGCCGTGGGCCTTGCCTGCGTGCAGGACAAGGACAACACGCCGTATTTCGTCGTGCAGTACGGCGAGCTGCCATTCGGTTGCCAGTTCTGCGAATGGTTCTACCTGTATGACGCCGACGGCAAGCAGCTGACCCACAGCAACCCACCGCTCCGTGGCGAGGCGCCGTCGCAGGAACCCAACAACGACGAGTACGAGCAGTGGTTGGCCAAGCTCGGCGTGACCCACCCGGAGGTGACCTACTTCAAACCCTGAAAGCGATAGGAAGCACGCTGCACCGTTACACCTGGAGCAACACCCCTTAAGGAAATTCCCTTTTTCATAGAATGGATCGCACCGCTATGCCTGACATCTACCAGAACATGATCCAGCCCCGCGGGGCCGGATACCGCAGTGATCAGATAAAACCCTATAGCCACTACCGCGAGCCTATCGATCAGACCGATGGCCGCTTGCACGGTGAATCGCGCCGTTGGGGCGATGCCTCGCCGGAAGTGCAGTCACGCGTGATCGATACGCTGATTGAATCTTCCCGCGAAGCCGGGCTTTCCCCACGCGAGACCGCGCATGTGCTGGCCATCGCCCGCGTCGAATCCGGGTTCAATCCCGATGCTGCCGCCGGCACCACGTCCGCCTCCGGGCTGGGCCAGTTCATCGACGGTACCGGCAATGCCTACCAGTTGAACAACGGCAACCGCTTCGATGTGGAAGCGCAGTCCGATGCGCTGGTGCAGCACTTCATCGACAACCGCCAGCTGGCCCAGCGTCGCGGCCAGGGCGAGGAGTACATCTACAAGTACCACCACGATGGCCCGACCCGCGATTACGGTGGCCTGGGGCTGGCTGAGAGCAAGGTGATGCCGCGCCTTGCCGAGTACGAGCAGTTCGTCAAGGAGCGCCTGGCGCAGTCGCAGGGCCAGTCGCAGGGCCAGAGCCAGACGCAGACGCAGGCTTCGCCGGCGCAGACCGTGGGCGCGGCCGCCGCCGTGGCCGGTGGCGCAGTGGCCGGCGTTGCTGCCGCGCAGGCAGCGCAGCAGCAGACGGGATCGTTCCAGCACACCATGCAGGTGATGCTGCCGCCGCAGAACGGGGTCAAGCCGCACATCACCGGGCATTACGGTGAGGAACGCGGTGCGAAGGACCACGGCGGTACCGACTTCAACTATGTCGGTGGCCAGACCGGGGTCAATCGGCAGCATCCGACGATCAACGCGCCGATCTCGGGCAAGGTGACCTTCGCCGGTGGCAGCTACGGCACGGTGAAGATCCTGGATGCGCAGGGCAACTCGCACGAGATCCTGCACATGAACAATGTGCAGGTGAAAGAAGGCCAGACCATCCAGGCCGGCCAGCCGATCGGCACGATGGGGGGACGCGGCCCGAATGGTGCCGATCAGTACGCCCAGCACGTGCACTACCAACTGAAGGACCCGGCCGGGAGGCTGCAGAGCCCGGAAGCGTTCTGGGACCAGCGCCGCGTGCAGGACGGTGCCGCAGCCGGACAGGGACGCGCCGAGGAGGCCTCATCGGTGCTGCGCCACGGCGCACGCAACGAAGAAGTGGCCAAGCTGCAGCAGGAGCTGAACCGCCAAGGTATCCGCGATGCCAACGGCAACCGGCTGGCCGAGGACGGCCGCTTCGGCGACCACACGCGCGATGCGGTGACTGCCTACCAGCAGGCCAATGGCCTGAAGGCCGATGGCATTGCCGGGCCGCAGACGCTGGGTCGTCTGGGTGAGAGTCGACAGGCCACGCATGGGCATTCGCATGAGGCGCCGGTACGTGGACCGCAGCTGGGCGAAGCCGGGCATGCGGACACCCCGTTGCATGCGGCGATCCGTGGCCAGCTGCCGTCAGCGGTGTCCAACGACATGGCCGCGCACATCACCCACATGGCCAAGCAGGCCGGCATCGACAGCCCGGAGAAGCTGCAGGGCGTTGCGGTGCAGGATGGCAAGGCGTTCGTGATGGGCACCACGCCGGGCTTCCGCGCGATGGTGGACATGAGCCAGCCGGCGCCTGCCGCCGAGCAGACCAGTGCCACGCTGTTGGGCGAGCGTATGAGTGCCCAGGTGCAGCAGGGCCAGGAAGAGCAGCAGCGCGCCGCGGTGGCGATGCGCTGAGGTTCCGGTGGTAATCCGGTGGGTGACGACCGTTGGTCGTCACCTGCTGGGCGGAGAAGCGTGACGACCAACGGTCGTCACCCACCGAAGCAAGCTGCTCACCCACCGAAGCAAGCTGCTCACCCACCGAAGCAAGCTGCTCACCCACCGAAGCAAGCTGCTCACCCACCGAAGCAAGCTGCTCACCCATCGAAGGGCTGGTCCGCCCACCGAAGCAGGGCGGCCCACCCACCGCTATGTCACTCGGCCGGGGGCTGCGGCTTTTCCATCGCGGCGATCACCTGTTCGAGTGCATCAAGCTTTTCGCGCGTGCGCAGCAGTACCGCGCGCTGTACGTCGAACTCCTCCCGGGTGACCAGGTCCAGCTTGGACAGGCCGGCCTGCAGGGCGCTCTTGAAGGTGGACTGCAGCTCTTCGCGCGATTGGCGCAGGCCCGGCGGCACCAGGTCGCTGAGGCGGCGGGCGAGGTCATCCAGCTGGTTGAGGTCGATCATGGGGGCTCCTGGGGCTGCCGCGTGGCCGCCACGGCAGGCGGGCGCCACGTGCATTACGAATGAGGGATGCCAAGGATACTCTCGCCACTGCAGGCGCACAGGCGCTATCCTCGCGGCCGAGTACAGGAGGATCCACGATGAAGATGGTCATGGCGGTGATCAAGCCCTTCAAGCTTGATGACGTGCGCGAAGCGCTGGCCGAGCGCGGGGTCACCGGGATCACGGTGACCGAGGTGAAAGGCTTCGGGCGGCAGAAGGGCCACACCGAGCTGTACCGCGGCGCCGAGTACGTGGTGGACTTCCTGCCCAAGGTGAAGCTGGAAGTCGCCGTTACCGACGATCAGGTGGAGAGCGTGGTCGAATCGATCGTCAAGGCGGCCGGCACCGGCAAGATCGGCGACGGCAAGGTATTCGTCTACGAGCTGGGCAGCGTGGTGCGCATACGCACGGGCGAACTGGACGCAGACGCGCTGTAACGCCCAGTGATCGGTAGCGCCGAGCCGTGCTCGGCGAGCGCAGCGGCAAAGGCAACGGCGTGACGACCAACGGTCGTCACCCACCAGATGCAACGGGGTGACGGCCAGCGGCCGTCACTACGGGGGCCAGAACGGTAGCGCCGAGCCGTACTCGGCGAGCGCAGCGGCAAGGGCAACGGCGTGACGGCCAGCGCTCGTCGCTAGCGGGGCTGTTTTGCCCACGCGTAGAAGCGCTTCCAGCCTTGGCGGATGGCGGCCACCCAGCCCGGGTCGGCCACGCGCGCGGCCAGCGCGTCGCTGGGCCGCTGGCCGGTCAGGCGCTGGCGCATCTTCACCAGGTTCTTCAGGTCGCTGCGGCTCAGCTGGCGGCTGATCGGGTTACGCCGCAGCCAGCGCGGCGTGCGCCAGGCGGAGGTGAAGTCCAGCAGCACCGGCACCCCTCCACTGACCACCACGTTGGTGCCATGCAGATCGTTGTGGGTGATGCCGGCGGCATGCAGGCGGTCCAGCGCCTGCTGCAGTTGTTCGAACACCTCACCGCCCACCGCCTGCGCGGTGCTCAGGGTCTGCCCTGGAATGAACTCCATGCCCAGCGCGAGGCCGCCGATGGTGCCCAGCAGGGCGGGGGCATGCTTCCAGCCGCTCAGGCGCTGCAACATGTGGGCTTCGTGATGCACCAGCACGCGCGCGAGCAGGGACAGCGGCGTGCCCCGATAGCGCGTGTAGTCCTTCACCACGGCCGGCTGTCCGTCCATGCAGGTGCGATAGACGTCCGGTTCGAGAAAACGTTCGCCGCGCTTGAGCAGCAGCGGCATCGCGGCGTCGCCGCCGCAGATCGGAGAGGGGGAAGTAACAGGGGTGTCCATGACGTTCTCTGACAGCCCGGTGGGTGGCGCAGAGCGTCAAGCGAACCGGTGGAAGGGCATTAGCGGAGCCGCTAATTTTAGTACCCGCCAGTTCTCTAATGAATAACTGTGACGGGTTCGGCAGCGCAACAGTGCGTCATGCCACTCGGACAATATTGTCTCAGTTGTTTGTTATTCGTTATCCATCAACAGGTTGCGCCTTGGGCGGCGGTCGCTTCAAGCCAAACCGGACATGAATGCGAACGTGGCAGTCGCCCGTGCGACGCTGCCAACGCCCTGCGGCGCTTGACCGGGGTCGCCCAGCTGCCGACCATTGCGCGTTCCCTGCGCGCTTGGTCGGACCGCCTGGTCGGCACGTCCCCCGCCCCGTGCGTTACCGGCGCGGCTGCATACGCGCCCGTTCCCTGCCCACCTGCGTCCGGCCCCCGCCGGAGGACTCATCAATGATCAAGATCGTGCTGGCCGTGCTGTTCATCGCCTGCGTGTTGTACATCCACTATCGCGGCAAGGTCCGCGCGCGCTGGTCGCGCCAGTTGCTGGACCACTCCAGCTTCATGGCGCCGATCAACGTGGTCATGTATCTGTTTTCGAAGGTGCCGACCACGCCGTTCCTGGATCCGGGCAAGGAGTTCCCGCAGTTGGAACCGCTGCGGCAGAACTGGACCGTGATCCGCGACGAGGCGCTGGCGTTGCGCGATGCGCAGAAAATCGCCGCCTCAAGCAGCTTCAACGATGCCGGCTTCAATTCGTTCTTCCGCCGTGGTTGGAAGCGCTTCTACCTTCGCTGGTACGGCCCGTCGCATCCATCGGCCAAGCAGTTCTGCCCGCAGACCGTGGCGCTGATCGAGTCAATCCCGGACGTGCGCGCGGCGATGTTCGCCCAGCTTCCGCCGGGCAGCGAGCTGCGCCCGCACCGCGATCCGTTCGCCGGTTCGCTGCGGCTGCACCTGGGCCTGAGCACACCCAACGATGACCGCTGCTACATCGAGGTGGACGGGGTGCGCAAGAGTTGGCGCGATGGTGAATGGATGATGTTCGACGAGACCTACATCCACCACGCGCACAACGAGACCGAGCAGGACCGCGTGATCCTGTTCTGCGATATCGCCCGTCCGCTGCGTTTCGGCCTGCCTAGCCTGTTCAACCGGGCGGTGGCGTCCACGCTGCTGGCCGGTGGCGCCTCGCCGAACCTGCCGGGCGACCCGACCGGTGGGGTGAACAAGGCGTTCGGCGGCGTCTACAAGGTGCGGCTGAAGGCCAAGGCGCTGCGTGCGCGCAGTGCGTTTGCCTACCACGCGATCAAGTGGGGTCTGGTGGTGGCGGTCATCGCGGGCATCTGGGCGATCTGACGCTGGCTGGTCCGGGCCGGGCTAGATGTCCAGCTCCAGCTGCGTTCCACGGCAACCGGAGTCCGCTGCTGCTGTCTTCATCGTTGCCAGCCGGCGCAGCACCTCCTCGCTATAGGTGGCGCCGCAGGGGTTGGAGTGCCGTGGCACGCACCACATCCCGCGGATCAGCGGATCCTGGGCCACCTGTCTCTCCACCTGGTCCATGTCAGGACCATCGGCGCCCATCGGTACCGGCACCATCGCAATGCCATGGTCGCGGCAGATGGCGAAATGGCGGTCGTACCCCGGAACCGGGCAGAGGAAGCGGATTTGCCTGGCCGCTGCCCACGGGGCGTGGCCGGGCAGGCCAGTACGCCACGCCAGCCCGATGGCGGCGTGCATCAGTGCCAGGCTGCTGTTGCCGCCCACTGCGGCCTGAGCGGCCGGCACGCCGAGCAGCAACGGTGCGAGCAGGGCCCGTAGCTGGGGAATTCCCTGTTGGCCGCCGTAATTGAGCCAATCCTGGCCGTCCCCGCTGTCAAACGGCGTCGGCCCCGGCAGCGACAACATCGCGTGCGACAGCGCGATCTGCTCGGCAGAGGGCAGCCCACGGGTCATGTCCACCGCCACCGGGGCGTCCCGGAAGGCGGCATGCCATGCCTGCAGTGCTCCGAGGTCATCGGAGGGAAGGGCGGGGCCGATCATCTCAGCCGACTCCCAGCAGCAAGGCGGACGCGTAGAGGGCGGTGCAGGCCATCAGGGGGCGGAACACACTGCGCAGCCATGACGCCAGGCCGCCCGCGAGGATGACGATTGCCAGCTTCAACAGCGCGTCGGCATCGTGCAGATGCGCCACAGGCCGCGTAAAGAAGGATTCGCCGAACAGGGCCAGGTAGATCACGCTGCCCATCACCGCCGAGGCCGCATGCTGCAGCAATCGGACCACCGGGCTTTCCGAGGAGAGGGTCAGTCGCCGGAACACCACCAGCGGGAGGGAACGCATGAGGTAGGACGCGGCCGCGGCGGTGCCGATCAGGAGCCAGCCGTTCATGGCGCAGCCCTCTGTGAGCGGTTGTCCACCGCACATAGCAGAACGGCAACGCCGATCGGAACCACCAGCACATGCAGGCTTCCCAGTAGCCCGCCTATCAACGGAGTGAGCACGAAGCCGGCCACGGTCGCCTGCAGTGCCCGGTTTCCGCCGGCAGCGTGGCAGGCCAGCGCGGTGAAGTGCACCGGCAGGATGATCGTGACGAGCTGGGTTACCAGCGCTGACGGGATCGCGCCGATGAGGTGGCCGGCTGCGGTGGCCGCGATGGCGCAGCCCAGCGTCGTGGTGCCGCACCCGAGGTAGTAGGCGTACACATCGCCGGGCCCCTTGCCGCATCGGTTGGAAAGCGTGAAGGTGGAAATGGACAGCAGTTGTGCGGACAGCAGCGACCGCCCCAGGCTGACATGCTGGAACTGCTCGGCGAGCACCGAGGACATGATGACGAAGCGGAAATTGACCAGCACCGTGGCCGCCAGCAGGGCGACCAGGCCCAGCGTATCCGACTGCTGGACGATCAGGGCCTGCAGTGGGGCGGCGTGGACGGTCAGGGTCATGACGGTAGCCTGCAACAGTGAAAATCCGGCTTTGCTGGCCAGTGCACCGATCGAGGAGAACAGGAACCCGAAGGTAAGGCAGACGGGCAGGGAGTCGCGGCACCCCTGCAGGAAGCTGCTGCGCGCGGCAGGCGAGGCATTCATTGCACGTCTCCTTGATCGCCAACAGGGGCGCGCAGCCCATTGAGCAGTCTCACGCTGTCTGCGAGCGTGCCGCCACGGGTCTCAAACCCCACCACGCCCCGCCAGCGCGCGGCTGAGATGGCGGCTACCAGCGCACCGAAGGGCAGGTTGCCGGCGCCCAACGGCAAGTGCGCGTCGCGATCCTGGTTGTTGTCGCTGAAGGACATGCCGACGATGCGACGGTGGAAGCGCCGGAACATCGCCACCGGGTCGCCGCCGTTGACGTAGGCGTGGGACACATCGAAGAAAAGATGCAGGCCGGGGACCTGTTCCAGCACCGTGGCGATTTCCTCGGGGGTGGTGCAGATGTAATAAAAGGGATGGAAGCGGGTGTAGTTGCACAGATTCTCCAGCCAGATCTGCACGCCGCGCGGTGCGGCATAGGCAACCAGTGCGCGGAGGTTGGCGATCAGCTGGTGCAGCCCCGCCTGGCGCACGTCGGCAACCAGCCGTGGTTCGACCACACCGCCGCCATGCACGATCAATGGCGCGCCGCCCAGCCGGCTGCAGGCATCAACTTCGCGGCACGCATAGTGCAGCGCGGCGGTAGCCAGCGCTGGAACGTCGCTGCCGAGCGGAGATTTGAAATTGCCGTGGTAGATCGGCCGCATGCCGGTCTGCTGCATCAGTTCCAGCAGTGCTTCCAGGCGCTCTGGTGGGAAATCTTCCGGGCGTTCGCCGTGCAGGCTTCCGTCCACGTACCAGTGGCTGTAACCCTGTTGCAGGGCACGGGCGAGGCCCGACTCGGCGTCCAGGTAGTCCTGTTGGGCGGCCGCGGCCATGAAGTCCGGCCATGACGCGGCGGACGAAGGGGGAAACGCTGCGTAATCGGAAACCGGGCTGCCCATGGTCGACGCTCGCTGCAGGATGTGCAGCTACTCTGCGCCGGGCAGAACGCGTCGTATGTCAGTCAAATAACGACCCGCGCGGTGGCAGTTTGCCTGTGTGCGCGGTAAGTGGGCCGCTGCTGCGATAGGGCCGAGGTCGCTCGGCCCTATCCACCCTCGATCGGCTCAGCCCTTCAGTGCGGCCTGCACGAACGGCGGTGTCACCAGCACGCCGGTATGCAGCGCGGCGGTGTAATACAGCGTATCGAAGCCCTTTGCTGCGGCGTCGGACTGGCGGAAATCAAACCCGCTTTCGCCCTTGCGCGCCAGCGTCACGCTCCACCAGCCGGTGGGGTAGCACGGCTGCGGGAACGGCAAAGTCTTGAACGAACCGAAGCCGGCCTTGCCCATCTCGGTGCGCATTTCGTTGATCAGGTCCAGCTGCATCAGCGGCGATTCGGACTGCTGCACCAGGATGCCGTCGTCCTTCAGGGCCTTGAAGCAGCTCTCGTAGAAGGCCTTGTTGAACAGGCCTTCGCCAGGGCCGACCGGGTCGGTCGAATCGACGATCACCACGTCCACGCTGCCGGCCGGGCAGTTGGCCATGTAGGCCACGCCGTCGTCGAACATCAGCTCGGCGCGCGGGTCATCGTTGGAATCGCACAGTTCCGGGAAGTGCTTGCGCGCCATCACCGTGACCTGCTCGTCGATATCGCACTGGGTCACGCTCTCCACGTTCTTGTGCTTGAGCACCTCACGCAGGGTGCCGCAGTCACCGCCGCCGATGATCACCACGCGCTTGGGGGCGGCGTGGGTGAACAGCACCGGGTGGCTGATCATCTCGTGGTAGAAGAAGTTGTCCTTGCTGGTCAACATGATGGCCCCATCGATGGTCATCAGGTTGCCCCAGTCGGTGGTCTGGAAGATCTCGATCTTCTGGAACGGCGACTGCACTTCGTCCAGCTTGCCGGTGATGCGGTAGCCGATGGCCGAGCCAGTGCGCTCGAAGTGTTCGATATACCAGTTGCTGTTGTCAGTCATGGAGGAGCAATCCTTTTCGGAGGATGGGACGCCGGGCTGGCGGAAGCGGGGCCGCAGGGCGGCCCGCCCGTTCAGGTCCAGGCAGCGACCACGGGCGCGGGCGCGCATGATAACGAACCCTTCGTCGATCAGGGGTTATCATGCACCCCCTTTTTTACCAACCAGGCCGACTTCAATGACCGATTGGTCCCTCGACCAAGCCCGCAAGACCTACTCGATCCCGCATTGGGCGGACGGTTACTTCGACGTGGATCAGGCCGGGCACATGGTGGTGAGGCCGACCGGGGCCGATGGCCCGGTGGTTTCGCTGCCCGACGTGGTCGATGCGGCGCGCGCCAACGGGGCCAAACTGCCCCTGCTGGTGCGCTTCCCGGACATCCTGGGCCAGCGCCTGGGCAAGCTGCAGGCCGCCTTCGCGCAGGCCCAAGCCGATTGGGAGTACCCGGGCGGCTACACCGCCGTGTACCCGATCAAGGTCAACCAGCATCGCGGCGTGGCCGGCACCCTGGCCAGCCACCACGGCGAAGGCTTCGGCCTGGAAGCAGGCAGCAAACCGGAACTGATGGCCGTGCTGGCGCTGTCGCGCCCGGGCGGGCTGATCGTCTGCAATGGCTACAAGGACCGCGAGTACATCCGCCTGGCGCTGATCGGCCGCAAGCTGGGCCTGCAGACCTACATCGTCATCGAGAAGCCGTCCGAGCTGAAGCTGGTGCTGGAAGAATCCAAGGCGCTGGACGTGAAGCCGGGCCTGGGTGTGCGCATGCGGCTGGCCTCGCTGGGCGCGGGCAAGTGGCAGAACAGCGGCGGCGACAAGGCCAAGTTCGGCCTGTCCCCGCGCCAGCTGCTGGACCTGTGGAAGTCGCTGCGAGACACCGAATACGCCGACTGCCTGAGCCTGCTGCACTTCCACATGGGTTCGCAGATCTCCAACGTACGCGACATCGCCAACGGCATGCGCGAAGCCACCCGCTACTACGTGGAAATGTCGCAGCTTGGCGCGAAGATCACCCACGTCGACGTGGGCGGTGGCCTGGGCGTGGATTACGAAGGCACCCGTTCGCGCAGCTTCTGCTCGATCAATTACGGGCTCAACTCGTATGCCAGCAGCATCGTGCAGCCGCTGGCCGATGCCTGCAAGGAACACGGCTTGAAGCCGCCGCGCATCGTCACCGAGTGCGGCCGCGCGATGACCGCCCACCACGCGGTGCTGATCGCCAACGTGTCCGAAGTGGAACAGGCGATGGAGGGCCGCGTGCCGGACCAGCACGACGACGAGCCGGCATCGATCCGCCACCTGCGCGAGATCCATTCCGAACTGGGCCAGCGCCCGGCGATCGAGCTTTTCCAGGAAGCCCAGCATTTCCATGCCGAAGGCCTGTCCAGCTATGCGCTGGGCCAGATCGACCTGCCGCAGCGCGCGCGCATCGACGACCTGTTCTATGCCATCGCCCATGCCGTGCGTGCCCGCCTGAGCTTCGACGAAAAGAGCCATCGGCCGGTGCTGGACGAGCTCAACGAGCGGCTGGTGGACAAGTATTTCGTCAACTTCAGCGTGTTCGAATCGATCCCGGACGTGTGGGCGATCGACCAGGTGTTCCCGATCGTGCCGATCGAGCGGCTGGACGAGCAGCCGGACCGTCGCGGCATCATCGCCGACATGACCTGCGATTCGGACGGCATGGTGGAAACCTACGTCGGCAACGAGAGCCTGGACAGTTCGCTGCCGCTGCATGCGCTGCGTTCCGGTGAAAGTTACCGGATCGGGTTCTTCATGGTCGGTGCGTACCAGGAGATCCTGGGCGACATCCACAACCTGTTCGGCGATACCGATGCGGTGGAAGTGCGTGCCGGCGCGGAGGGCTATGCAATCACCCAGCAGCGCCGTGGTGACACCACCGATGTGATGCTGGACTACGTGGGCTACAGCCTGGCCGAACTGCGCGCGACCTACGCCGAGCGCGTGGCCGCGGCAGGCCTTGGCGCCGAGCGCGCGCAGGAGCTGTCCGAGGCGTTGGAAGCCGGGCTGACCGGTTACACGTACCTGTCCGACGAACCGCTGATGTAAGCGGGTGTGGTGGGTGACGACCCTCTTCTGGTGGGTGACGACCGTTGGTCGTCACGCTTGTTCTTGAAGCAACAGCGTGACGACCAACGGTCGTCACCCACCGACCACCAGGCCACCCACCGACCACCCACCAGGCCACCCACCAGACCAGCGGCCGTCACTACCGGCGGGTCAGCCCGCCGGCAGCCACAGGGTGGCGCGCAGGCCGGGTGAGGCGTTCTCCAGTTTCAGCTCGCCGCCATGACTGGCGGCGATGTCGCCGACGATTGCCAGGCCAAGGCCGCTGCTGTCTTCGCGCTGGTCCAGCCGCACGCCCCGCTGCAGTACGGTCTGCAGCTGCGATTCCTGCAGCCCTGGACCGTCATCGCGCACGTCGATGCGAAGCCGTTTGCCGTCCACCGAAGCACTGACCCGCACCTGCTGCATGGCCCACTTGCCGGCGTTGTCCAGCAGGTTGCCGAGCATCTCCTCCAGATCGGCGGCATCGCCGGCAAAGCGCAGTGCCGGATCGATGGTATCGCTGCTGAAGTGCACGCCGCGCCCACCGTGTACGCGGCCCATCAGGCGGCACAGCGACTGCACCGCCGGGGCAACGTCGGCGCGCTGCCGGTGATCGACCGCCAGCCCTGCCGCCAGGTAGCGTTCGATGCTGGCCTGCATGTGCCCGCCCTGCGCGCGCACGGTCTGCTGCCAGTCGCCACCGGGATGTTCTGCCTCAGCGGCGAGCACGCTCAGCGGTGTCTTCAGCGCGTGGGCCAGGTCCTGTGCGCTGGTACGCGCGCGCGCCACCATGCGCTGGTGGTGGTCGAGCAGGGCGTTGAGTTCTTCAGCCAGCGGCGCGATCTCCGTGCTCAAGCCGCGGGTATCCACCCGCTGGGCTTCGCCGCGGCGCACGCCTTCCACCTGTTGCCCCAGCCGCCGCAGCGGGCGCAGGCCGAAGTGGATCTGGCTGGCCAGCACCGCCAGCCAGACGGCGACCAGCACCGCCAGCGCCAACGCGCTACGTTGCCGGAACTGCGCCACCTGGGCCTGCAGGTCGCTGCGATCAAGCGCCACGAGAACCTGCAGCGGTGCCTGTGTGCGCGGCAGGCGGACTTCGCGGGCCAGCACGCGCAGCGGCTGCTGCAGCGGACCGGTGATGTCGGCGGCAATGCCCGCGCTGCTTGCGGCCGGCGCGGTGAGGCTTTCATCCCACAATGAGCGCGACTGCAGCAGGGGCGTACCATCGGCCGCGCCGACCTGCCAGTACGCACCGGAGAACACCCGCTGGAAGCGGGCTTCGTTGGGTTCCTGGCGCAGCACCACGCGCCCGTCCGGATTGACTTCGGCCTGTGCCAGCACGGTCAGCAGGTCCTGCTCCAGCGCCGCATCCAGACTGTCACGCGCGGCACGTTCGAACAGATGGCCAAGCAACGCGGTGGCCAGCGCGGTGACCAGCAGCAGGCCCAGCCCGCCCGCCAGCAGCAGCCGGTTGCGCAGCGAGGCGCGCTTCATGGTGCCGCCCTCATGCGGGTGCCGTCAGCCGCCAGCCCTGGCCGCGCACGGTCTGGATCAGGTCGACGTCGAGCTTGCGCCGCACCCGTCCGAGCAGCACGTCCAGGGCATTGGAATCGGGATCGAAGCCGCTGTCGAACACGTGCTCACCCAGCCGCTCACGGCTGATCACCGTATCCACGTGGTGGATGAAATAACCGAGCAGCCGGAATTCCTGCGGGCTGAGTGCCAGCTCGCTGCCGTGCAGGCTGAAGCGGCCCGCGTTGACGTCCAGCTGCAGCGGTCCGCACTGCAGGCGCGGAGTGGCATGGCCGGTGCTGCGGCGTATCAACGCGCGCAGGCGCAGCACCAGTTCGTCAGGCTGGAAGGGCTTGGTCAGGTAGTCGTCGGCACCGGCATCGAATCCGGCCAGTTTGTCGTGCCAGCGCCCGCGTGCGGTCAGCACCAGCACCGGGAAGGTGCGGCCATTGCCGCGCCAGCGTTCGATGATGCTCAGGCCATCCAGGCCCGGCAGGCCGAGGTCCACGATGGCCGCCTGGAGGTCTTCGACCTGGCCGTGTTCTTCGGCCGCACGGCCATCGGCGAAGGCATCCACCACGAAGCCGGCCTGCTCCAGCAGGGGCTGCAGGCGTTGCGCCAGGTCGTGGTCATCTTCGGCCAGCAGGATCCGCATCAGTCGTCCAGTTCGGTCTTCAGCAGCTTGCCGTTGCGCGCATCATAGTCCAGCTCCACCACCACGCCGTCGGCGCGCAGGATCTCGACTTCGTACACGGCATCGTCCAGTTCCACTTCCAGCAGCGTGCCGGGATGGCGCCGCATGGCATCGCGCACCACGTCTTCCAGCGGTACGTAGCGGCCCTGTTCCACGGCACGCCGTGCGGTCTGCTGGGCATGGTCGTCGCCTGCCGCCACCGGCATGGCGGGCAGCAGCGCGAGCGCGATCACGACAAGGGTTTTCAACGGATACATGCGCCTATCAATAGCGCAGTGGACTAACCGTTGGCTAACAGCCCGGGCTAGGTGGCTGTTAGGTGGGCTGGGCAGACTGTGTTGGCCGGACCCGCCGCGGTCCACTTTTCCGGAGAACACCATGAACAAGCTGTCCCTGATTGCCGGCGCCACCGTTGCCGCCCTGCTGGGTACCACCGTGGCGGTCACCGCCCATGCCGCACCGCTGGGCCTGGCCCAGGTGGAACAGAAGCTGCGCGACGCCGGCTACAGCCGCATCCACGAGATCGAAAAGGATGACGGGCTGTGGGAAGCCGACGTGACCCGCGACGATGGTCGCTTCCGCGAAGTGTATGTGGACCCGAAGACCGGCGAGATCTTCGACGAGTTCGATGGCCGCACCCAGCTGAACATCGACCAGCTGCTGGCCAAGGCCAAGGAGCAGGGCCTGAAGGACATCCATTCGGTGGAGCGCGATGGTGCGACGTGGCAGCTGGAAGCACGCAACGCGCGCAACCAGAAGGTGGACGTGCGCCTGAGCGGGCATGATGGCCGCATCCTGGACAGCGAGCGCGACGGCTGGCTGGATTGACCCACGCGCCATCACGCCCGGACCGGTAGCGCCGAGTCATGCTCGGCGAGCGCAGCGGTTGAACGCTGCTTACCAGCCGAACGGCGGCGGGCGATCCCAGTAGCCGGGGCCCGGACCATAGCCGCCGCCGAAGCCACCGCCATACGGGCCATCCCAGGGACCGAAGAAACCCGGTCCCTTGCCTTCGCTGACGTGGATGTTGACGTTGACCCCGCGGGTCTTGCCCTCGTCGGTGGTGTAGTTCTTGCTCAGGTTCAGCGTGGCCGCGTTGTAGTGGCTGTTGCCGTAGCCTTCGGAGTAGCCGATGCCGGTGCTGACACTTCCCGAAACGCGCAGCTTGTCATCGGTGACCTCGGCGATGCCGTTATCGCTGCCGCCACGTGCGCGGGGGCCGCTCTTGTCGCCGTAATAGGTGCCTGGGGCGTCCTGCTGGAAGCTGGGATCGTTGAGATAGCGCAGCGGTTCGCTGGGCACGGCCAGGTTCAGGCCGGTGGCCGACTGCGGGCCGGTTGCGCCGGCAGCGCTCTGCGCAAGCACCGCCGAGGGGGCGCAGGCCAGGCACAGCAGGATCAAGGGGCGGATCATGGCACGACGCTCCAGCAGCGGACGGGGCAGGGCACGCGGGCCCTCATGGCGACGCTAGCAGCTGCTGGTTGAATGATGCCTGTCGTTGCGCTTGCAGGGTAGCGCCGAGCCATCCTCGGCGGGCAACAAAGGGGCCGCTGCGCGCGCCGAGCGTGGCTCGGCGCTACCGGGCATCGTGCCGGGCGGCAATACGTCATCGTGCCGGACGGCAGGACCGGCGTGGATTTGCGATCAGCGCTCCAGCCGTTCGAAGCCGAACAGCGATTGCAGCGGGTGGCGCCTGCGTTCGATGTTCGCGCGCAGCAGGCCTGCGCCGATCATCGAATAGGTGATCCCGTTGCCGCCGTAGGCCATCGCGAACTGGACGCGGGGCCCCCACTGCGCATGCGGCCCGAAGAACGGCAGGCCGTCGGCGGTTTCAGCGAACGTGCCGCCCCATGCAAACGCCGATACCGGGTCCAGCGAGGGAAACCAGCGCTTCAGACCCTTCATCAATTTGTCCGCCTTGCCATCCACGCGGCGGTCGCGGCGTGCCGGGACATCCACCGCATCGTCCAGTCCGCCCAGCAACAGTCGACCATCGCCGGTGCTGCGCAGGTACAGATACGGCCGCGCGCTTTCCCAGACCATGGTGGTGGCCAGCGGCCCGAGTTCATCGGCGTGCAGTGGATCGGTGATCAAAGCGTAGCTGCTGCGGTTGCGCGCCACGCGCGTGTCCAGCCATCGCTGGTTGGCGTATCCCTGGGCCAGCACCACGTGCCCGGCGCGTACCTGCATTCCGTCTTCGGTCCGTGCGGTGACGCCGCGCGCGGTGGGCTGCAGTGAATGCAGCACGGTCCGGTCGTGCACCTGTCCGCCACGCCGCTTCACCCGCTCCAGCAGCCGGTAGGTCAGGCAGTAGGGGTCCACCCGGGCGGCCTGGCGGGTCAGCAGCGCACCATCACCGTCCATCCCCATGCGCTCGCGCAGTGCACCGCGATCCAGCCAGCGTGCGTCCAGTCCGTGCTGGCGGCGTGCCGCGCCTTCGGCCTGCAACACCGGCACGTGGCGGGACTTGCTGGCCACGTACACGCTGTCCATCTGCTTGAAGTCCACCCCGGACAGGCCGCGGGTGACGTTGCGCAGTTGCGGCAGCGCCTGCGCGCAGGCCTCGTAGGCCAATGCGGCATCGTCCTCGCCGTACTGACGCGCCAGGTCGATCAGATGGGTATCGATCTCGTACTGCAGCAGGGCCGTGCTCGCCGCCGTGCTGCCCCAGCCGATATCGCGCTGTTCGATCACCGTCACCCCGTGCCCATGAGCGGACAGTTCATCGGCGATCAGTGCGCCGGTGATGCCGCCGCCGACCACCAGCACATCGCAGTGCAGGTCGGCTTCAAGCGGAGGGAACGCCTGGATGAGCCCGTTGCGGACGGACCAGTACGGATAGCCGCTTTTAAGATCCATGGGGTCAGGCCGTCGGCTTGCCGGTGTGCGGGGTGTCGATCAGTTTGGACAGATCGAAGCCCTGCTGGCGGGCGCTGGCCAGATAATGGTCGCGAACGGTCTTGTCCAGGTGCGGGGTACGCGATAACAGCCACAGATACTGCCGGTCCGGACTGCCGACCAGCGACACGCTGTAATCCGGCGCGATCTGGATCACCCAGTAGTCGCCCTTGGTGAACGGCAGCCAGCGTAGGCCCTTGGGCAGGAAGCTGACCGCCAGCCGCGCGCTGTCGTTGTCCACGACGCTCGCCTCACCGATGGCTTCCTCGATCTCGCCGTCCATCCGGCAACGGTTGTGGACGCGGATGTTGCCGTTGTCCTGCAGGCTGTAATGCGCCGACACGTCGGTGCAGGCCTCCGGTTCGTGGCGCATCGGCAGCCGGGCGATTTCGTACCAGGTGCCGAGGTAGCGCGGCAGCTTGAGGTCGGGGACGGTTTTGAGGTCGTCGTGGGTGGTCATGTCGGTCTCGTCCCGGAAGCGGTAGGCCACCTTGCCGCGCCCGCCGCCACGGACAGGTGAAACCGTCTTGCCATGGCGTAGGCGCAACAGTGCGTAGCGGCCGACGGGTTTATCGGGAAGATACGCCGGTCCATGCTGATGAACAGTGTCAAGGAGCAATGCCGATGTACCAGGTGATCCTGCTGAAATCCGAATCCAGCTTCGTCCGCGCCAGCTGGGAGCGGGCCGAGGAGGTGGTCGAGCATGAGGGCGTGGCCTACACGCTGCGTGCCGGCCCCCGCCAGCCGCTGCCCACCGACCACGCCTGGGACCCGATCGTGGTGTATGCCCCGGAAGAGATTCCTGAAGAAGAATTCCAGGAGTGGTATGCCGCCCAGCAGCCGCAGGTGGAGGAGCTGCGCCTGAAGTACTGATCCGATCCCCACCCGCCACGTCGTATAGTCCGCGCAGGCGCGGTGGTCCGCGCATGCCGGTATCGTGTTTTGTCTCTTTCCAGCCTGATTCCAAAGCGCGGTGCCCTCGTCGCCGTGCTGATGTTGCTGTTCCTGGCCGGCGCTCCGGTGCTGGCGCAGGAGCCGGCCGACCTGACACCTGACGCCCGGGTAGCCCGGGCCGAGGCCACGCTGAAGTCCGCGCGGGCCTCGCTGGAGGACGCCGAAACGCCCGATACGCTTGCCACCCTGAGCGAGCGGGCGAAGGCGGCCAAGGACGACGCGGACGCGGCCGCCAAGGCGCTGCAGCCGCAGCTGGACCAGCTCAACGAGCAGCTGGCACCCCTGGGCGAGGTGGCCGAGGGCAGCACGGAAGCACGCGAAGTGGCGGTGCAGCGCACCAGCCTGACCAAGCGGCGGAACAGCATCGACGGCACCCTCAAGCGGGCCGAGCTGGCGGTGGTCAACGCCAACCAGCTGGCTGCGGATATCGAAAAGCTGCGCGCCAGCCAGTTCAGCGAGGAGCTGGGCCGCAAGGTCGCCTCGCCGCTGTCGCCGGCCTTGTGGAGCCAGGTGGCCGCGACCGCGCCGGCCGATACCACGCGGGTGCTGGCGCTGTACCGGTTGGGCACCAATGCGGTACGCGATGCGTTGAAGCGTGAGGGCGGGGGCCTGCCGCTGCTGGGCCTTGGGGTATGCCTGGTGCTGTTCTTCCCGGTGCGGCTGTGGCTGCGGGCGCTGGGGCGGCGCTATGCGGCCGCCGAGAACGCGCCGCAGGGTCGCCTGCGCCGGACCGGCCTTGCGGTCTGGCTGCTGGTGGTGGGCACGGCGATGCCCGGGTTGGCGGCCTGGGCGCTGGTGGCGGCGATGGACGCGGTGGGTGCCATCCCGCCGCGCCTGCAGACCGTTTCCAATTACTTCCTGGGGGCCACCTGCTTTGCGGCCTTCATCGTGGCCTTGAGTGCCTGCCTGCTGGCCCCCAAACGACCGTCGTGGCGCCTGCTGGACCTGGACGACACCGCAGCGCGCAACCTGCGCAAGTACGCGTGGAGCGCGGCGGCGGTGAGCTGGATCAGCATCATGCTGGCGGCGGTGGATCGTGCGGCGCGCACCAGCGAGATCAACACCATCGCGCTGGATGGTGTGATCGCGCTGATCTACCTGTGCCTGATCATGGCGATGCTGGTCACGCTGTCCCGGTTGCACCGGCGGCAGACCGCCGAGGCCGCCGAGCGCGCTGAAGCGCAGGCGGCCGATGCACGCGCCCGTGGCCCGGCCCACCGCAGTGGCTGGATCGTGCTGACCCGAGTGGCCGGCAACGTGGTGGTGGCCGCGGCGATCATCGCCTCGCTGTTCGGTTACCTCAATTTCGCCAAGTTCGTGACCTCGCAGCTGGTCTGGGGCGGCATCGTCGCGCTGACCACCAGCCTCCTGCTCAAGTTCGCCGATGATCTGTGCACCTGGATGCTGCATCCGGACAGCCGCATAGGCCGCACCGTGGTGTTGACCACCGGCCTGAGCGCAGCACAGGTGGAGCAGGCCGGTGTGCTGCTGTCGGCCTTCAGCCGCATCGTGCTGGTGCTGCTGGCGCTGCTGATCTTCACTGCTCCGTTCGGCAATGTCGGGTCGGTGCTGGGCAGCGTGGAGGCGCTGTCGAAGGGCATACCGATCAGTGCAGAGATCACGCTGCGGCCTGGCAAGATTCTGCTGGCCATCGTGGTGCTGCTGGCCGGCCTGGCCTTGATGCAGGCCCTGCAGCGCTGGCTGGTGGAGACCTACCTGCCGAAGACCGAGCTGGATTCCGGGGCGCAGAATTCGATCAGTACCGTGGCGCGTTACCTGGGCATCATCCTTGCGGTGCTGTGGGCACTGGGCGCGCTGGGCATTGGCATGGGCCAGCTGGCGCTGGTGGTCAGCGCGCTGTCGGTGGGTATTGGTTTCGGCCTCCAGGCGATCACCCAGAACTTCGTCTCCGGGCTGATCCTGCTGGCCGAGCGGCCGGTGAAGATCGGTGACTGGGTGAAGATCGGCGACCAGGAAGGCGACATCCGCCGCATCAACGTGCGCTCCACCGAAATAACGGTCGGCGACAAGTCGACCTTGATCGTGCCGAACTCGGAGCTGATCACCAAGACGGTGCGCAACATGACCATGGGCAGCGCGCAGGGCCGGATCCAGATCCAGTTCACCCTGCCCTTGAACGCGGACGTGGCGGCGGTGAAGCAGGTGCTGCTGGATGCCTACACGGCGCATTCCAGCGTGCTGTCCGACCCGGCGCCGTCGGTGTTCATCGACTCGATCAGCGGCGGTCAGGTGGCGATCAACAGCTTTGCCTACGTCTCCAGCCCGCGCCAGGTGTACGGCACGCGCAGCGACCTGTTCTTCAGCCTGCTGCAGGAACTGGCGGCCAGAGGCATCGCGTTGTCCTCGCCGACGGACATCCACCTGGTGCGGGATCCTGACACTGATCGAGTCGGCTGAGCAGGAGCAACGTCTACAGCCGGAGGGCTATGTGTAGGCGGGGCGGGGTGGGTTGGCGGGGGACGGCAAGGGCCGCATCCATGCGGGCCTCGTCTCGCACCATCCATGGCGCTCAACGCCCCCGCCAACCCACCCCGCCCCGCCTTTGACAGCTCCATGGTGGCCTTGGACATGCGGTTCTGGTGGCGCCGACCCATGTTCGGCGGATTCGTGGGGCAATGGGGTCCAATGGTCTCCGCCGACCATGGGTCGGCGCTACCGCTTTTAATTCTTTTCTATGCGCGGGTGGCGGCCACCGGAACCTGTCAGGGGGTCGGGCGGTGGGGCTGGGCGGGGGCGTTGAGCGCCATGGATGGCGCGAAACGAGGCCCGCAGGAGCGGCTTTTGCCGTCCCCCGACCAGCCTCACCGCCCGGCCCAGACCAAGGCTGCTGCTTTCAAGCCACCCGCGAGGGGGTCTCACCCGTTCGACCCACTACCCACGCGGCCGCCGCGACGGCACCAGCGCAAACGTATCCACCGCCAGCTTCTCGGCATGGTTCAGCCACGCCCGGATCTCCAGGTCATCCACCTCATGGTCCAGACCGAAGCTCAGATTGATGCGGCCACTGGCATCGGGCTGCACCCATTGCTGGGCCAGCACCACCTGCCGCTGCGATGACACCGCTTCGATCCAGAAACCGCGCTGCGGCTGCGTACTCGCCACCAGTTCCAGCATGTACTGGCCGGCGCGCGTGCGGCGGCCCTTGTCGGTGATCATGTGCGCCTGGCGCACGCTGGGGCGCGGACCCTCGAAGGCGTCCAGCGCGGCATCCACCTGCACGCCGCCGCGCAGTTCGTCATCGCGGTACAGCTTGATGCCGTTCTCGCGGTTGACCAGCAGCGCGCACCAGTCGCCATCGGCGGAACCGTCTTCAAAGGCGGTGCAGCGGTCCACGTAAGCCAGCGTGCTGTCCTTGTCGGCCTCGTCGAACTGGCGCGAGGTGTTCTCCAGGTAGACCGACTTCAGGGCCCAGTCCTTGTCGTACTCCAGCAGCACCGGCGGCTGCACGTGCTGCACACCGACCACCACCTGGTTTCCCTCGTCGATGCGCAGCTCGCGGGTGGGTTCGCCCAGCCACAGCGAACGGGCGAAGGCCAGGTATTTGGGGTAGTCGCGGCCGTTGTCCTTGCGCGCAGCCACGCTGGCGCTGGCCGGACGCTGAGGATCCAGCAGCGAGCGGCCGAAGCCGATGCGCTGGATCGAAGGGTCCAGCAGGCTCAGCAGGGTCGCGCCGCTGTCCAGCGTGGTGGCATCGTCCACCTGCAGCTGGCGCGGTTCAATGCCATTTCCCACGAACAGCAGAAGGTTCTCGCGCTCCTGCCTGGCCAGTACGTGGCTGAGGTCGTTGGGCATGGCCAAGTGATCGGACGACACCACGATCAACGTGTCCTTGCCATACGGGCTGGCCTGGATGCGCGCGACCAGCTGGGAGATCAGGCGATCGGTGCACTTGAGGGCATTGAGCAGGCCGATGTTGCCGTGCTCGCTCTCATAGCGCTCGTTGCGGCACGACACCGGCAGGTGGCCCGCAGGATGATGGGTGTCCATGGTCAGCGTGGTCAGCATGAACGGCTCTTTGCCACGCGAGAGCTGCTCGAAGCGGCGATACGCGGTGTCCAGCAGCACGTCGTCGTGCACGCCCCAGGCCGAGTAATGGATGCGACCGACCTTCTTCTGCTGCTTGAACCACGCCAGGTCATGCACTTCATCGAAACCGTGGCTGGCCAGGAACTGGCCCTTGCCGGCGAACTGCCCGTTGGCGCCACCGAGGTAATGATTGGTGTAACCCTGCTGCTTCAGGTAATCCCCCAGGCACACGGCCTTGGGCAGGAAGCTGCCCATGCGGTCCATGCTGTTCTCATCGCCCTGGGCGGTGGTCAGCGGCACGCCGCACATCGAGGAAACCAGCCCGGCGATGGTCCAGCCGCTGCCTTCCGGTGAATCCAGCCCGCGCACGTCGAGCGAACGCGCCGCCAGCTTGTTGAGGTTGGGCATCAGGCCGGGGAAGACCTTCTCGTCCAGATAAGTACGTTCCAGGCTTTCGCCGTAGATCCACACGATGTTGCGCGGACGCTGCAACGGCTGCGTGGGCACCTGGTACTCGGGCGCGATCCCGGCGAAATCGACCGGGCGCAGCTGGTAATACAGGCGCTGGCCATCGGCGAACAGCGGGCTGATGAATACCGCCAGCATCCACACACCGGCGAAGCCGACGAACGGTGCCCGGCCGTTGCCTGGGCGCTGCCAGCGCTTGATGCGCACCAGCGCCAACGGCAGCAGTGACACCAGCAGAAGCGCGATATAGCCGGCGATGACGCGCTTGAAATCGGAGACACCCGCGCCTTCCATATCGGCGCCGAGGTGGTACAACGTGGCCGCATTCAGGCCGTCGCCGGACAGCTGGTCGATCACCCACCAGCTGCTCAGTGCGACCAGCAGGACCGAAAGCAGGCCGGCCTTCCACCACAACCACTTGCTGGAAACCAGCAACAGCCAGGCAAGCACGAACAGCGTAAGCAACAGAATCCAGAGCATGGGCGTATTCGGCAGTGACGGAGGTGGTGATGGACGTCGTACCGACGCGTGTCCATCCGACCGGAACTGCCAAGCACATCTGCATGACAGCCCGATGACCGGATCATGCCTGCACGAACCTGACTGAAATGTTTGTTGAAAACGACGACAGCTGCGATGCCGTCAGCTTTGTGCAGCGTGCGTGAATGCGTAGTGTCGAGCTTGCTCGACACTACGATTACCGGTGGCCGCGCTCTTCGCGGGCGCGTGCGCGACGGTCGAACAACAGCGCACTGGTGATGATGCCCAGGCCCAGGAATACGCCGATCAGCATCAATATCATCGCGATGGCCGGATACCCGAACAGGTGCACGCCGTTGTCCACCTTCATCATCAACGCCGACGCCAGGATCAGCGCGGCAGTGACGATGCCGGCGGACACGCGGTTGGCGATCTTCTGCAGGTTTTCCATCAGCCGCGATTCTTCCAGCCCGGTCACCTTCATCTGCAGGCGGTTCTCGGCCAACAGCGCGAGGATGTCGGTCATCTTGCGCGGACCGACCCGCAGCAGTTCCTGCACTTCCATTGCTTCGCTGGCCAGGTTGGCCGCCGACAGCGATTTCTTCAGGCGCGCGCGCATCACATGCTGCAGCTGCTTTTCCACGATGCGCCGCGTATCCAGCGTCGGCGACAACAGCCGGCACACGGTTTCCAGGTTCAACAGCGCCTTGCCGATCAGGCTCAGCTCCGGCGGCGTGCGCAGGCCGCTGGCGGTGGCGATGCGCACCATGTCCAGCACCACGCGGCCTTCGGAATAATGGTTGCTGGCGGCGTAGCGGGCGATCATCTGCCCGGTCTCGCGCAGGTAACGTTCTTCTTCGAACGATTCCAGCCGCGTGCTGATGGCGATGATCTCATCGGCCACTTCCTCACCGCGTCCGTCCACGGCGGCAAACAGCACCTTCAGCAGGCGCTCGCGCAGCCGCGGTGGCATGTGCGCGACCATGCCGAGGTCGAAGATCGCCAGGCGGCCGTCATTGGTCACCCGCAGGTTGCCCGGATGCGGATCGGCATGGATTTCGCCGTGCACGAAGATCTGGTCCAGGTAACCGCGGATCAGCGCGGCCGCCAGCGGATCCATCGATTGTTCGGTGCGGCGGATGTCCGGGATCATGTCCACGCGCACGCCGTCGGCCAGCTGCATGGTCAGCACGCGATGGCTGCAGTAGTCCCACACCGGCTGCGGTACCCACAGCGGCTTGAAGGGGCGCAGGTGCTGGCCGAAGCGCTGCAGGTTCTCCGCTTCGGCCTGGTAGTCCAGCTCCTGCATCAGGGTCTTGGCGAACTCGTTGAGCCAGTCGCGCAGGCGCACGCGGCGGCCGACCTGGGTCAAGTGATCGGCGGCCAGCGCGAAGCTGCGCAGCGCTTCCAGGTCCGAACGCAGCTGCGCGGCAACCTCCGGCTTCTGCACTTTCACCGCCACTTCGCGGCCATCGCGCAGGGTAGCGCGGTGGACCTGGGCGATCGATGCACAGCCCAGCGGCACCGGATCGAAGCTGGCGAACAGGGTGGACACCGTGGCGCCCAGCTCCTTTTCGATGATGGTGTGGATGCGTTCGACCGGGATCGGCGCGACGCTTTCCTGCATCCGTTCCAGCGCCGTGGCGAACTCCACCGGCACCATGTCCGGACGGGTGGACAGCATCTGGCCCAGCTTGACGAAGGTCGGGCCGAGCGATTCCAGATCGGTGACGAACTGCTCCGGGTTGCCGTCCGGCGGCACGTCGGGGGCGCCAGCGGCTTCCAGGTTCATTCCGGAAAAAACGCCGGAATTGCGATAGCGCATCAGCAGGCGGAGGATCTGGCTGCGACGGTTCATGCCGGTGATCAGGGGCGGGTTGGCGGGCGCGGCAGACGGGTTGTTCAAGCAGGACTCCGCGACGGTACGGGAGGCCCAGTGTGGCTGCGCCCAGGTGGTGGAGTGGTGAATCCGGACGCCGTCTTTCAGGATTCACGCCTTTTCGGTCAGAATCCAGCCTCGACCTCCCTTCCAACATGGACCTTTCATGGCCGGCGCCAGCCTGTTCACCCTGCTCGATGACATCGCCACCCTGCTGGACGATGTGGCGGTCCTGACCAAGGTCGCGGCAAAGAAGACCGCCGGCGTGCTGGGCGATGACCTGGCGCTCAACGCGCAGCAGGTCACCGGCATGAGCGCCAACCGCGAACTGCCGGTGATCTGGGCGGTGGCCAAGGGGTCGCTGGTCAACAAGGTCATCCTGGTGCCGGCGGCGCTGGCGATCAGTGCGCTGGAGGCCTGGCTGAAGTCGCGCGGCTACAACGTGCCGCTGATCGTGCCGCTGATGATGCTGGGCGGTGCCTTCCTTTGCTACGAAGGCGTGGAGAAGCTGGCTCATCGCTTCCTGCATCCGGCCGAAGAAGATGAGGCCAAGCAGGCGGAGCGGCGCCAGGCGCTGGCCGATGAGCAGGTGGACATGGTCGCCTTCGAGAAGGACAAGATCAAAGGCGCGATCCGCACCGATTTCATCCTGTCGGCCGAGGTGATCGTGCTGACCCTGGGCGTGGTGGTCACCTCCGGCGCGGCATTCACCCAGCAGCTGCTGACCCTGAGCGTGGTGGCCGTGGCGATGACCGTCTTCGTCTACGGGCTGGTGGCCGGCATCGTCAAGATCGATGACGCCGGGCTGTATCTGGCCAGGAAGGGCGGCGCGGTAGCGGCCTTCGGGCGCGGCATGGTCGCCAGTGCGCCATGGTTGATGAAGTTCCTGTCCATTGCCGGCACTGCCGCGATGTTCCTGGTTGGTGGCGGCATCCTGGTGCACAACGTGCCGGCGCTGCACCACTGGGTGCTGGAGCATGGTGGTGAAGGGCAGTGGGCGTGGCTGGTCAACGCGCTGGCGAACGTGGGCGTGGGCGTGGTGATCGGTGCGCTGGTGCTGGGCGCGGTGATGCTGGTGCAGAAGCTGCGCGGCAAGCCGGCGCATTGACGGACAGGTGGCCTTGGTGGTGACGGCCGTTGGTCGTCACGCTTCTGAGGATCGAAGGCTGTGACGACCAACGGTCGTCACCCACCGAGAAGGGTCGTCACCCACCGGGAGCGGTCGTCACCCACCGAGAGCAGTCGTCACCCACCCGGAGCGGTCGTCACTACCGGGCGGTCATTACCTTCAGCCGGCCTGCACGCGGTTGCGGCCCAGCCGCTTGGCTGCGTACAACGCTTCGTCGGCGCGTCGCAGCAGCGACTCTGCGGTATCGCCGGCGCTCCACTGCGCCAGCCCGGCGCTGAAATGCACCGGAACGCGCTGGTCCTGCACGTTCAACACGCGCTGGGCGAATGAACGCTGCAGGCGCTGCAGGGTCGACATGCTGTCTGCACCGGGGGTATCGGGCATGACCAGCACGAACTCGTCGCCCCCGAGCCGCGCCACGTTGTCGCTGGCACGCAGCAGCAGTTGGCAGACACTGACGAAATGCTTGAGCACGGCGTCGCCGCCGGCGTGGCCGAACTGCGAATTGGTCTGGCTGAACTCGTCCAGATCGATCACCGCGACCGCCAGCGCGGTGCCGGCCCGGCCCGAACGTGCCAGTTCGGACTGCAACAGCTCGTCCAGTCCGCGGCGGTTGAGCGCGCCGGTCAGCGGGTCGGTACGGACCAGGTCGGTCACCTCGCGCAGGTCCTGTTCCAGCTGGGCGATGCGCTGTTCGGCCACTTCCACTTCCAGCCGTGCGTTGGCCAGGTGGTCGCGTGCCTGCGCAGCCTGCTGCTGCACCCGGCCGGTGTCCTGCAGCACGCCCTGCAGCAGCTGGTTGAGGTCGGCGATGCTGCGTGCTTCACGCAGTGCCAGGGCGTAGCTGCTGATGCGGTCGTGGTACTCGCCGGTGCTGTTGGCCATGCCGTCCAGCTGTTGCACGAAGTCGCCCATCAGCCCGCGCATGGCGGCCTTGGATTCGCTGATGCTCTGCTTGAGCAGGCCCTGCTTGTAGATCACCTGGCGCAGTTCACTGCGGGTCCGTTCAACCGCCGCGGTGTCCAGCGGACCGGACAACAACTGGCGCACCGCGTCGATCTGTCCGTGCAGCCAAGCCCCGTCATCGAGCAGTTCGCTGATGTTTTCCAGCAGCAGGTCGAACAGGCCCAGCAGCAGCTCGTCGCGCTCCTGCCAGGCCTCGCTGCGCACGCCGATCTGGTGGCCCAGTTCGCGCTGGCCCTGTTCCAGCGCGTCCAGCGGCTGGCCGGGCTGCCATTGCTTCCAGGCGGCGGCCTGCGCCACGGCCTGTTCGCGCAGCTGCGGATCGTGCTGCAGCAGGCCGGCCACGGTGATGCCCAGCACCTGGCGCAGCTGTTCGCGCAGGCGATCGCCGTCGGGCGGCGCATCGGGGGCATGCAGTTCGATGGTGCGGATGTATTTGTCGATCAGCTGGCGCATCGCGCGGCCGTAGCGTGGCCAGTCCGCATCGGCCTGCGCCGACTGCAGGCGGTCGCCCATGTCGCCGAGCTCGCCGGGCAGGGTCGCCATGCCATCGGCAAAGGCCGCCAGCAGGGATTCGGGGTGTGAGGCGTGCGCGAACAGCTGCTGCAGGCTGAGTCCGTTGCCACCGCGGGTCACCGCGCGGGGACCGTCGCCGCCGACGGCGGCCGCACGGACCAGCGCCAGCGGTCCAGGCTGGGTGCCGGGGGCGGGGCGGGAGTCACGGCGGTCCGTCATGCAGGAGTGTCCGGGGGAGGCAAAGGCTGGTGACAGCATATCGGCGCGGCCGTCGTTGGCTTTATACCCGTCCAGCGTTCACGATGGGGAAAATCAGCCAGGGGAGAAGGCGATGCGGGTAATGCTGTTGGGCGCGAGCGGACTCGTAGGGAGCCAGGCACTGACGTTGTTGCTGGACGATCCGCGCTGCACGGGGTTGGTTGCGCCGAGCCGGCGGCCGCTGCAGGCGACCGCGTCCAAGCTGGACAATCCGGTGCTGGATTTCGAGCACCTGCCCGGCACCGCGCCGTGGTGGGCGGTGGATGCGGTGATCTGCGCGCTGGGCAGCACGATGGCCCAGGCCGGCAGCCGCGAGGCCTTCAAGCGCATCGACCACGATTACCCGTTGACCTTCGCCGGCCAGGCCCTTGCGCATGGTGCCGGCACCTTCGTACTGAACTCCGCGGCGGGCGCGGATGCGGGATCGCGGATCTTCTACAACCGCGTGAAGGGGGCGCTGGAACAGGAGCTGCGCGGGCTGGATTTCGATTCGTTGACGCTGGTGCGGCCCGGGCTGATCGGTGGCCAGCGTGCGCACAAACGCACCGGTGAACAGCTGGCGCTGCGGGTGCTGGGCGTGCTGGGTCCGCTGTTGCCGCGCGGCTGGCGGATCAATCCGGCGGCGAACATCGCGGCCGCGCTGGTGGATGCCGCATTGGCACCGCGCCCCGGCGAACACGTGGTCAGCGCCGCTGAGCTGGCCTGAGCACGTGTGGGTGACGACCGTTGGTCGTCACCGTGTCGGCCGGGCTGTGACGACCAACGGTCGTCACCCACAACGGCCGTCATTACCGCATCAGTTGGCCAGCGCCAGGTCGTCCATCATCGCGCGCAGGAAGCGGGCGGCTTCGCCGCCGGTGGCCACGCGGTGGTCGAAAGTGACCGACAGCGGGATCACCTTGTGCGATTCCACGCCGCCCATTACCGGAGTCATCTGGTAGCGGGCACGCCCGGCACCGACGATGGCTACGCACGGCGGCACCACCACCGGGGTGGCGTAGCGGCCGGCGAACATGCCGAAGTTGGACAGCGAGATCGTGTAGCCACTCAGTTCCGAGGCGGCGATCGAACGGGCTTCGACCTGCTCACGCAGGCGGTTGACGCCTTCGCGGATTCCGCGCGCATCGAGCATGTCGGCGTTGCGCAGGGCCGGCACGAACAGGCCCTCCTCGGTATCCACCGCGATGCCCACGTCCACATGCGCGTGCAGGGTGCGGGTCAGCGCTTCGCCGTCGAACCAGGCGTTCATCGCCGGGACCTTCTGGCAGGCGACCACGATCGCGCGCACCAGGCGGGCGGTGACATCGTTGCCCGGCAGCCACGCATGCAGGTCGGCATCGTCGTTCAGCGTGGTCGGCACGACCTTGCTGTGCGCATCGGCCATCACCCGCGCCATGTTGCGACGTACGCCCTTCAGCTGCTCCGGCTGGCCCTTGGCGGACACGCCCGGCGGCTGTGTGCGCATCGGCTTGCCGGCGGCCGACATCGGCGCGCGCGGGCTTTCCACGCGTGCCGGTGCCGGTGCGGACACCTGCGCGGCCTGCGGCGCCGCCGCTGCAGTCGGCGTAGCGCCGAGCTTGGCAGTGCCATCGGCGGCGGCCTGCTTGACGTCGGCCATGGTCACCGCGCCATCGGTACCGCTGGCACGCACGCGCGACAGGTCCACGCCCAGCTTGCGCGCCATCGCACGCACCGCCGGCACGGCCTTGACGCCGCCGACAGCGACCGCTTGTTCGGCGTGCACGGTGTTGGAGCTCTGCATCGCGCCGACCACGGTGCCGGCGTCATCGCGCTCGCCGGCGTCCTTGATCTCGCCGCCTTCATCGGAGGCCACCACGGCATCGGCCTGGGCCGGCGCCGGCTGCCCGGTGCTCGGCGTCGCCGCCGGTGCGGCGTGGCCGTGGCTGTGGCCGGTGTCCTGGCCGTCCGCCCGCTGCGGCAGGTTCGGATCCAGTTCGAAACTGGCCAGCACCGCGCCGGTCGGGATGATGTCACCGGCCGCGCCGGACAGCTTCAGTATCCTGCCGGACACCGGCGAAGGCACTTCCACTACGGCCTTGGCCGTCTCCATCGATACCAGCGGCTCATCCAGGCGGATGGTGTCGCCTTCCTTGACGAACCATTCCACGATGGTGGCGTCCGGCAGGCCTTCGCCCAGGTCGGGCAGGTTGAAATTCTTGGTCTGGCTCATGTGCAGTTCTCTTCCAGCAGTTCCAGTTCGTGGGCCGGCAGCCAGCCCGTCGCGCCATTCGCGCGCTCGGACCACCACCAGCCCCCATGTTCATGATGCAGCCGTACCATCTCGCCGTTTTCCACGTCCAGCTCGCGGGCGTCATAGTCACGCAGGGCTTCTGCGTGGCCATCGTCCAGCAGCTGCAGCCAGGCGACCGGCGCCCAGCCTGCGCCACCTTCGCGGGTTCGCACCCAGGCGAATGCCGGCCATTCCTCGTCGCGCACACCGACCTCGACGATCTGGCCGGTGCGCAACCGGAGCGGGTTGGGGTACTGGCTGCGGTACGGGCCGAGAAGACGGGCCCGCATGTCAGCCTGCCGCAACGGCGCGCTTGGCCGCCGCCACGATCCGCTCCACGCTGGGCAGGTACTTCATTTCCAGGCGGAACAACGGAATGTGGGTGTCATAGCCGGTGACCCGCTCGACCGGTGCCAGCAGGTCGTACAGCGATTCCTCGGCCAGCCGCGCGGCGATCTCCGCGCCGAAGCCCGCGGTCTTCGGGGCCTCCTGCACGATCACGCAGCGGCCGGTCTTGGCCACCGATTCGGCGATGGTGGCGAAGTCCAGCGGGCGCAGCGTGGCCACGTCGATGACTTCGGCACTGATGCCTTCGCCGGCCAGCTTGTCGGCTGCTTCCAGTGCTTCCTTCACCTGTGCGCCCCAGGTCACCAGGGTCACGTCGGTGCCGTCGCGCAGCACGAAGCAGACGTCCAGCGGCAGCGCTTCGCCATCGTTGGCCACCACTTCCTTGTACTGCCGGTAGATGCGCTTGGGCTCCATGTAGATGACCGGATCCGGTTCGCGGATCGCCGCCAGCAGCAGGCCGTAGGCGCGCTGCGGCGAGGACGGCAGCACCACGCGCAGGCCGGGCACGTTGGTGAAGATCGATTCGTTGGCTTCGCTGTGGTGTTCCGGGGCCCGGATGCCACCGCCCCACGGCACGCGCAGCACCATCGGGCAGTGCAGGCGGCCACGGGTACGGGTACGCAGGCGCGCGGCATGGCAGATGATGTGGTCGACCATCGGATACATGAAGCCGTCGAACTGGGCTTCTGCGATCGGCTTCATGCCCTGCGCGGCCAGGCCGATGGTCAGGCCGGCGATGGTGGTTTCATCCAGCGGAGTATCGAGGATGCGGTTGGCGCCGAAGCGCTGCTGCAGGCCGGCGGTGGCGCGGAACACGCCGCCGTTTACGCCCACGTCCTCGCCCAGCACCAGCACGGATTTGTCGTGCTCAAGCTCCCAGGCCAGCGCCTGGGTGATGGCTTCGATCAGGGTGATGGGGGTGCTGGTCATGACCGTGTCTCCACCGGCGACAGCGGCGCTGTCGGCGGCATTGGTGCGGGAAGCAGGAACGCCGTGCTTGATGTCATCCATGACGCTGCTCCAGGGCAATGGCGGCAGCGCGCTGGGCCAGCAGGTCCGGTGGCGGATCGGCATACAGGAAATCAAACATCGCTTCGACCGGCTGCACCGGGGTGTTGAGGTACTGGTTCACGTCCTCGTCCACGCGCGCGCCGCACTGCTCGATCCAGGCCTTTTCTTCGGCTTCGCTCCACACGCCCTGGTCGGTCAGGTATCTGCGCAGGCGCAGCATCGGCTCCAGCAGCCAGGCATCCTTCACTTCGGCATCGTCGCGGTAGCGGCGCGCGTCGTCGGCGGTGGTGTGGTCGGACAGGCGGTAGGTCATCAGTTCCAGCACCGTGCCGCCGTTGCCGGACAGGCCCCGCTCGCGCGCCTGTTCCATCGCCGCCAGCACTGCGATCAGGTCGTTGCCATCCACCTGCAGGCAGTGCAGGCCACCGGCCAGGCCCTTCTGCGCCAGCGTTTCGGCACCGGTCTGGGCCGAACGGGGCACTGAAATGGCCCAGCCGTTGTTGACGATGCACAGGATCAGCGGCAGCTTGTAGGCGCCGGCCGAATTCAGTGCCGCGTAGAAGTCGGTCTTGGAACTGCCACCGTCACCGCACACCGCCACGGCGATCTGCTTCTCCGCGTTGAGCTTGAACTTCAGCGCCGCACCGGCCGCGTGCAGGCACTGGGTGGAAATCGGCACGCAGAACGGGAAGTCCTTGGCCGCATTGCCGCCGTAGTCGTTGCCGCGCTCGTCGCCGCCCCAGTACATCAGCACGTCGTAGGGGCGCACGCCGCGCATGAACATGGCGCCGTATTCACGGTAGCTCGGCGCGAACACATCGCCGGGATGCATGGCTGCACCGATGCCGACATGCGCCGCTTCGTGGCCCAGGCAGGCGGCATAGGTGCCGAGCTTGCCGGTGCGCTGCAGGGCGATGGACTTGCTGTCGAAGACGCGCACGTAGAGCATCTGCTTGAACAGCGGGACCAGCACCTTGGGATCCCGCAGCGAAGCGGGCAGGTCATCGCGGACGAGCTTGCCGTCTGCGTTGAGGTACTGGAGGTATTCGATCTTGAACTCAGCGGCAACTGTCATTGCGGACTGCACCTTCGACAGGAAGTTACAAATGATATGAATCGCCATGTTAAGGACGGCGTATGAAAAAGCTGTCCTGCGGCGCAGCAAGGGTTTCCCCGGCGAGGGTCCTGCCGGCGGGTAGGCGGCCCGTGACAGCAACGTATTCAGCCGTTGCTGCAGAGCACCAGAATACGCCCGTGAGGGCGGGGATGGGACCCTCCGGAAGCGGTTCCACGCGCCGGGATGCGGGTTTGTGCGTTCCACGGGCCCTGTGACGACCAACGGTCGTCACCCACCGAAGCCAGCGGCCCACGGTCCTCACCCCCCGCACCGGCGATCCGCGGTCGGCCTGCTACGCTTTCTCTTTTCAGCCGGTCCCGCCCCATGTCCGTCGACAACAACCAACGTGATCTCGAAGCCGGCATCCTGACCGACCTGCAGGACCGGCTGACCTATGGCGGCTACCTGCGGCTGGACCAGCTGCTCGCCGCGCAGCAGCCGCTTTCCAGCCCGCCGCACCACGACGAGATGCTGTTCATCATCCAGCACCAGACCTCCGAGCTGTGGCTGAAGCTGCTGGCGCACGAGCTGGGCGCGGCGATCGGCTTCCTGCAGCGTGACCAGGTCTGGCAGTGCCAGAAGGTGCTGGCGCGCAGCAAGCTGGTGCTGCGCCAGCTGACCGAGCAATGGTCGGTGCTGGAGACGCTGACGCCGTCCGAGTACATGGGCTTCCGTGATGTGCTGGGCCCTTCCTCGGGCTTCCAGTCGCTGCAGTACCGCTACATCGAGTTCCTGCTGGGCAACAAGAACGCGCAGATGCTCAAGGTGTTCGAACACGACGAAGCGGGCCAGCAGCGGCTGCGCCAGGCACTCCAGGCGCCGAGCCTGTACGAGGAGTTCCTGCAGTACCTGTCGCGCTTCGGCCACGACATCCCGGCGCAGTACCTGGACCGCGACTGGTCACTGCCGCACGTGGCCGACGATGCGCTGCACCCGGTGTTCGAGCGCATCTACCAGGACACCGACCGCTACTGGCGCGAGTACGCGCTGTGCGAGGACCTGGTCGATCTGGAGACGGCCTTCCAGCTGTGGCGGTTCCGCCACATGCGCACCGTGATGCGGGTGATCGGCTTCAAGCGCGGCACCGGCGGTTCGTCCGGGGTGGGCTTCTTGGCCAAGGCGCTGGAGCTGACCTTCTTCCCCGAACTGTTCCAGGTGCGGACCACGCTGGAAGGTTGAGCCGCCGGCGTCCCCCATTCAGATTGTTGCAGATGCAAGTTCCGCGACCGGGCGGTGACCTGCTTCGATCGGTGTGTATTTGACGTGAACGCCAGAAGTCGGTGATCCTCGCGCGTTAGCTCGGCACAGCGGACGTGCCTGTCATCCACCGAACCAGGAATCCCGCATGAGCCTGAACGCCACTGCGAATACCCCCGAACCGGCCGTGCCGGAATTCAAGACACTGCTCGGCCACCCACGCCCTCTGTGGATGCTGTTCATGGCCGAGTTCTGGGAGCGCTTTGCGTTCTACGGCATCCGCTGGGCGATGGTGCTGTACATCGTGGCCCAGTTCCACGGCGGCGACGCTACCGGTGAACGACCGGCCAGCGAGTTGTACGGCGCCTACCTGGCACTGGTGTATGCCGGTGCGATCTTCGGCGGCTACGTGGCCGACAAGCTGATCGGCTTCCAGCGCTCGATCCTGCTGGGCGCGCTGTTCATGGCCGTGGGCCTGTTCATGCTGGCCTCGCCCACCGAACTCTTGTTCAAGCTTGGCCTGGCCACGATCATCGTGGGCAACGGGCTGTTCAAGCCGATCATCTCCACCCTGGTTGGCAAGCTGTACCTGCAGGGCGATGCACGCCGTGACTCCGGCTTCACCATCTTCTACATGGGCATCAACCTGGGTGCGATGATCGCCCCGGTGATCACCGGCTGGCTCGCGCGCGAGATCTTCGGCACCGATGCGATGCCGCATTACCAGGTGGTCTTCATCAGTGCCGGCGTCGGCATGCTGATCAGCCTGGTCTGGTTCTGGATGGGCCGGCAGCAGCTGAAGGGCATCGGTGCCCCGGCACCGGGCCAGGAAAGCAACGGCCGCGTCGGTCTGGTCGCCATCGTGGGCGCCATCGTCGGCGTGCCGCTGTTCTACTTCCTGCTGACCATCGACGCGCAGGCGCTGCAGTTGCTGCTGATGGCACTGTTCGTCGTGCCGGCGGTGATGCTGCTGGTGGAAGGCATCCGCACCGGTACCGTGGCCCGCGACAAGGTCATCGCGATGCTGGTGATCTTCATGTTCAACGTGCTGTTCTGGATGTTCTTCGAGCAGGCCGGCAGCTCCTTCACCTTCCTGGCCGACCGCATCGTCGATCGCCAGTTCGGTGACTGGACCTTCCCGCTGGAGTGGTTCCAGTCGGTCAATTCCATCGCCATCATCACCCTGGCCCCGCTGCTGGCCTGGATGTGGGTGAAGATGGGCCGCGCCAACCCCTCCATCCCGCGCAAATTCGGCCTCGGCCTGGTGTTCAACGGCCTGGCCTTCCTGCTGCTGATGGTCGCGCTGTCGAGCATGGTCGACGGGGCCGGCAAGATCCCGTTCTGGACGTTGTTCATGGTGTACGTCATCCAGTCCGTGGGTGAGCTGTGCCTGTCGCCGATCGGCCTGTCGATGACGACCAAGCTCGCTCCGGCGCGACTGGGCGGCATGGCGATGGGTTGCTGGTTCCTGTCCATTGCCATCGGCAACAACCTGGCGGGCATCTTCGCCGGACGGGTGAGCGGCGAAGGCGGCATGACCGTGCAATCGGCGCACGCCGGGTATACCTTTGGTTTCTACGCGTTGGTCGGATCGGGCGTGCTGCTGTTCCTGGTGGCGCCGTTGATCCAGAAGCTGATGCACGGCGTCAAGTAAGAGGAAGAGCGAATGCGCAAGACCGCAGGTTGGATGTCCATGGGGGTTCTGGCCGCTGCACTGGCAGCGTGCTCGCAACCCGGTCCCGATACCGCCAAGGCGCCTGCGCAACCGCTTGATACGCGTCCCACCGAGGCACCGGCCGCTGATCCCAGCGTGCCGGTGGCCTCCGGCAATACCCCGGCGGCCGCGGACATCGCGGCCATCGCGGCACTCAACGCCTCGTTCGATCCGGCCCGCGACCCGGCCGCGGACCTGGAAACGGCCAAAGTGGAGGCGCAGCGTGGCAACAAGCGCATCATCCTGGACGTGGGCGGTGAGTGGTGCCCGTGGTGCCACATCCTGGACAAATTCGTCGAAGGCGATGCCGAAGTGCGCCGCCTGCGTGACGCGAACTACGTGTGGATGAAGGTCAATTACAGCGAAGACAACGAGAACAAGGCGTTCCTGTCGCAGTTCCCGGAAGTGAAGGGCTACCCGCACCTGTTCGTGCTGGACGCCGAGGGAGGCCTGCTGCATTCGCAGTTCACCGGTGAGCTGGAGCAGGGCAAGAGCTACGACCGTGCGAAGTTCCTCGCCTTCATGAAGGAATGGGCGCCGCGCTGAGGCGCGATGCCAGGCCGCAGCGCTCAATTCCGCCGCGCTGCGGCCGCTAACGCCAAGGTACCGACGCCACGCTGACCGTGGCGCACGACCTGGAGCGTCCGATGCACAGCGAGCTGATCGACCATCCCCCTGCCGACACCGTGGCACTGCCTGCGGTGGACGTGCTGATGGACGATGGCGCTGCGGTGGCTGCGGCGGCGATACCGCCCGGCACGCACAAGCTGCCCGTGGTGGCGCTGCCGGACAACCCCGCATTGGCCGCTGCGGTGCAGAAGCTGGTGGAACAGAAAGAACGCTTGGACCTGCTCGCCCGTGACCCGAAACTGGCCGGCCTGCTGCCGCCGGAATGGCTGGGGCAGGGCGGACGGGCGGTGGACGTGGCGGCGTTCGCGCAGGGCGTGCTGCCGTTCCTGCAGGCCGCCGAACGGGGCGAAACCGCGCCGATGCGCCTGCCGCTGCGGCATGTGCTGGGCGACAGCGGGCGCTGGTCGGTGGCCGATGTCGCCGAGCCGCAGTCGCTGGCCTGGTTGCTGGCCAGCGATGATCGCGCGACGGTCGGCAGCCGCGACCATGCCGACGCCTTGCTGATCGGCGCGTTGGGCCTGGGGTGGATGCAGGAAGGACGCAGCCGACCGGGCTTCCTGCGCGCGATGGGCGTGGACACGCTGGCCGCGCGGACCACCATGCTCGGCTACCCGCCGCCCGAAGAACTGGCCCTGTACGAGGTCACCGCGCATGGCCGGCGCGAGGTCTGGTGCGTACACGGACGCCGCCGCCTGCGACCGCTGCCGACGCCTTGGCTGAGCGTGCCGCTGCTGGTCGCCTACGGAGTGAAGCCGCCGCAGCCGTGGCCGTCCAGCTATCCCGCCATCGAGGCGGTGGCCCGCGAGCTGGCCACTGCTCGGCAGGGCCGCGCGCTGCCGGAAATCAGCCTGCCGGTGGTGGTGCGCAAGATCGCCGAGGATGCCAACGGGGACATCTGGCAGCCGGTCAGCCTGCTGCAGCTGGGCACCTGGGTGCCGCGCTGGCCGTTCTTCCTGGCCATCTTCGTCGGCCTGCCCTCGCTGCTGCTGGTCACCGCTGCACTGGCGCTGCCGGGGGCGATCGAAGCGGCCACGGTGGCGGCCTCGCTGGGCTTCGCCGCCGGTGCCATCGGCGCGCTGGCCGCGCCCTGGGTCTACGCCCGGCGCAAGCACCTGAGCTGAGGGTCGGCTCTACCTGATGTCCAGGGCAGGCCGACGGAGTCGGCTCTACCCGACGCCCGTTCTTATTCGGCCATCCGCTGCAGGCCTTCACCGGCCAGGCGCAGGATCAGCTTTTCCAGCAGCTGTTCTTCGTCTTCGCTGAGCACGGACATCAGCTTGCGGGTGGTCTCGATGACCAGCGGGGCGATGGTCTCGTACACCTCGAAGCCGGCCGCCGACAGCGCCAGCACCGAGCGGCGGCGGTCATCGCCATGGGTTTCGCGCTTGATGAAACCGCGCTCCAGCAGGCGCGCCACCGCGCGGCTGACCGCGACCTTGTCCATCGCCGTGCGTTCGGACACTTCGCTGGCCGACGAGCCGGGGTACAGCGCCAGGATGGTGATCACCCGCCATTCCGGAATCGCCAGGCCGTAGCGGTCACCGTACAGTTTGGCGATGTTGCCACTGACCCGGTTGGAGAGCACGCTCAGCCGGTAGGGCAGGAACTGTTCCAGGTCGAGCAGGACGTGCGAGGCACGCACGCTGGTGGAAGCGGGATCGGGTGGGCTCATGCTGCGGTGCACCTTGCTGGTGGTTTCAGGTGTAACTATAAAGGGGATGTACTGGCCCTGCATTGTCGCGGGTCCCTCTGTCGCCCGCACCTGGTTTGATGCGGAAAAGATTCGGAGCCTTATGCCATGAATACCACCGTCCAGACCGCCTCGCATCCCAATCCGGGCATGCAGGTGACCACGTTTGAAAACCCGATGGGCATCGACGGCTTCGAGTTCGTCGAATTCGCCGCCCCCGCCGGGCGCGGCCAGGAGCTGCATGCCTACTTCCGCAGCATGGGATTCACCGCCGTGCTGAAGCACACCACCCGCCCGATCACCGTATACCGGCAGGGTGGCGTCAACTTCCTGGTCAATGAAGACCCGGATTCGTTCGCCGCCGACTTCGCTGAAAAGCACGGTCCGTGCGCGTGCGGTTTCGCCATCCGCTTCCAGAAGCCCGGTGCCGAGGTCTACCAGACCGCGCTGGGCAATGGCGCCAAGCCGGTCGACTTCAAGCCGGACTCCAGGGCGGTGGATGCGCCAGTGATCAAGGGCATCGGCGACTGCATGCTGTACCTGGTGGACCGCTACGGCGACGCCGGCAGCATCTACGGCGATGACTACGAAGCCATCGAGGGCGCCGACCAGGCACCGAAGGGCTTCGGCCTGACCTTCATCGACCACCTGACCCATAACCTGTACTTCGGCAACATGCAGCAGTGGTCGGACTACTACGAGCGGCTGTTCAACTTCCGCGAGATCCGCTACTTCGACATCAAGGGCCTGAAGACCGGCCTGGTGTCCAAGGCGATGACCGCCCCGGACGGCATCGTGCGTATTCCGCTCAATGAATCGTCCGATCCGAAGAGCCAGATCAACGAATACCTGGACGCCTACAAGGGCGAAGGCATCCAGCACATCGCCTGCTTCACCGAGAACATCTACGAGACCGTGGAAGCCATGCGCGAGCAGGGCGTGCAGTTCCTGGACACGCCGGAAACCTACTTCGACGTGATCGACCAGCGCGTTCCGGGGCATGGCGAGGACGTGGCGCGACTGGCCCGCAACAAGATCCTGATCGATGCCGACCCGGAAACCCACCAGCGCAAGCTGCTGCAGATCTTCACCCTGAACTGCATCGGTCCGATCTTCTTCGAGATCATCCAGCGCAAGGGCAACGAGGGCTTCGGCGAAGGCAACTTCACCGCGCTGTTCGAGAGCATCGAGCGCGACCAGATGCGCCGCGGCGTACTGTAAGCGGCATATCGCTCGGGTAAGGTAGGTGCCGGCCACGCGCCGGCACATGACGGGATGCCAGACATGACCAGCACCATCGAAGCACGCGGCTACCAGACCGGGTTCGGCAACGAGTTCGCCAGCGAAGCGCGGGCCGGTGCGCTGCCGATCGGGCAGAACGCGCCGCAGACCGTGGCCCACGGGCTGTATGCCGAACAATTGTCCGGGACCGCGTTCACCGCCCCGCGCGGCAGCAACCGCCGCAGCTGGCTGTACCGGATCCGCCCGGCGGTAACCCATGGCGAGTTCACCGCGTTCGCGCAGGAGCGCCTGCAGGGCAGCTTCCACGGGCTGCCGGCCGCGCCGAACCAGCTGCGCTGGAGCCCGCTGCCGCTGCCCGAGGCACCGGCTGATTTCGTCGAAGGCCTGTACACGATGGGCGGCAACGGCGGCCCGGATGCGCATGCCGGTGTGGCCATCCACCTGTACGCCGCCAACCGTGACATGCAGGGGCGTTATTTCTACAACGCCGACGGCGAGCTGTTGATCGTCCCGCAGCTGGGACGCCTGCGCCTGCTCACCGAAATGGGCGTGGTCGAGGTCGAGCCGCAGCAGATCGCGGTGATCCCGCGCGGCGTGCGTTTCCGCGTTGAACTGCCGGACGGGCAGGCACGCGGCTATGTCTGCGAGAACTTCGGTGCGCTGCTGAAGCTGCCCGACCTGGGGCCGATCGGCTCCAATGGGCTGGCCAATCCGCGCGATTTCGAAACCCCGCATGCGGCGTTCGAAGACCTCGACGGCGAGTTCGAGCTGGTGGCGAAATTCGACGGCCAGCTGTGGCGCGCGCGCATCGACCATTCACCGCTGGACGTGGTGGCCTGGCACGGCAACTACGCGCCGTACCGCTACGACCTGCGCCGTTTCAACACGATCGGCTCGATCAGCTTCGACCACCCGGATCCGTCGATCTTCCTGGTGCTGCATTCGCCGAGCGATACCGCCGGCACCAGCAACATGGATTTCGCGATCTTCCCGCCGCGTTGGCTGGTGGCCCAGCACACCTTCCGCCCGCCGTGGTTCCACCGCAACATCGCCAGCGAGTTCATGGGCCTGGTGCACGGGGCCTACGACGCGAAAGCCGAAGGCTTCGTGCCTGGCGGTGCGTCGCTGCACAACTGCATGAGCGGCCACGGTCCGGATGCGCCGACCTTCGACAAGGCATCGGCGGCCGACCTGTCCCGCCCGGACGTGATCAAGGACACCATGGCGTTCATGTTCGAAACGCGCGGGGTGATCCGCCCGACCGCGCAGGCCCTGTCGGCCGCCCATCGCCAGGGCGACTACCAGCAATGCTGGAACGGCCTGCGCAACAACTTCCGCTGATAAAAAGGGGACGGAGGGAGTTAAGTCGTTTCCGGCACCGCCGGAAGTGACTTAACTCCCTCCGTCCCCTTTTTGAACGTGTTGAGGTGTTCATGCGGGATGACTTCCAGCAGCCGGCCGTGGACGCGTTCTGCGTAGCCGGCCGAGGTCAGGCCGGGGAGGGCGTCGAGGGCGCCCTGCATGGCGTCCACCACGTCGCCTTCCTGGCGCGCCTGCTGCAGTTCGCGCAGCAGCGCGGCGGCCTGCGGGTGGCGCTGCATTTCCAGGATGCCCAGCAGGTAGATGCGCGCGGCGGCCATCGAACGCCGGCGTTCAGCGGATGGCGCGGTCGGGGCAGCTGCCGGCGATGGCGCCGACATCGGTGAGACCGGGCGGGCAGGCGCTATCGGCGTGGGAGCTGACGCCTCCAGCACCTCCGGTGTAGTCACCAGATAGCCAGCCTGGACCAGCTGGATCACCATCGCCGGGGCATCCGCACCGATCATGGTGGTCAACGCTGCGAGGTCACGTTGGCCGTCGCAGAGGATCAGCAGGCGGCGCTGGCGCATGTCCAGCGGGGCGCGGTGGGCCTGCAGCGCGGTTCGGGCTTGGTCGGTCTTGCGCGGGAGCATGGGCGGCTGCAGAGAAGGCGGTGCAGGCCGAGCCTGAATGTCCGCCGTGAAACCATGATGACAATGCGGCGCGTGCACATCCGGCGCGGTAGCGTTCGCGCACTGCCTCCCAGGAGATGTCCCGATGAAAGCCTTCCCCGTAGCCGGCCTGCTGGCCTTGTCCCTTGCCGCCTGCAGCCAGGGCCCGGAAGCGAGCCCGGAGGCGACCTCGCCGATGACCGAAGCGGCCACCAATCCAGCCAAGGACGCCGACGTCTCCGCCGATCCCGACCTGAACAACGCCTCGCCGATCGATCCGCGGCGTGACAGCCCGGCGCGCCTGGACGGCTTCGGTGCGGTGGACCTGGGGGCGAGCCTGGACGATGTCCGCGGTCGATTCGGTGCGCCGTTGCAGGGCGACGTACCGAACGATGAATGCCATTACATCCGCCCGCAGAAGGAGTCGGCCGAAGGCCCGTTCCTGATGATCGAAGGCAACAGGCTGGTGCGCTACGACGTGCGCGGCCCGGGCATCGTCGCCCCCGGCGGCGGTCGCGTGGGCATGAGCCTGGGTGAGCTGCAGCAGCTGTATCCCGAACGCGCCGACCTGGGCCCGGACAAATACGATCCGCAGGCCCAGCACCTGCGCGTGCGTCCGGAGCAGGAAGGGCACGGCATCATCGATTTCGCGCTTGGTGCCGATGGCAAGGTCAGCGCGTGGCGGGTGGGCCTGCCGCCGCAGGTGGATTATGTGGAAGGGTGTGGCTGAGGGGTGAGGTGACCCTGTGACGACCAACGGTCGTCACCCACCAGAGGCGGGGTCTCACCCTCCAGAGGCGGGGCCTCACCCACCAGAGGCGGGGCGTGACCCACCGGGACACGGGGATCCACCGTAGAATCGCCGTGACTCCCGCTCAAGGACTGCCTGATGATCGCCCTCGCCATCGCTTGGTTCGTGCTCGGCATCATCCTGCTGGGGCTTGGCGGCGACACCGTCGTCAAGGCCGCCTCCGGGCTGGCCCAGCGCTTGGGCGCATCGCCCTTCACCGCCGGCCTGTTGCTGTTGGGCGTGGCGACGTCCGTGCCGGAGCTGGCAGTCAACGCGCGCGCGCTGGCCGTTGGCCAGCCCGAGCTGGCGCTCGGCAATGCGGTGGGCAGCACGCTGGCCAACCTCGGCTTGACCCTCGCGCTGGCCGCACTCGCCGTCCCTTTGCTGATGCGCGCGCGGGTGATCGTGGCGAGCTGGTTCGGCGTGCTGGCGGCCGCGCTGCTGCTGATCGTATTCGGCCTGGATGGACAACTGCTGCGCTGGGAAGGCGGCGTGCTGTTGGCGGCCTTCGTCCTGTTCTTCGTACTGCTGCTGCGCCGTGGACGGCATGAGGCGCCGCAGGTTCAGGCGCTGATCGCCGACGCGGCGGTATCACGCCCGGGATTGGCCTTGAACCTGGTGCGCATGGCGATCGCCGCATTGACGTTGTTCTGGGGCGCCCGGCTGGTGGTGGGGGCCGCTGCGGACTTCGGCGCTGCGCTCGGCTGGACGCCATTGCTGGTCGGCCTGTTGCCGGTGGCGATCGGCACCGCGCTGCCTGAAGTCGCCGCTGCGGTGATGGCCGCGCGGCGCGGGCAGGGCGACATGGTGGTGGGCCACGTGCTGGGTTCCAGCGTGGTCAACCTGCTGCTGGTGATCGGCGTGATGGCGCTGGTGCAGCCGCTGGCACTGCCGGCTTCGTTCGTGCGGCTTGAACTGCCGGCCGTGCTGGCCTTCGCGCTGGTGCTGTACCCGATGCTGCGCGGTGACCTGCGCATCAGCCGCGCAGAAGGCGGTGTGCTGCTGGGCGCATTCGTGGCGTGGGTGGGGTTGGAGCTGGGACTGCTGGTGGCCTGAGCGGGCAGTGTCGAGCGTGCTCGACATCCAGGCGCCGCGCGCACGCTTGGCGCTGCATCGGCCGACGCATCGCCCGGCCGGTGGAGTCAGCGCTCGCGCTCGTCCGTCTTGCTCTCGTTGGAGGTATACACATCGTCGGTCGCTTCCACGACCTTCTCGCGTACCGGCTCCGGCGGCGGCAACTGTTCTGCTTCGGCGCGTTCGTTGCCCGGCAGCGTGGGGCGCGTTTCCATCAGCAGCGACAGCGCCGCCTTGGCCATCAGGTGCGCGCTGATCGGTGCGGTGATGAACAGGAAGATGGTGATCAGCAGCTCGCGCGGCTGCGGGTCCTGGCCGAGGAAGATGTGGTAAGCAACCGAGGACACCAGCACGCAGCCGACGCCCAGCGTGCTGGCCTTGGTCGGGGCGTGCAGGCGCTTGAAGAAGGTGGACAGCTTCACCAGGCCCAGCGCACCCACCAGGATGAAGAAGCAGCCGAACAGCAGCACCACCGACAGCACGATCTGGATGGCGGTGATCATTCGACGATATCCCGGCGCAGCACGAACTTGCTCAGCACCACGGTGCTGCCGAAGCCGAGCATGGCGATGATCAGCGCGGCCTCGAAGTAGATCGCCGAATTGAGGTACATGCCGAACAGCATCAACTGCGCGATGGCGGTCACCGACAGGGTGTCCAGCGCGAGGATGCGATCAGGCACGGTGGGGCCGCGCAGCAGGCGCCAGGTCGACAGCAGCATGGCCAGGCCGACCACGTGCATGCACACCACCAGGGTGTTCTGGATGACATCGAATCCGGTCATGGGAATATCTCCATCAGCGGGGCCTCGTAGCGGCGTTTGATTTCGGTGATCAGGTGCTGCTCATCGTCCAGGTTCAGTACGTGGACCAGCAGGTACTTGCGGTCATCGCTCAGTGCAGCGGACACAGTCCCCGGTGTCAGTGTGATCATGCTGGTCAGCGCAGCGATGCCGTGCACATTGGCGATGTCCAGCGGAATCCAGACAAAGCCCGGATGGATCCTGCTTTCCTTGCCCAGCACCTGGCCGGCCACTTCGATGTTGGATACCAGGATGTCCCACAGGGTGGTCATCAGCAGTTTCGGTACGGGCCGCAGCGTACCGATGCGGGCGAACTCACGGTCCAGGCGCGCGGCGAACAGTGGCACCACCAGGCCCAGCAGCAGGCCCAGTGCGAGCAGGCCGACGCTGAAGCTGTCCGACATCAGCAGCCAGAACACGATGACCATGACGGTGAGCGGCAGCGAGGGAAAGATCCGGCGCAGCAGGGGGCGTTTCTGGTTCATGGGTGACGGATCTCCGGCTGTTCGCCACGCACCTGGTCGACATAACCGGAGGGCTGCAACAGGTCACTGGCGATGGCATCGGTGTGGCGCATCAGCGGGGCCGCGAAGACGGTCATGCCGATTCCGTACAGAAGGAGCAGGCAGGCGGCCAGCAGTTCCACCCGGCGCGTGGGCGCCTTGCGCGGCCGGGGACCATCGGGTTCGGCATGCGGCACGCGCCAGAACAGCCGGATGCCACCCCGCGCCAGCCCCATGATGACCAGCAGGCTGCTGCCCAGCACCGCCATCCACACCGGTGCGGTCAGCTGCGGCGGCATGCCCTGCAGCAGCGCGGCCTTGGCCAGGAACCCGGACAGCGGCGGCAGGCCGGCGATGGAAATGGCGGCGATCAGGAACAGCACCGCCGGTGTCTGCTTGCCTGGCATCGGCGCGATGACTTCCTTGCGGTCGCTGGCACCGCCGCGACGACGGCGGATCAGGTCTGCGATGAGGAACAAGGCGGCCGCCACGAAGGTGCTGTGCGCCAGGTAGTACAGGCCGGCTGCCAGCACCTGCTGGTTGCCGACCGAGAAGGCGATGAACAAGGTGGCGGCCGACACCACCACCAGGTACGAGATCAGCACCCGCAGGCGGATGGCGGCGAGCACGCCCAGCCCGCCCAGCACCAGCGTGGCGATTCCGGCCCACAACAGCCAATCGCGGCCATACCCGGCCATGGCACCAGCCTCATCACCGAACCACAGGCTCTGGATGCGCAGCACGGCGTACAGGCCGACCTTGGTCATGATGGCGAACAGCGCAGCCACTGCCGCCGGTGCACGCGCATAGGATTCGGGCAGCCACAGGTACAGCGGCATCAGCGCCGCTTTCGCGCAGAAGACCAGCAGCAACAGGCCCATGGTCGCCTTGACCAGCACCAGGTGCGAGGGCGGTACTTCGGCGATGCGCTGGGACAGTTCGGCCATGTTCAACGATCCCAGCGAGGCGTACAGCAGCCCCAGCGCGATGAGGAACAAGGTGGAGGCGGTCACGTTGAACACGACGTAATGCAGGCCGATGCGCATGCGCAGGCCGCGCCCGCCGCTGAGCAGCAGGCCATACGAAGCGATCAGCATCACTTCAAAGAACACGAACAGGTTGAAGATGTCGCCGGTCAGGAACGCACCGTTCAGGCCGACCAGCTGGAACTGGAACAAGGCATGGAAGTGCGGGGCGCGCCGGTCCCAGCCGGAACAGGCATGCATCAGGCAGCCGACCGCCAGCAGCACGGTGGTCAGCAGCATCCATGCTGAAAGGCGGTCGGCCACCAGCGCGATGCCCAGCCGCGCCGGCCAGTCGCCGAGCAGGTAGACCATCGCCGCGCCATCGGCAGTGCGTGCGAACAGCAGCAGAACCGAAGCGAACAGCGCGGCCATCGCCGTCCACGACACTGCGCGCTGCACACGCGGACCGTAGCGGCGATGTTCAACGAACAGCGACAGCGATGCGCCGAGCAGCGGGACCAGGATCGGCAGGATCACCAGATGGTTCATGCGTGGTCCTCGTCACGGCGCGGCGGAGCATCGTCGTCGGGCTCGTGCGCGTCGACGTGGTCGCTGTGGTTGTCGCTGCGGCTGCGGATGGCCAGCACGATGGTGACCGCGGTCATCGCGAAGGCGATCACGATGGCGGTGAGCACCAGCGCCTGCGGCAGCGGGTCGGTGTAGTTGCCCAGGTTCGCGTCCAGGCCTTCCTTCAGCACCGGCGGCCTGCCGGCGACCAGTCGTCCGCCGGCAAAGATCAGCAGGTTGGTGGCATAGGAAAGGAAGGTCATGCCCAGGATCACATCGAAGCTGCGCGCGCGCAGCAGCAGGTACACGCCGAGCATGGTCAGCACGCCGATGGCGCTTGCAATGGCCAGTTCCATCAGTGCATCTCCCCGGTCATTGCCGAACGCTTCTGCGGATCGATCTCGCCGCGACGCGCGGTCCGTGTCCGCGACGGCTTGATCGTGCCCATCATCGACAGCATCAGCATCGCCCCGCCAAACACCACCAGGTAGACGCCGGTATCGAAACCGATCGCACTGGCCAGCGGCACTTCACCGATGATCGGCAGGTGCAGGTCCAGGTGGCCGCTGGTCAGGAACGGCACGCCGAACAGCATCGAAGCCGAGCCACTGGCCACCGCGATCAGCAGGCCGATGCCGATGCAGCGGACGTAATCGAAGCCGAAGCGTGACTCGACCGAGGCGGTGCCCTGGATGACGTACTGGATCAACAGCGGTACGGCCAGGATGAGACCGGCGATGAAGCCGCCGCCCGGCGAGTTGTGGCCGCGCAGGAACATGAAGATCGACACGGTCAGGGTCAGCGGGAACATGATCTGCGCCAGGTCGGCCGGCACCGGCAGTTTGATCGGCGGGCCGGGCATGATCTGCTCCGGCGCCATGCGCGAACGCCGCAGCATGGCATGCACCACCAGCGCGGCGATGCCGAACACGGTGATCTCGCCGAAGGTATCGAAGCCGCGGAAGTCGACCAGGATGACGTTGACCACGTTGCTGCCGTAGGCCTCCGGCAGGGAACGGGCAAGCATCTCGCCGGCCATCGTGTTCGGGGGCAGGGTCATCGCGGTGTAGGCCAGCGCGGCCAGCCCGACGCCGGCAACCACTGCGATCGCGGCATCGCGGTATCTGCGCAGCTTGGAGCGCTCGGTCACCGACTGGGCGGGCAGGTAATTCATGCCCAGCAGCATCAGCACCAGGGTGACCATTTCCACCAGCAGCTGGGTCAGCGCCAGGTCCGGTGCGGACAGGAACACGAAGGTCATCGCCACCATCAGGCCGACCCCGCCCACCAGCAGCACCGCCAGCAGGCGCTGTTTGTACATGCGCAGGGTGGCCATGGCGCAGGCCATCATCACCGCCCACAGCGCCCAGCCCAGCAGCGGCATCGGCTGCGGAGAGGGCCAGTTCGGCCACGCCGGGGCGGCCAGCCAGGGCGCTGCGGCGGCCACCACCGCCACCACCACCAGGCCGAGCAGCATGCGCTGCAGGCTGCCGTTGGCGATGGCGCCGGTCAGTTTCTGGGCCAGCGCGGAAAGCAGGTCCAGCTGCAGATGGAAGGCGTCGCGGCCCGGCGTGGTGTTGCGCACCGCATACAGGTCGATCAGCCGGCGCAGGCCGAAATACAGCACCACGCCGCCCAGCACGCCGGCCGCGCTCATCGCCAGCGGCAGGTTGAAGCCGTGCCAGATGGAGAGGCTGTATTCGGGCATCTGCGCGCCGAGGATGGAGGCCGCACCGGCATGCAGCACCGGGGCGATGGTCAACGCCGGGGCGATGCCCACGGCCACGCAGATCACCACCAGGATCTCCACCGGCACCTTCATCCAGCGCGGCGGTTCATGCGGCACGCGGTCCAGGTCATGCGGGCCCTCGCCGAAGAAGGTGTCGTGCACGAAGCGCAGGCTGTAGGCCACGCCGAAGACACCGGCCAGCAACGCGGCAATCGACATGGCCATCTGCATCAGCGCCGGACCGCCTGCATCGAGGGCCTCGGCGAACAGCATTTCCTTGGACAGGAAGCCGTTGAGCAGCGGAATGCCGGCCATCGCCAGCGAGGCGATGATCGCCAGCGCACTGGTGAACGGCATCAGCCGCCGCAGGCCGCCCAGCCTGCGCATGTCACGCGTGCCGGTTTCATGGTCGATGATGCCGGCCGCCATGAACAGCGATGCCTTGAACGTGGCGTGGTTGAGGATATGGAACACACCGGCGACCACCGCCATCGGCTTGGACAGGCCGAACAGCATGGTGATCAGGCCCAGGTGGGAGATCGTCGAGTACGCCAGCAGGCCCTTCAGGTCGTGCTGGAAGATCGCGTTCCATGCCCCGATCAGCAGGGTCAGCGCACCGATGCCGCTGACCGTGTAGAAGAACAGGTCGGTGCCGGCCAGGGCGGGGTGCAGGCGGGCCAGCAGGAACACACCGGCCTTCACCATGGTGGCCGAGTGCAGGTAGGCCGACACCGGGGTGGGCGCGGCCATAGCCTGTGGCAGCCAGAAGTGGAACGGGAACTGCGCGCTCTTGGTGAAGATGCCGGCCAGCACCAGCAACAACGCATACGGATACAGCGCGCTGGCGCGGATCTGGTCACCGGCGGCCAGCACCACGTCCAGGTCGAAGCTGCCGACGATGCGCCCGATCAGCAGTACGCCGCCGAGCAGCGCCAGGCCGCCGCCGCCGGTGATGACCAGGGCCATGCGGGCGCCTTCGCGGGCGTCCTGGCGGTGCGACCAGAAGCCGATCAACAGGAACGAGCTGATGCTGGTCAGCTCCCAGAAGATCATCAGCAACAGCAGGTTGCCGGACAGCACCATGCCCAGCATGGCGCCCATGAACAGCAGCAGGTAGCAGAAGAAGCGGTGCGCGTTGTCCTGCGGGCTCAGGTAGTAGTGGGCGTACAGCACCACCAATGAGCCGATGCCCAGCACCATGCCGGCGAACATCCACGCCAGGCCGTCCAGGCGCAGGGTGAAGTCCAGGCCGATCTGCGGCAGCCATTGGCCACTGCTGCGCAGCACCTCGCCATCCAGCACGGCGGGTGTCAGCGTGGCGAGGATGGCCAGGCCAGCCAACGGCGCGGCCGCGGCCAACCAGGCGGCCGTGCGGCGGGAACTTCGTGAGAATGCGGCAACCGCCACGGCCAGGATGAAAGGCAGGGCGAGCAGCAGGATCAGGCTTGGGATCATGCAGGGAATACGCGATTCACGAGCAGGTCATGCAGTCTAACAGGCCGACATTTGCTGCCGATACCCACGAATACGCCACCAATTGCAGGGAACGTGTGCTGATTCATTTTCTTCCCCTTGCCATGCTGGGCCGGCGGGGCTTGACCCGACCGGGATGGACACTTTGCCGCATCTGTCGCCAATGGCGCGTGCAGCTCCAAGGTGCCCGTACGGCAGGGGCTGCAAAGGGATGGTGTGGCGCGTCGTGCACCCCGATGGCGCCTGGATGGGGATCTCGCGTCGCTGCGACGGGCGTGGAAAACAGGCCGCCCGCTCGTTCAGGGAAAAAAGGTCAGTAACGCCAATCGAAGCGGCGGTAGACCTTGGCCAGCACCCAGGCCGGGCCGATCAGCAGGTAGGTGAGGTCGGTCAGGAAGCTGGGCTTGCGGCCTTCGAGCTTATGGCCGAGGAACTGCGCGATCCACGCCAGCACGAACACCACCCCGGCCAGGCGGGCCAGGTTGCCCAGCCCTATTTCCGCTTCCAGCAGCCGGCAGGTGCAGCCGATAACGAACAGCACGGCCAGCATGCCCAGCCCCAACGGGCGCGACAGGCGGTTGTAGAAGCACCACGCGCCGAACATCGCCAGGCCCGCCCAGATGCCGTTCTGGAACCAGGTGATCAGCGGCGGCAGGCACCACAGCAGGGCGACCACCGACCACAGGATGGCCGGCACCGCGACCACGTGGATGCGCTGGTTGGCGAGGTTGCGGTGGTCGTCGGAATAGCTGGCGAAATAGCGGTCTACGGGGCGGGCAAGCGAGGTGCTGGACATGGTGCCTCCGATCGTGCCGGCACATGGCCGGCGAGCTTTCCAGAGGAGGGCGGGCAGCGCCCGCCGCCCCTCAGTCGACGCTGATGCCGGCCAGTCGCTGCAGGGCTTCGGCGTACTTGGCACGCGTGCGCTCGATCACTTCAGCTGGAATGGACGGGCCCGGTGCGGTCTTGCCCCAGTCCAGCGTCTCCAGGTAATCGCGCACGAACTGCTTGTCGTAACTGGGCGGGCTGGTGCCCACTTCGTACTCGTCGGCCGGCCAGTAGCGCGAAGAATCCGGGGTCAGCATCTCGTCCATGATGTACAGGCGGCCGTCTTCATCGGTGCCGAACTCGAACTTGGTGTCGGCCAGGATGATGCCGCGCTCACGCGCGTAATCGGCGGCGAAGGCATAGATGCGCAGGGTGGCATCGCGCACGCGTTCGGCCAGGTCCACGCCGACCGCCTTGACCATCGCATCGAAATCGATGTTCTCGTCGTGGTCGCCGACGGCGGCCTTGGTTGACGGGGTGAAGATCGGCTCGGGCAGTTTTTCGGCCTGGCGCAGGCCGTCGGGCAGTTCAATGCCGCTGACCTTGCCGGTGCGCTGGTAGTCCTTCCAGCCGCTGCCGATCAGGTAACCGCGGGCGATCGCTTCCACCGGTACCGGTTTCAGCTTCCGGGTAACCACCGCGCGCTTGGCGTACAGCGCCGCGTCCACGCCGTCGGGCAGCACGCTGGCCACGTCGATGCCGGTCAGGTGGTTGGGCATCAGGTGCGCGGTCTTGGCAAACCAGAAGTTGGACACCTGGCAGAGCATTTCGCCCTTGCCCGGGATCGGATCGGGCAGCACCACGTCGAAGGCCGACAGGCGATCGGTGGCTACCATCAGCAGGTAGTCCCCCGGCGGCGTGCCTTCGGGCAGGCGCTCGCGCGGAATATCGAAAACGTCACGCACCTTGCCGCGATGGCGCAAGGGCAGGCCGGGAAGATCGGATTGCAACAACGTGGTCGGCACGGGCACTCCTGGGGGCTTCGTCGATACGAGCTGCCCAGGGACCCGGAGGGCCCGCCGGCCAGCGGGCGGCCTAGTGTAAAGCCGTCCGGGGCGGCTGTGACGTAAAATGGAAAGCCAATTGGCCAAATCTGCCCGGAGCGCCATGCGCTGGTACGGAAAACTGCTGGGTTTCATTGCCGGGGCCCTGCTGTTCCGGCCCAATCCCTTGTTTGGCGCGGTGCTGGGCCTGTTGATCGGCCATGCGTTCGACGCCGACTGGTTCCGCCTGAACAAAGAAAACCCCTACCGTGAGCTGGGGCTGACCTCGTCGGCGACCGAGTCGGAAATCGACCTGGCCTACCGCCGCCTGATGTCGCAATACCATCCCGACAAGCTGGTCGGCGCCGCACCGGAACTGCTCAGGCAGGCCGAGGCCAAGAGCCGCCGCGTGAATGCCGCCTACGACCGCATCAAGACCCTGCGCAAGCGCTGAGTCCTGCCCCTCTTTCTTCCTGCTCCGAAGGCCCCGGCCATGTCCAACTGCATCATCGCCCCGTCCATCCTGTCGGCCGACTTCGCCCGTCTCGGTGAAGAAGTCGACAACGTCCTCGCCGCCGGCGCGGACTGGGTCCATTTCGATGTGATGGACAACCATTACGTGCCCAACCTGACCATCGGCCCGCTGGTCTGCCAGGCGCTGCGCAAGCACGGGGTCACCGCGCCGATCGACGTGCACCTGATGGTGGAGCCGGTGGACCGGATCATCCCGGATTTCGCCGAAGCCGGCGCGACCTATATCAGCTTCCATCCCGAGGCCAGCCGCCACCCCCACCGCACCATCCAGCTGATCCGCTCGCTGGGCTGCAAGCCGGGCCTGGTGCTCAACCCCGGCACGCCGGTGGACATCCTGGACTGGGTACTGGACGACCTGGACCTGGTGCTGCTGATGTCGGTCAATCCGGGCTTCGGCGGCCAGGCCTTCATTCCGTCCGCCTTGGACAAGCTGAAGGTGGTGCGGCAGAAGATCGATGCCAGTGGCAAGGACATCCGCCTGGAAATCGACGGCGGGGTAAAGGCCGAGAACATCGGGGCGATCGCCGCGGCCGGCGCCGACGCCTTCGTGGCCGGCTCGGCGATCTTCAACGCCCCGGATTACCAGCAGGTGATCAGCGCGATGCGCGCCAACGTCAAAAAGGGGACGGAGGGAATTAAACTCGTTTAATTCCCTCCGTCCCCTTTTTTGCCCATGAACATCCGTCCGGCCACCGTCGCCGATGCAGGCCTGATCCTGCGCTTCATCCGCGAACTGGCGATCTACGAGAAGGCCGAATCATCGGTGCAGACCGACGAAGCGGGGATCGCCGCCAGCCTGTTCGGGCCCGATGCCAGTGCCCAGGCGCTGGTCTGCGAAGCCGACGGTGAAGCGATCGGCTATGCGGTGTATTTCCATAACTATTCCACGTGGCTGGGCCGCAAGGGCATCTACCTGGAAGACCTGTACATCAGCCCGGACAAGCGGGGATCCGGCGCCGGCAAGGCAATGCTCAGGCACATCGCCCGGCAGGCGGTGGCCGAGGGTTGCGGGCGTTTCGAATGGTCGGTGCTGGACTGGAACCAGCCTGCGATCGATTTCTACGTCGCCGCCGGCGCGCGGCCACAGGACGAATGGACCGTGTACCGGCTAGAAGGCGATGCATTGCGCGCCTTCGCCGCCGCCTGAAAAAAAGACCACGCCGCTGCCGGCGTGGCCCTGCTGAAATAGTGGGAGGCTGATCCTGCCTCCATCCGTCTTCCCTGCTATGGCCTCCCATGTTCCGGGCTGTCGGTGACAGGCCGATGACATTCACCGGCAAAGAACGCACGACTGCTAGCCTGTGCCGCCCCCACCCCCGGAACCCCCCCATGAGCCTTTCGCGCTGGCGCTTGATCCTGAACGGAAAATCCGCCGGGGACGTCGATGTGCGCGATGCGGTCACGGCCTGGCGCGAACGCGGGATCGACCTTGAAGTGCGGGTCACCTGGGAGGCGGGCGATGCCGAGCGCTACGTGGCCGAAGCCATCGACAACGGGGTGGAGGTGATCATCGCCGGGGGCGGGGATGGCACCCTGAGCGCGGTGGCGGAAACGCTGGCGCACCGCGACGAACCTGCCGATGCGCTGCCCTCGCTTGCATTGTTGCCGCTCGGTACCGCCAATGATTTCGCCACGGCGGCGGGCTTCCCGGAAAGCCCCGCCGAGGTGCTGGCGCTGATCACCGCACAGGCCCCCCGCGCCATCGACCTGTTGCGTATCGACGCCGATGGCAAGGTCTGGTGGTGCGCCAATGTCGCCAGCGGTGGCTTCGGCACGCAGGTGACCGTGGAAACCGATGAAGGCCTGAAGAAGGTGCTGGGTGGCCTGGCCTACGTGCTGACCGGCATCTCCAAGCTGGGCCGCATCGAGCCGATCCTGGCGCGCGTGCACGGCCCCGGCTTCGACTGGGAAGGCGGCTTCATCGCGCTGGGCATCGGCAACGGTCGCCAGGCCGGTGGTGGCCAGGCACTTTGCCCCCAGGCGGTCATCGATGATGGCCAGTTGGACGTCACCATCATTCCCGAACTGACCGGCGAAGTCGGCGCGATGCTGGGCCAACTGGTGACCGGCGGCAAGGAGGCTGCGCTGGAGCATGTCGCAACCCGCACCCGTTTGACCCGGGTGGAGATCCGCGCCGAAAAGCCGCTGACCCTCAACCTGGACGGTGAGCCGGTGGAAGCACGGCATTTCCGCATCGAATGCGTGCCGCGCCGCGTGCGCATGCATCTGCCTGCGGATTGCCCGCTGCTGTCCCGGTCGACACGCTGATGGGTCTGGCATACTGGATCTGACCCGCGCAGCACGTCCCTGCGGTCAGCTTCATAACTCACTCACAAGGAGTACATGCCGTGAAATCAGCTGTCATCTCATTGGCTTCGATCACCCTGCTGGTTGCATTGACCGGTTGCAGCACGATCGCCGCGAAGACGAACGTTCTGGATGACGACAAGATCAAATCGCAGTCGGCCGGCGCCCTGGGCTACGAGCCGTCGCAGTTGACCCTTGTCAGCCGTCGCACCGAAGGCACCAATACCTATGCGAACCTGAAGGCATCCGACGGCAAGGAGTTCGTCTGCATCATCAACGGCGGCAACCTGCTCTCGATGGGCATGACCAATCCACCTGCCTGCAACAAGAAGGGTGAGCCGATCAAGGCCAGCCCGTTCCAGCGCTGATCAACGCACCTCGATTGCCGTAGTGGCGGCGCCGTTCCGGAAAGGGCGGCGCTGCCATGGCGTAATGCGTAGCGCGCGGATTGCGGCAGGTTGAGGGGTGTCACCGCCCCACAGCAGCGGGAACAGGAGCAGCAGGGCACGCGAACGGTAGCGCCGAGCCGTGCTCGGCGAGTGCAGCGGCAGGGCCCGTGACGACCAACGGTCGTCACCCACCAGAGCAGAGGCTGACGGCCAACGGCCGTCACCCAGCGAGCCGCCCTGCGCATGGCCTGGCCCAGGGGGAGGGGCACAGCCGCGCGCGGTGGACGGCTTCCGCCCGGGGCGGCGCATGCGGTACAGTGCCCGGGTGTCCATCCTGACGACCCCGCGATCCGTTTCTTCCGCACGCCGTAACTGGCGATGGTGGCCCGTAGCCGTCGTCCGCCCAGAAAACGCCGTATCCCGGAAGGAAAGTCGTGTTGAACACCCCCGCCCAGTTCCAGCAGCAGGCCGCTGAAGGCCACACCCGCATCCCCGTTGTCCGTGAAGTGCTGTCCGATCTGGACACGCCGCTCTCGGTCTACCTGAAGCTGGCCGACGGGCCGCACACCTATCTGTTCGAATCGGTCGAAGGCGGCGAACGCTTCGGGCGCTATTCCATCATCGGCCTGCCGGCGCGCCGCGTGTACACCTTCCGCGGGAACACCCTGGCCATCGCCGAACACGGCCAGGTCGTGGAAACCCGCGAAGTGGCCGACCCCTTCGCCGAAGTCGAGGCGCTGCGCAGCGCGCATTCGGTACCCAAGCTGGACGGACTGCCCGGCTTCACCGGCGGGCTGGTCGGCTGGTTCGGCTTCGAGTGCATCGGCTACATCGAACCGCGCCTGGCGCCGCCGGCCGGGCGCGATGAGCTGGGCACGCCGGACATCCTGCTGATGCATTCCGAAGAGCTGGCGGTGTTCGACAATCTGAAGGGCCGGCTGTACCTGATCGTGCATGCCGACCCGCGCCAGCCCGGTGCCTGGGACGAGGCGCAGGCGCGGCTGGATGCACTGGCTGGCAAGCTGCGTGCACCCGGCGCCGGCTATCCCGCGCCGCTGCACAGCGACGTGCTGGACGAGGGCGACTTCATCTCCGGCTTCACCCGCGAAGGCTTCATCGATGCGGTGGAGCGCAGCAAGGACTACATCCGCTCCGGCGACATCTTCCAGGTGGTGCTGAGCCAGCGCCTGAGCGTGCCCTTCAAAGCGCGGCCGGTGGATGTCTACCGCGCGCTGCGGGCGCTCAATCCTTCTCCGTACATGTATTTCCTGGATGTCGGTGACATGCAGGTGGTGGGCTCCTCGCCGGAGATCCTGGTGCGCCTGCAGCACGACGCCGATGGGGTGGGGCACGTCACCGTGCGGCCGATCGCTGGTACCCGACCGCGTGGCGCCACGGAGGAAGAGGACAACGCGCTGGAAGCCGAGCTGCTGGCCGATCCGAAGGAGCGCGCCGAACACCTGATGCTGATCGACCTGGGCCGCAACGATGCCGGGCGCGTTTCCAGCGCCGGCACGGTGGAGGTCGGCGAGCAGTTCGTGATCGAGCGCTACAGCCATGTGATGCACATCGTCAGCGAGGTGACCGGGCAGCTGCAGCCGGGCCTGAGCTACGCCGACGTGCTGCGTGCCACGTTCCCGGCCGGCACGGTCAGTGGCGCGCCGAAGATCCGCGCGCTGGAAGTGATCCGCGAACTGGAGCCGATCAAACGCAACGTGTATGCCGGCAGCATCGGCTACATCGGCTGGCACGGCGATGCGGACACCGCCATTGCGATCCGCACCGCGGTGATCAAGGACGGTCGCCTGCACGTACAGGCCGGCGCCGGCATCGTCTACGACTCGGACCCGCAGAAGGAATGGGACGAGACGATGAACAAGGGCCGCGCGCTGTTCCGCGCGGTCGCCCAGGCGGCCAAGGGCCTGTAACGCGCATCACTTTCCTGGCGCGCGTCCTGCGCGCCCGTCTCCCTACGCAGTCTGGAACCTGATCCATGTTGTGGATGATCGACAACTACGACAGCTTCACCTACAACCTCGTGCAGTACCTGCAGACGCTGGGTGCCGAGGTCAAGGTGGTGCGCAACGATGCGATGACGGTCGATGAGATCGCCGCGCACAAGCCCGAACGCATCGTGATTTCGCCCGGCCCATGCACGCCCAACGAGGCCGGCATTTCGCTGGAACTGATCCAGCGGCTGGGCCCGACCACGCCGATCCTCGGCGTCTGCCTGGGCCACCAGGGGATCGGCCAGGTGTACGGCGGCACGGTGATCCGTGCGGGCAACATCATGCACGGCAAGACCTCGCCGATCCGCCATGAAGGCAAGGGCGTGTTCGCCGGCCTGCCCGATCGCTACCAGGCCACCCGCTACCACTCGCTGGTGGTGGACAAGATGCGGCTGCCGGCGTGCCTGGAGGTCACCGCCTGGACCGAGAACGAGGACGGTTCGGTGGAGGAAATCATGGGCCTGCGCCATCGTGAACATCCGGTGGAAGGCGTGCAGTTCCACCCCGAATCCATCCTTACCGAGCACGGCCACGCGCTGCTGCGCAACTTCCTGCAGCGCTGAACTGCACGCCCACCCCAGGAGTCCAACGATGCGCTTCTCCCCCCAGGAAGCCCTGCAACGCACCATCGAACACCGAGAGATCTTCTTCGAAGAGATGGTCGACCTGATGCGGCAGATCATGCGCGGCGATGTGTCGCCGATGATGACCGCCGCGATCCTGACCGGGCTGCGGGTCAAGAAGGAAACGGTGGATGAGATCGCCGCCGCCGCGACCGTGATGCGCGAGTTCGCGCTGCCGGTGCCGGTCACCGATACCCGCCACATGGTCGATATCGTGGGCACCGGTGGCGATGGCTCGCACACCTTCAACATCTCCACCTGTTCGATGTTCGTGGCCGCCGCTGCGGGCGCGCGCGTGGCCAAGCACGGCAACCGCAGCGTGTCGTCCAAGTCCGGCAGCGCCGATGCGGTGGAAGCACTCGGCGCGGTGATCGAACTGCAACCGGCGCAGGTGGCGCAGGCCATCGAACAGACCGGCGTGGGCTTCATGTTCGCGCCCATCCACCACCCGGCGATGAAGGTCGTGGCGCCGGTGCGGCGCGAGATGGGCGTGCGCACCATCTTCAACATCCTCGGCCCGCTGACCAACCCCGCCAGCGCACCGTCGGTGCTGATGGGCGTGTTCCATCCGGACCTGGTCGGCATCCAGGCGCGCGTGCTGCGCGAGCTGGGCACCGAGCGCGCGATGGTGGTGTGGGGCCGCGACAACATGGATGAGATCTCGCTCGGTGCCGGCACCCTGGTCGGTGAGCTGCGCGATGGCACGGTCCGCGAGTACGAGATCCATCCGGAAGACTTCGGCATCGCCATGTCCGCCAGCCGCAACCTGCGCGTGGACGGCCCGGAACAGTCCATCGCGATGCTGCGCGCGGTGCTGGACAACGAGCCCGGCCCGGCGCTGGACATCGTGGCATTGAACGCGGGTGCGGCCCTGTACGTGGCCGACGTGGCCAGCGACATCGCCGATGGCCTGGCGCGTGCCCGCGCCGCGATCGCCGATGGCAGCGCCCGCGCGCGCCTGCAACAGTACGTCGACATCACCCGCGTGCTGGCAGGCTGAGGCGGCAACGCTGGAACCGACTTGACTCCCTCCGTCCCCTTTTTCGTGTGAACACCATGAGCGACATCCTGCAGACGATCCTGGCCCGCAAGGCCGAAGAAGTGGCCCAGCGCCGCGCCGCCGTGCCGCTGGAACAGCTGCAGGCCCGGCTGGCCGATGCGCCGCCGGTGCGCGGGTTCGTGCGTGCGTTGCAGGCAGCGATCACCAACGGCGACCCGGCGGTGATCGCCGAGGTCAAGAAGGCCAGTCCCTCCAAGGGCGTGATCCGTCCGGACTTCCATCCGGCCGATATCGCGGTCAGTTATGAATTCGGCGGAGCCAGCTGCCTGTCCGTACTGACCGACGTGGACTTCTTCCAGGGCAGCGATGCCTACCTGCAGCAGGCACGCGAAGCCTGCACACTGCCGGTGCTGCGCAAGGACTTCGTGGTCGACCCGTACCAGGTGGTCGAAGCGCGCGTGCTGGGCGCCGACTGCATCCTGTTGATCGTCGCCGCGCTGGAAGACACCCAGCTGGCGGAGCTGTCCGAACTGGCGATCAGCCTGGGCATGGACGTGCTGGTGGAAGTGCACGACATCGATGAGCTTGAGCGCGCGCTGCAGGTGCCGGCGCCGATGATCGGCATCAACAACCGCAACCTGCGCACCTTCGAGGTGTCGCTGCAGACCACGCTGGACATGCGCAGCGCGGTGCCGAAGGACCGCCTTCTGGTGACCGAAAGCGGCATCCTGGGGCCGCAGGACGTCGGCCTGATGCGTGATGCCGGGATCAACGCGTTCCTGGTGGGCGAAGCGTTCATGCGGGTGGAGGAGCCAGGCGAGGGCCTGCGTCAGCTATTCTTCGCTGCATGAGCACGATCTATCCAACCCCGCAGGACAATGCGCCGCTGGTGGTGTTCGATTTCGACCACACCCTGTATGACGGCGATTCCGGCAGCCATCTGTTCGCCACTCTGATCAAGCGCAATCCGTTGCGGTTGCTGGCTGCGCTGCTGGTGACGCCGATCGCCGGGCCGCTGGTGGCGATGCTGCCCACCCGCCGCGCCGGTATTTCGATCTACGTTTGGATCGCCACCTTCGGCATGCACCGCGCACGCGAGTTCAACCGCGTCATCGATGCCTATGTGCTGAAGCACGAACCGACACTGCGCGCGAAACTGCTGCCGCAGGCGCTGGAGGTGTTCGCCGCGCACCGCGCCAAGGGCGACCGCGTGGTGGTCGCCACCGGCGCGCCGCCTGAGCTGGCGCGGGCGATCCTGGCCTTCGTCGCGCACGTGGACGTGCCGGTGATCGGCAGTGAAGTCGGGCCGCGCTTCGGCGCCGTCGGCGCCACCCGCCACTGCCACAACGAAGAGAAGATGCGCATGCTGCGCGAGCGTGGCTACGGCAACATCGATGTGGCCTACTCCGACAGCACCGCCGACCTGCCGCTGCTGGTGGCGGCCAAGGCGCCGGTGGTGGTCAATCCCAAGCGTGGCAGCGTGGACTTCTTCCGTCGCGTGTTGCCCGAAGGTACGCGCATCCTCAACTGGGGCTGCGAAGACCGCGGCGGAGAAAAAGCCTGAGGCCGCGGGCCCGGTAGTGACGGCCGCTGGCCGTCAGCCTCTGCTGTGGTGGGTGACGACCGTTGGTCGTCACGGGCCCTGCCGCTGCGCTCACCGAGCACGGCTCGGCGCTACCGAGGCAGGCCGCTGCATCCGGTAGTGACGGCCGCTGGCCGTCAGCCTCTGCTGTGGTGGGTGACGATCGTTGGTTGTCACGGGCCCTGCCGCTGCGCTCACCGAGCACGGCTCGGCGCTACCGAGGCAGGCCGCTGCATCCGGTAGTGACGGCCACTGGCCGTCAGCCTCTGCTGTGGTGGGTGACGACCGTTGGTTGTCACGGGCCCTGCCGCTGCGCTCACCGAGCACGGCTCGGCGCTACCGAGGCAGGCCGCTGCATCCGGTAGTGACGGCCGCTGGCCGTCAGCCTCTGCTGTGGTGGGTGACGACCGTTGGTCGTCACGGGCCCTGCCGCTGCGCTCACCGAGCACGGCTCGGCGCTACCGAGGCAGGCCGCTGCATCCGGTAGTGACGGCCGCTGGCCGTCAGCCTCTGCTGTGGTGGGTGACGACCGTTGGTTGTCACGGGCCCTGCCGCTGCGCTCACCGAGCACGGCTCGGCGCTACCGAGGCAGGCCGCTGCATCCGGTAGTGACGGTCGTTGGCCGTCACGCCGTTGCTGCCGCCGCTGCCTTCGGCGCTACCGATCCAGCAGGCCGAACAGGGTGTGGCCGATCTGGTACAGGCTGATCGCCAGCACCAGCACGCCTACCGCGACCAGCACCCAGCGTTCTTTGACCCGCTTCACCAGCACCGCGGCCAACGGGGCCGCCATCATGCCGCCGATCAGCAGGCCGGCGACGATCTGCAGGTGCTGCAGCCCCATCGACAGCAGGAAGGTTGCCGAGACCGTCAGCGTCACCACGAACTCTGCCGCATTGACGGTGCCGATGGTGGTCCGCGCCTGGCCGCCGCGTGCCAACAGCGTGGAGGTGGCCACCGGCCCCCAGCCGCCACCGCCGCTGGCATCCAGGAAGCCTGCGACGGCACCCAACAGCGGTACGCGCTTGATGTCGCCCTTGGGCATCATCCGACCGGCCGCGCGCAACAGAATGACGATGGCGAGCACCAGCAGGTACAGATAAATCAATGGCCGGATGATGTCGCCAGGCAGCTGGGTGAGTCCGTATGCGCCGACCGCCCCGCCGATCGCGCCGGGTATGGCCAGGCGGACGAACAATCCGCGGTCCACGTTGCCGGCCATCAGGTGGGAAACCCCCGACGCGCCGGTGGTGAAGACTTCGGCGGTGTGGACGCTGGCGCTGACCTGTGCCGGTGGCAGGCCCATGCTGAGCAGCACCGAAGACGACACCAGCCCGAACGCCATGCCCAACGCGCCGTCGACCAGCTGCGCGCCGAGGCCGATCAGGATGAACCACCAGAATTCGCTGCTCAGCTCCATCACATCATCCTGCAGGACTGCCGTGCACCGGCAGGTGACGGCGGGGGTGACGCAGTGACGACCAACGGTCGTCACCCACCAGGGGCAGGGGTCACCCACCAGGGGCAGGGTCACCCAGGGGCAGGGTCACCCACCAGGGGCAACGTCACCCGCCTGGGGCCACGTCACCCACCAGGAGACCTTCAGCGCGTGCCGTACAGCACCACGGTCTTGCCGCGGGCATGCAGCAGGCCGTCCACCTGCAGCTTCTTCAGCACCCGGCCGGCCATCTCGCGCGAGCAGCCGACCAGCCGCGCCAGTTCCTGCCGGGATACCCGCAGCTGGCTGCCTTGCGGGTGGGTCATGGCCTCCGGTTCTTCGGCCAGGTCATGCAGGGTGCGCACGATCCGGTCGGTCACGTCCAGGAAGGCCAGGCGGCTGGCCTTGCGGCTGGTATCGAGCAGGCGCTTGGATATCTGCTGGCCCAGCGCGTACAGCAGGCGCGGCGCATCGTTGGACAGCGGACCCAGGAACAGCTGGTGCAGGCGTTCGTAGCTGATCTCGGCCAGCTCGCAGGCGGTCCGGGTGCGCAGGATGACCTCGCGGCGGTCCGATTCCACGAACAGGCCCATTTCACCAACGAACTCGCCGGTGCCGAAATAGCCGAGCACCAGCTCGCGCTCCTCGTCCTCTTCAGCAATTATTGAAACCGACCCACTGATCACGTAGTACAGGGTCCCGGCCGGGTCACCGGGACGGAACACATCGGTTCGGGCAGGGTAGCGACGCCGGTGGCTGTGGGCCAGGAAGCGGTCGATGGTAGCGATGTCCAAAGCCAAAGGACTGGTAGCAAGGCGCACGGTTGACACGATGGTGGCGCTCCCTCTGCGCATGAACGGATTCACGGGGTGGAGAGCAGCTTAGCGGAGCGCAAATGTTAAGAGCAAACAATTAGCCGTTCACGGCAGCCCGTTCAGGTCCCCCCTCGGGGAACAATTGCCTCATAATTGATCCTTTCCCCGCTCTTACAGGATCGCCGCCCGTGGTCAAGCCGTTGCCTCGCCTGAGGTTGCAAGGTTTCAACAACCTCACCAAGGCGCTGAGCTTCAACATCTATGACGTCTGTTACGCCCGCACCGAAGAGGAGCGTCAGCGTTACATCGACTACATCGATGAAGAGTACAACGCCGACAGGCTGACTCAGATTCTCACGGACGTCGCCGAGATCATCGGTGCGAACATCCTCAACATCGCGCGCCAGGATTACGATCCGCAGGGTGCCTCGGTGACGATCCTGATCTCCGAAGAACCGGTGATCGACAAGAAGCAGGCCGGCAAGGAGTTGATCTCCGATGCCGTGGTCGCGCACATGGACAAGTCGCACATCACCGTGCACACCTATCCGGAAACGCACCCGCAGGAAGGTATCGCCACCTTCCGCGCCGACATCGATGTGGCGACCTGCGGCGTCATTTCGCCGCTGAAGGCCCTGAACTACCTGATCGAGAGTCTGGAATCGGACATCGTGATCATGGATTACCGCGTGCGTGGCTTCACCCGCGACGTGAAGGGCAAGAAGCATTACATCGATCACAAGATCAACTCGATCCAGAACTTCCTGGCCAAGAACATCAAGTCGCGTTACGAGATGTTCGACGTCAACGTCTATCAGGAAAACATCTTCCACACGAAGATGCACCTGAAGGACTTCGACCTGGACCAGTACCTGTTCGAAGAGAAGGCCAAGAACCTGTCCTTCAAGGAACGCATGAAGATCGAGGCGCTGCTGCGCCGTGAAATCGAAGAACTGTTCCACGGGCGCAACCTGTCCGAGTGATACCGGCAGGGTCCTCCGGGGCCGTGCTTATGAAGGCGGGACGTCCCGCCCCGTGGAACCGCGATCTGCGCAGATCAGCGTTTCACGGCAGTCGACCGACCGACGGCCCGGTGTGAAGACACCGGGCCGTTTTGTTTTCGTTTAAAAAGTTGAGGAGTACCCCCATGCCCTGGATCTATCTGCTGCTGGCCGGCATCTTTGAAATCGGCTTCGCCATCGGCATGAAATATTCCGATGGTTTCAGCAGGCCGTTGCCGACCGTTGCCACCGTGGTGGCCGCATTGATCAGCCTGTTCCTGATGAGCCAGGCGATGAAGACCATCCCGGTGGGTACCGCCTACGCCATCTGGACCGGCATCGGTGCACTGGGCGTGGCGGTGCTGGGCATCTTCCTGTTCAACGACAGCGCTTCACCGGCCCGGCTGGGCTGCGTAGCGCTGATCGTGGCCGGTGTGATCGGCCTGAAGCTGGTTTCCACGCCCTGACCGGCTCATGAAAAAAGGGTCAGAGTCCTTTTCCGCAGGAAAAGGACTCTGGCCCCGGTTCCGGGCCTGCTCTGTGGTCCCTCAGAACCGGTAGGCGATCGTCTTCATCACCTTCGATGCCAGCGCCATCGCGCCGGGAATCGGGAACGGCAGGCGGCGCGCACCGGCCTGCTCGGCGTGCTCGGCATGCCGGGCTTCGTCTTCCTTCATCACCTTGATCACTTCGCGGCTGCGCAGGTCGGCTGGCGGCAGCGTCTCAAGGTGCTCGTCCAGGTGGGCTTCCACCTGGCGTTCGGTCTCCACCACGAAGCCGAGGTTCCAGCCGTCGCCCCGCAGCCCGGCCAGCGTGCCGATCGCATAGCTGCCGGCGTACCAGACCGGATTGAAGCGGCTGGGGCGGCTGTCCAGCTCGCCCAGCCGGATCGCACACCAGGCCAGGTGGTCGGTTTCTTCCTGCGCCGCTTCCAGCAGATGGGCGCGGGTGGCCGGATCCCGGGCGACCGCCGCCTGGCCGAAGTACAGCCCCTGTGCACAGACCTCGCCGACATGGTTGATCCGCATCAGGCCGGCCGCATGCCGCCGCTCGCCAGGGCTCATCCCGGGCTCGGCCGCGTCGGTGGCGGGGTAGGGGCGTTCTGCCGGCGGATTGCCGAACACCGTGTCCAACGCACGCTGTGCCTCGGTCAGCAGGTGGTCCAGCGGGGTGGTCTGGCGGAGCGCGCTCATGGTGGGGCCGGTGACGTCAGGGGAGCCTTGATTCTCGCCGCCCGGCGCGCCCCTGCCAACCCATGGGCGTGGGTGAACTTGCGCGGCGGGACGAAGCTGGGTAAAATCCCGCCTCTTGCGTTTCACCTTCACAACGCGTGGCAGAGTTCCGGCCCTCCTGGCCGCAATGAGCCCGACGACCTACATAGAGTTCTTCATGAGCACTTTCACCGCTAAGAACGAGACCGTCCAGCGCGACTGGTACCTCGTTGACGCCGAGGGCAAGACCCTGGGCCGTCTCTGCACCGAGCTGGCCCGCCGTCTGCGTGGCAAGCACAAGCCGGTCTACACCCCGCACGTTGATACCGGCGACTACCTGGTCGTCATCAATGCAGAAAAGATTGTCGTCACCGGCAAGAAGCTGCAGGACAAGATGTATCACCGTTTCACCGGTTACATCGGCAACCTGAAGACCGAATCGCTGGCCCAGGCGCTTGAGCGCCACCCGGAGCGCGTGATCGAGATCGCCGTGAAGGGCATGCTGCCGAAGGGTCCGCTGGGTCGCCAGATGTACCGCAAGCTCAAGGTCTACGCAGGCACTGAGCATCCGCACGCCGCACAGCAGCCGCAGGTTCTGGATATCTAATCATGGCTATCACTCAAAACTACGGCACTGGCCGCCGCAAGTCCTCCACTGCCCGCGTGTTCCTGCGCAAGGGCTCTGGCAAGATCACCGTCAATGGTCGTCCGCTGGACGAGTTCTTCGGTCGTGAGACTGCGCGCATGATCGTGCGCCAGCCGCTCGAGCTGACCAAGAACACCGAAAGCTTCGACATCCTGGTCACCGCTGCTGGCGGTGGCACCACCGGCCAGGCCGGTGCGATCCGCCTGGGCATCGCCCGCGCGCTGGTCGAGTACGACGAAACCCTGAAGTCCGAGCTGCGCAAGGCTGGCTTCATGACCCGTGACGCCCGTGAAGTCGAGCGTAAGAAGGTCGGCCTGCACAAGGCACGTCGCGCCACCCAGTTCTCCAAGCGCTGATTTACCGCGCCTGGCGTGGGGCCTTTCGGGGCCCTGCTGGGAGGAAAACAAAAACCCGGCTTCGGCCGGGTTTTTGTTTGCTCGTTGTTTGGGTTTTTGACCCTGCGTGTCGAGCAAGCTCGACACGCAGGGACCTCATCCGGAGTGGAGCCCCCTTGTTGTTCAAGGGAGCGCGCCGACAGGCGCGGGGATAAGGTGGAGTGCGTGACCAAACAAAAAGAAAAAGGCCTGATCTTTCGATCAGGCCTTTTTCTTTTTGTTTGGCTGCCCCGGATGGATTCGAACCACCGAATGCCTGAGTCAGAGTCAGGTGCCTTACCGCTTGGCGACGGGGCAAAATAGGTGAAGCAATTGTCTCACTTTCCATGTCGAAAACCAACCTCGGCATGGTGGCTATGGGTGGACTCGAACCACCGACCCCAGCATTATGAGTGCTGTGCTCTAACCGGCTGAGCTACATAGCCTTGTGTGAGCCGGCTATTCTGGGCATGCGTACGAAACATGTCAATAGTTTTGTGTGCTGCTTGTGGGCCGACAGACGGCATGGGATAGTCCCTGTCAGTAGATTTCTAGGAGTCCGCATCGTGATCGATCCGGACGGCTATCGACCGAACGTCGGCATCGTGTTGATGCGCCAGGACGGTCAGGTGTTCTGGGCACGTCGAGTGCGCCGGGATGGCTGGCAGTTCCCACAGGGCGGCATGAACACCGATGAGACGCCCGTCGAGGCCATGTATCGTGAACTGCAGGAAGAGACCGGCCTGCTGCCCGAACACGTTGAAGTGCTCGGTGCTACCCCCGGTTGGCTGCGTTACAAGCTCCCTGCGCGCGCGATCCGCCGCAATGAGCGCCAGGTGTGCATCGGCCAGAAGCAGGTCTGGTTCCTGCTGCGCCTGACCGGTGACGAGTCGCATGTGCAGCTGGACCTGACCGAGACCCCCGAGTTCGACAATTGGCGCTGGGTCGATTTCTGGTACCCGGTGGAGCACGTGGTGATGTTCAAGCGCGGCGTGTATGCGCGTGCGTTGCGCCACCTCGCACCGATGGCGCGGGGCGTGGCCGGTGCCGGGGTGACGCAGATGCCGACGGGGGCGCAGGAAGCCTGGATGCCGGGGCACGCGGCAGGCCATGATCGGCCGCGCAAGCGTCCAACCAAGCGCGGTTACTGGCCCAAGAAGGTGCAGGGCGATCCCACCTGATGATCGCCCCAGGCTGAACTCCATCGAGAATGATTCAGCTTGTCAATTGACAACCATTCGCGTTTGAAGTGGAATACCGGCAGGCCAGCATCGGCCTGCCAACCCCGGCCGCCATCGTGTACGTCTGCATCTGCAACGGAGTCACCGACCACCAGATCCGCGAAGCTGCGGTGGATGGCTGCATGACGGTGGCCGAACTGACGATGCGGACCGGCTGCGGTGCTACCTGCGGGTCCTGCCTGGACATGGCCGGCGACCTGCTGGCCAAGGCACGCAACACGCACGGGCTGCCCCTGCCGGTTCTCGGCACCCTGCAGGCCGCCTGACCGCGCGCGCCTGCGCGGCGACGCGCAACTGAGCACGATTCGCGTTCCTTCATCGCCGACGCAAAGCCGATACAGTGCCTGCGTTTTCAGCGTGCAGGAGCACCCCCATGAAAGGCGACGCCAAAGTCATCCAGTACCTCAACAAGGTGCTGTACAACGAACTGACTGCGATCAACCAGTACTTCCTGCACGCCAAGATGCTGAAGAACTGGGGCATCAAGGAACTCGCCGAGCACGAGTACAAGGAATCGATCGAAGAGATGAAGCATGCCGACATGCTGTCTGATCGCATCCTGTTCCTCGAAGGACTGCCGAACTTCCAGGCGCTGGGCAAGCTGCGCATCGGCGAAAATCCGTCGGAGATCCTGCAGTGCGATCTGGCGCTGGAAAGCGAGGCGGTGGAGGTGCTGCGCGAAGCGGTGGCCCATGCCGATTCGGTTGGCGACTACGTCAGCCGCCAGCTGTTCACGAAGATCCTGGATTCCGAAGAAGAGCACATCGACTGGCTGGAAACCCAGCTGGAACTGATCGGTCGCCTTGGCGAGCCGAAATACCTGCTCAGCAAGCTGGAAGACTGAGCGGGGGCAGGGGTGCCGACCAAGGTCGGCACTACGGTGGGCACTACCGCCGCTGCCAGCCGGCCAGTGCCATGCGTGCCCGCGCGAACTCGGCGACCACCCGCGCGGCGGCGACTACCGGCATCTGCAGCGTGCCGTTGCGCGCTTCAAGTTCAATGCGCCGCGCAGCAGAAGACAGGGCCATCGCGCCGACATTCGCACTGGATGACTTCAGGCTGTGCGCCAGCGCGCGCAGCTGTTCCTGGTCGTCTTCCTGCGCCGCCGCCTGCAGCTGCTGCACCGCGATCGGTGTGTCATGCAGGAACGCGTCGATGATCGCCTGCGTGCTCGACCCGATCACCTCGTACAGTTCATCCAGCACGGTCGGGTCCAGTGCGGCCTGCGAAGACTCCGCATCCTCGTCCGCTGCCACCCACTGGTGTCGCGCTTCGGTGCTGCCGATGTCCTGCGCGCCCAGGGTCCAGCGCTTCAGCATGCTTCGCAGCGCCGAAAGTTCAACCGGTTTGGACAGGTAGTCATCCATGCCCGCCTGCAGGCAGCGCTCACGATCACCGGCCATGGCATTGGCGGTCATGGCGATGATCGGCATCCGGGGGCGGGTGGATGTTGCTTCCTGCGCGCGCCATTGGCGGGTGGCGGCGTAGCCATCCAGCACCGGCATCTGGCAGTCCATCAGCACCACGTCGATACCCCCTGCGTGCAGTTCGCCCAGCGCCTGTTGGCCATCGTGCGCGGTGCGCACCGTGCAGCCCATCACTTCCAGCACGCGCTCGGCCACCATCAGGTTGACCATGTTGTCTTCCACCAGCAGCACCCGCAGGTCCAGGCGGTCGGGCGTGCCTGCAGTGGAGGGAGGCAGCGTTGCATCGCCAAGCAGCGCCGCAGGCCGCGCCGAGCGCGTTGCAGCCGGCACCAGCACCGCGTGCAGCGCCGCGTCGGCCTGCAGTTCGTCCACCCAATGCTGGCCGTTGCGTGCGGCTGCGTTGCCCAGGTGCAGCCACAGCACCTGGGGTGCTTCGGTACCGCGTTCGGCGAGCGCCCGCTGCACGGACGCATCGCCGTTGCGCAGCAGGCGTCCATCGACCACCAGCCAGGCCAGTGCACGGGTCCTCGCGCGGATGGCCTCCAGTGCCAGCGCCAGCGTCTGCACAGCCTGCACCTGAAGGCCATGCTGCGCGCCGACGCGCTGCACGCGCTGCTGCAGCAGGGGGTCGCAGCTGAGCAGCAGCAGGTTGCCCAGTTCCGGGCCGTGCCCGCTGCGGGTGTCTCCCAGCGCCTTCAACAGCGGGATCTCGAACCAGAACGTGGCGCCTCGCCCGGGCGCGGAATGCACGCCGATCTGGCCCTGCATCAGCTCGATGATGCGGCGGCAGATCGCCAGCCCCAGGCCGGTGCCACCGTACATGCGCGTGGTGGACGCGTCGGCCTGGCTGAAGGACTGGAACAGGCGCGACTGCTGTTCCTGGTCGATGCCGATGCCGGTGTCGACGACCTCCAGACGCAGCTCGTGCCGGAACGCGGTCTCTCCCAGCCGGCGCACCTTCAGCGTGACCTGGCCGCGGGCGGTGAACTTGATCGCGTTGGCCAGCAGGTTGCCGAGTACCTGGCGCAGCCGCACCGGATCGCCGCGAACCGACAAGCGCACGGCAGGGTCCAGCTCCAGCACGATGCGCAGGCCCTTGGCCTCGGCGGCACGCTGCATCAGCTGCACCACCCCTTCCAGCAGTTCGCGCAGGTTGAAGGTGGTGGTCTCCAGCACCAGTGCATTGGCTTCCAACCGCGAGTGATCGAGGATGTCATCGACGATGCGCAGCAGCTGTTGCGAGCTGGTGACCGCGGTGCCGAGCATCTGCCGCTGCTCCGGTTCCAGGCTGCCGCGCCCGATCAGGTCGAGCATCGGGATGATGCCGTTGAGCGGCGTGCGGATTTCATGGCTCATGGTGGCCAGGAACTCGCCCTTGGCCAGCACCGCTGCTTCGGCGGCCTGCTTGGCCAGCAGCAGCTGCTGCTCCAGCTGTCCCTGCTGTTCATGCAGCCGTTGCAGGCGCTCCAGTTCCTGCTGCAGCTGGCGCAGGCGCTGCTCGGCCTCGTCGGCCGGGGCTGCCCCGTGCACGCCGTGCTGCTGCGCCCGCAGCGGCCACAGCAGCAGCGCCACGCAGGCCGCTACCAGCCCCAGCCACGGCCAGGGGCCGTTCCAGCGCAGTGCCACGGCCAGCAGGCAGCCCACGCTGATGGCCGCCGCTGCCAGCCCGGCCCGGTAGATCCATCGGCCCCGTCCGTGGGTCACCGGGTCAGAGCACCGCGTTGAGGAAATCGAAATCCAGGTCGCTGCCGGCCGACTGCACCATGTTGCCCTGGATGAAGTCCACGCCGCCCACCCACATCGCGGCCGCGGCCTGGGGATCTTCGATCTGCTGGCCGATGATCAGCAGGTTGGCGCGGTGCGCCACGTCGATCGCAGCGCGCATTTCATCGCGCGTCTGCGGGTTGGCGTGGCTGCTGGAGAAACGTCCTGCCATGCGCACGAACGACAGCGGCAGCTGGGTCAGCAGGGCATTGGCCTCCGGCCCGGGTTCGAACTGGCTCAGGCAGAAGCGCACGCCCAAGGCACTGACCCGCGTGCAGAACTGCTGCAGGGTGACGGTGTGGATCAGCGCGTCAGGCAGGCGCACGTCGACCACCAGTGCACTGCCGTCCAGTTGCCGCTGCTGCAGCGATTCGATCAACCAGTCGGCGAACGCATCGCGTGCCAGCGTGCGCAGGGACTGCGATACGAACAGGTGCAGCGGCGGAGTGGCATGGCGGTAATGGTCGAGCAGGCCCAGCGCATGGTCTATCACCTGCTGGTCGAGGTCGGCGATGCGGCCAGCCGCCTCGGCCGCAGGTATGACCTGGCCGGCGGTCAGCACGCTGCCATCGGCCTGGCGCAGCCGCAGCAGCACCTGGTACTGCGCGTTGCCGCCGCCGGCCACGGCGACGATCGGCTGGTAAGCCAGTTCCAGCTGGCCGTCCAGCATCGCCAGGTGTTCATCGCTGCTGGTTTCTTCGTGCGGCACGAACCCGGCTACACCGGCGGTCAGCAGGCGTGCCTGCAGCGTGGTGCGCTCGATCGCCTCCAGCGCGCTGCCGACGTCCGGGAAGCCCGGCGACAGCGCCGCGAAACCGATCACCCCGCGCAGGTGCACCGATTCATCGTCGCGGATCACGAAGGCACGGCTGGACAACTGTTCGCGCAGCGACTGCGCGGTGGCGTCCAGCTGCTCTTCGTCGACGCCGCGTGCCAGGGCCAGGAAACTGTTGTCATTCAGGCGTGCCAGCAGGTGCGGCTGTGCGGCTTCGGCCAGCCGTTGTCCAGCCTGCACCATCAGGCGCTCGAAGGCGGCATAGCCATAGCGCTCGCGCAGGCCCAGCGCGCTGGCGATTTCGATGAAGAACAGACCGCCGCAGTCGCGGTGGCCGAGCGCGGCAGACAGCTGCTGCAGCAGGTGGTGGCGGGTTGGCAGCCCGGTTTCCGGATTGTTGAGCAGCGGACCGCCACGGTCACCGCTCTGCGCCGCCGCCTGCGCACGTGCGCGACGGATGCGGTTGGAGACCGCCGCGATCAGGTGGCGCGGGCGGATCGGCTTGCTCAGGTAATCATCGGCGCCGCTGTCGAGGACCTCGAACTGGCGTTCCGGATCGGGATCACCGCTGAGGAACACGATCGGCAACATCTGCAGGCCGGGCAACTGGCGGATCATCGCAGTGAGCCGCATGCCATCCAGTCCCGGCAGATGCAGGTCCATGAGGATCAGGTCCGGCGCATGCTCCTTGAGGGCCGGCTGCACGCTCTCCGCATCGCCCACCACGATCGCCTCCATGCCCGCACCGTGCAGCACGCTCTGCGCGAACAGGGCCTGCGCCCGGTCGTCTTCCACCACCAGGATGCGATAGGGCGCGTCGCTGGGGATGAAACCGGTCGGTAGATCGTCCTGTACATCAGCGGCGGTGTGCAGCGGGGGCGGTGTCGCACCGGGCAGCGCGATGACATTGTCGTCTGCCGCAGCCGTCGTCGCAGCGCTGGACGGCGTCTGCGAGGGCGCGCTGGCCCAACGCTGCCAATGATCGGCGGGCGGAGTTTCTGCACGCGCGTTGCGTGGCGGGTGGGTATCGTTCACGGAGTCGCCGGCAGGGGAGTTGGGGAGTGAGGGGATTATGCGGCAGGCCCGGTGCGGGGCGCGTCGCGATCGCCACCGGCCAGCCAGCGCACGCCTTTCCAGAGTGCGCGCCAGACCAGCCAGACCGTCAACGCGCCGGCCAGGCTGCAGGCCAGCACCACGCCCAGCGCAAGCCACGGATGGGCCAGCGCCAGCGCAAGGCCGCCGACCACCACGGTATCTTCTGCCGCCGAGGCGACCCAGTTGCTGGCCGGTTCGGGCGAGGTATTGAGCAGTGCGCGAGTGCCTGATTTCAACCCATGGCTGGCCAGCGCGACGCCCGCACCGGCCAGCAGCGTGCCGGTGCCGAGGTCCCCATCGGGCGACAATGTCGCGGCGGCGAGGAAGGCGCCGGCCGGCACGCGGGCCAGGGTCTGCAGCAGGTCCCATGCCGAATCCACGCCGGGGATCTTGTCGGCGAAGAATTCAGCGACGGCCAGCACCGCCGAGGTGCCCAGCACCCACCACGATTCGGTGGCCTGCAGGGCCGGTGGCAGGTCGACCCAGCCCAGCAGCCCGGCCAGACCCACGCCGAACACGGTGAGGTAGACGCGGATGCCGGCCAGCCAGGCCAGCAGGATGCCGATCACGAACAGGTGGGCGTCGGTCATGGCGAAGGCTCCGGTCAGCGACGTGGACGTGCATGCCGCGGGTAGCCGGCCAGCACGAACGGCACGTTCGAAGCCTGCACTATCGGCGATGGAGAGGCTGAACGCCACAGCTGCGGTCATGGACGGCCGCCGGTGTCACCTGCGTCGTGAACTACAATGGCCCGACTGATCCGCCGAGGCCGAGCCTGCATCGCACTGACCGATGCTCCGGAGACCTGCCATGAACAACCGTCCGCCTTCGCGCGTCCAGATCCGCATGCCCGGCCAGGCTGCCGGGCCGCATGACCGTCGTCGTCTCTGGGCGCTGGCTGCCGGCGCCCTCATCGCCCTCCTGCTGGCCGGCCTGCTCGGCTACTGGCTGGGCCGTCCGGGCGGTGAACTGGGCGATACCCTGGAAGGCGCGCAGCAGCGTGCCGAAAGCCTGCAGCAGCAGCTGGTCGAACTGCGCCAGAAGCAGGCCACGCTGGAAGCCTCCGACCGCATCAGCCGTGCAGCCAACAATGAGGTGCAGGCCTCGCTGGCCGAACGTGATGAGGAAATCGCCGGCCTGCGTGCCGATGTCGCGTTCTATGAACGGCTGGTCGGTGCCACCAGCCAGCGCAAGGGCCTCAATACCCATTCCATTGAGTTCCGCCCTGAAACGGCGGGGACCTGGCAGTACAGCGTGGTGCTGACCCAGAACCTCAACCGCGGCGCCATCAGCCAAGGGCAGATGCGCTTCACCGTGGAAGGGGTGAAGAACGGCCGGCTGGCCACGGTCAGCTGGGATGAGCTGCACCAGCGCAGCAACGTTCCGGGGCAGGAGTATTCTTTCCGGTACTTCCAGCAGCTGGGCGGCAGCGTGATCCTGCCGGCGGACTTCACCCCGCAACGGGTTAAGGTGACACTGGGAAGTGGAACGGGGGGTTCCACGCAGGTATTTGACTGGAAACAGGCCGGGGCACCGGCCGCGAACGGGGAGTAGGCAGATGTTTGGAAGCAGCAAGTCCAGCCGTGACGGACAGCTGGTGGTCGATGCGTTGATCGGCAGCCAGGTGGTGATCCGCGGCGACGTCGAATTCAGTGGTGGGCTGTACGTCGAAGGCCGCATCCACGGCAAGGTCATTGCCCTGGAGGGTGCAAGCAACGCCAACATCACCCTGGCCGACAATGGCGTGGTGGAAGGCGAGATCCGCGCCCAGGTGGTGGTCATCAGCGGCCGCATGGACGGCGATGTGCACGCCAGCGAGCGGGTTGAACTGACCCCGAGCGCGCGGGTGAACGGCAATGTCCATTACCAGGTGGTGGAGATGGCCGCCGGGGCGCAGCTGAATGGCCGGCTGATCCACGCCAGCGTGCCGATGGCCGCGCTTCCGCCGCCCGAAGGCGCTGCCGAAGAGACGGGCACCGGCAAGGGCGATACCGCCGCGCGCCGCAAGCTGGCCGAGGCCATGGCTTGAAAGCCGGCGCGGGCGGCCCCATGCTGACCGCATGAGCACGCTGATTTCACTACCCGGTACCGCCGAAGCGGCGCCGGGCTACCAGTCCCTTGACCGCCCGTTGAACTTCACCGAGTCCGCTGCGGCGAAGGTGCGCGAGCTGATCCAGGATGAAGGCAATGCCGAACTGGCGCTGCGCGTCTACATCGAGGGCGGTGGCTGTTCGGGCTTCCAGTACGGCTTCGAATTCGACGAGAACCGCGCCGAGGACGATCTGGCCGTGCAGACCAGCGGGGTCACCCTGCTGGTGGATCCGCTGAGCCTGCAGTACCTGATGGGCGCTGAGGTGGATTACACCGAGAGCCTGACCGGTGCGCAGTTCGTGATCCGCAATCCGAACGCCAAGACGACCTGCGGCTGCGGCAGCAGTTTCAGCATGTAAACGGCTTGCGGCAGCACTTCGCGTGCTGCCGAGGCTTGCCAGCAACCGTCCATCCGGGCAGGCTTGCCGCATGTCTACCCCTCTTTCGCCGCTGTCCGGTTTTTCCTTCGTTGGTGAGCCGCTCGAGCGCGCCGACGCCCTGCGTGCCGACGCCGATGCCCTTGCGCGTCTGTGGCCGGATGCCCGCCTGCTGGTGCTGGACCGCGATGGCACCGCGTTCACCGGCGCCGATGACCAGCCATTTGCGTTGACCGGCGCCGATATCGGTGGAGGCCCCGGCACCGCGGTGTTCCTCGGCCTGCGCGGCGACCAGGCGTGGTTCTCCGTCGAAGCCTCCGTGGTTGATGTGGCCGCACCCGGACGCATGGACCTGCGCCAGGCGGCGCTGTCCTGGTCGGTGGCCGATGCCAGCGCCTTCAGCTATGCACGTGGAATGTCGTATTGGCATTCGCGCAACCGTTTCTGCGGGGTGTGCGGCGGCGATGTGCGCTTCGAACGCGGCGGTTTCGTCGGCCGCTGCCAGCAGTGCGCGGTGGAACATTACCCGCGCGTGGATCCGGCGGTGATCGTGGCGGTGGAAAACCGCGGGCGCCTGCTGCTGGGCCGCCAGGCCAGCTGGGCACCGCGGCGTTATTCGGTGCTGGCCGGCTTTGTCGAACCCGGTGAAATGCTCGAGCAGACCGTGGTGCGCGAAGTGTTCGAGGAGAGCAAGATACGCGTCCGTGCCTGCCAGTACCTCGGCACCCAGCCGTGGCCGTTCCCCGGTGCCCTGATGGTGGGTTTCAGCGCCCAGGCCGACGATGGCGAACCGGAAGTGGACGGTGAGCTGGAAGACGCGCGCTGGTTCACCGCCGAAGAAGTGGGCGCGGCGATCGCGCGCGACGTGCACGACGACGGTGAAGGCATCCGCCTGTCGCCGCCGATCTCCATCTCCCGCAGCCTGATCGAACACTGGTACCGGCAGCAGCCTGGGAGCGCCTGATGTTCACCACGCTGGTCGCCGTGCTGGTTGCCCTGGCCCTTGGCCATGTTGCGCCAGCGGCTGCCGCAACGCTGCGCCGGTTCGATGGCTTCCGACGCTGGCTGGGATGGCTGGACCTGCACGCCGGTCCGTCCGCCCGGGGGCCACTCGGCGTCGTACTGGCGGTGCTGCCGCCGGTGCTGCTGCTCGGGCTGCTGGCGTGGTTGCTGCGCGGCACGCTGTTCGGCCTGCCATCGCTGTTGCTGGGCATTGCCGTGCTGGCGTGGTGCTGGGGTCCGCGTGACCTGGACCGCGATGTCGAAGCGGTCATCGACGCGGACGAACCGGCGCTGCGCCACGCTGCCCTGCACACCCTGCAGGCGGCCGGAGGCAGCCTGCGTGATGACCTGCCCTCGCTGGTCGATGCCACCGTCTACAACGCGCTGCGGCGCTGGTTCGCCGTGCTGTTCTGGTTCCTGCTGCTGGGGCCGGCCGGTGCGCTGGGTTACCGCCTGCTGGCCCTGATGTCGATCAGTCCGATGCGCGCGCTGGTGGCCCCGGAAACGCTGCTCGCTTCGCAGCGCGTGCTGGGCTGGCTGGAGTGGCCGGTGGCCCAGTTGATGGCGTTGTCGATGGCGTTGGTGGGCAATTTCGATGCCGCCTGGAAAGCGTGGCGGCAGGCCCATGGCGAGCGCTGGCGGCACGATATTGGTTTCCTCGGTGCGGTGGCGCGGGCCAGCGTGAATGCCGAACTGCGCGAAGAAGCACACGACTACACCGAAGCCGGCATGCTGCCGGTATGGCAGCGCCTGCCCGAACTGCGTGATGCGATGAGCCTGGTCTGGCGCATGCTGCTGCTGTGGCTGGCGGTACTGGCGCTGCTGGTGATCGCCGGCTGGGTGACCTAGCGCCGCAGCAAAGGCGTGACGACCAACGGTCGTCACCCACCGGGGCGAAGGCGTGAGGACCAACGGTCGTCACCCACCGCGGAAATCAGCCCGGTGCCAACCCGGTGAACGGTGCCCACGGCAGGTTGCGCAGCACCGCATAGCCCACCAGCACGATCAACCAGAACATCGGCTTGGCCAGCAGGCGCATAAGCGGATCGAACAGACGCGGGCGGATGCCGGCGCCGTTGAGCAGCATCAGCAGCAGCAACGGAAGGCTGAGCACCAGCAGCGGGTTCATCGCCATCGCGCCGGGCAGGTCGAAATGCACGAGGGAATAAAGGCAGCGGGTGCTGCCGCAGCCGGGGCAGTAGAGCCCGGTCAGCGCATACAACGGGCACGACGGCAGCGGATTGCCCGCGGCGTAGGGATCGACGTTGTGCAGGACCAGCGTGGCGCCCACCGCGAGGGTGGCCACGGTTGCCAGGGGCAACCAGCGTTGCAGCGAAGGCGGGAGGGCAGGCACGGACATGGCGGAAAAACGGGACCCGGCGCTATGCCGGATCCCGTCAGGCAACTCAGTAGCCGCTGTTGCTCAGCGCGCCCATGCCACCAAGGGCAACGACGAAGATCGCGTACAGCACCATGACCACGACGCCGGCGATTGCCGCCCACATGGCGAACTTCTTGGCTTTGTCCGAGGCCTCGCGGGCACCGGCGATATCGCCGGCAGCGACCTTGCCGTTGACCTGCGCGGCGAACACGATCGACACGATGCCCAGCGGCAGGCAGCAGAACAGCGTGCTCAGGATGGCCCACACGAGGTGGTTCGGGATCTGCGGGGTGGTGGCATTCATTGCATAAGCTCCTTGCGGGTGGGTGGTGGTGACTCAGTTACCGGAGAGAGCGCCCAGCGCGGCGATGCCGCCGAACAGCCCGAACCACAACAGCAACAGGACCGGCAGCGCAGCAGCCGAAGCCACTGCCCACCACCCCGCCTTGCGCGATGCCTCGTGCGCACCCACCAGGTCACCGGCAGCGCGGCGGCCATCAACCTGGGCGGCATAGACGATCGACACCACACCCAGCGGCAGGCAGCAGAACAACGTCGACAGGATCGCCCAGACCAGATGGTTGGGGATGTAGACCGACGAGGTGCCGATTGGCGGTGGGTGATTCAAGTACGAGACTCCATTCCTTGGTGGCCGGCGATTGCGTGGCGTGCCGGTGCGCCCCCCTGTGGCTGGGTAATCTACAGCAACATGCGTCATCTGTATCCGTTTTCGGCACGAATTCTGGAAACGCTTACAGGCTTCCCGGACGGACGCGACAACTCAGGCGTGGTCACCGCGCAAGATGCGCACCCGTGCCTCCAGCAGCTCGGCGGTGGCGGTGCTGCCCTCCACCGGCGGCGCGGCCACCACTTCGATGGTGGCGCGGAAACGGCGCGGCACGCGCATGCGCCCCAGGCGGCTGTCGCGCCGGCTCCACATGCTGCTCCACATGCCGCGCAGGGCCATTGGGACCACCGGTACCGGGCGCCGCTCCAGGATCTTCTCCACGCCGCTCTTGAAGGCGCCCATCTGCCCGTCGCGGGTCAGCGCACCCTCCGGGAAGATGCACACCAGCTCGCCTTCGGCCAGCGCCGCGTCGATCTCATCGAAGGCGCGCAGCATCAAGGCACGGTCTTCCTTGGCGCCGGCGATCGGGATGGTCTTGGCGGTGCGGAAGATCCAGCTCATCACCGGGATGTTGAAGATGCGGTAGTACATGACGAAGCGCACCGGGCGCGGGATGCTCGCCGACAGGATCAGCGCGTCCAGGTAACTGACGTGGTTGCAGACGATCAGCGCTGCACCTTCATCGGGCACGTTGGCTTCGATGCCGTGCGGGCGCAGTCGGTACAGCGTGCGCACCATCAGCCAGCTGAGGAAGCGCATCAGGAACTCGGGCACGATGGTGAAGATGTAGATCGCCACGAGGGCGTTGGCGATGGCCAGGCCCAGGAACAGCTGCGGGATGGTGACTCCGGCCGCGTGCGCAGCCAGCCCGATCCCTGCGGCGGCCACGATGAAGCCGGAGTTCTGGATGTTCAGTGCGGCGAACACGCGCGACATCTCCGACTTCGGCGTACGACTCTGTATCAAGGCGAACAGCGGTACCACGAAGAACCCGGTGAACAGGCCGATGCCGAGCAGATCGAAGATGATGCGCAGGCTGCCGGCCTGCTGCACGAAGGCGGTCACTGACAGCCCCTGCGCGGTGGCAACACCAGCGCGGGCGAAATACAGGTCGAGCAGGAAGGCAGTCATGCCGAACGCACCCAGCGGCACCAGGCCGATTTCCACCGTGCGGCCGGACAGCTTTTCGCACAGCAGCGAACCCACGCCGGTGCCGATGGAAAACAGGGCAAGCGCGAAGATGTACAGCGTGGGCTCGCCGCCCAGGTTGGTGATGGCGTAGGTCGGCAGCTGCGACGTCAGGATGGTGCCGACGAACCAGAACCACGACACGCCGAGAATCGCGTTGCGCACCGCCTTCTGTTTCTTCGCCATGCGCAGCACGGCCAGCGATTCGGGCAGGGGATTCCAGTTGATCTTCAGGTCCGGCGCACCGGCGTCGACCTTCGGGATCATCCGCGCGCAGACATTGCCGAGCACGGCCAGCGCGATCACCGCAGTGGCCGCGACGATGGGTCCTTGGCTGCCGGCCAGGGTGAAGATGAGGCCACCGACGATCATGCCGGTCAGGATGGACATCGAGGTGCCCATCTCCACCAAGCCGTTGCCGCCGGTGAGTTCTTCCGGCCTGAGCACCGAAGGCAACACCGAGTACTTCACCGGGCCGAACAGGGTGGATTGCAGTCCGGTGCAGAACAGCGCGATCAGCAGCAGCGTCATGTTCTGGGTGAGGAAGCCGGCTGCGGCGAGCGTCATGATCACGATCTCCATGGTGGTGGTGATCACGATCAGCCGAGATTTCTCCAGCTTGTCGGCGATCTGCCCGGCCAGCGCGGAGAACAGGAAATACGGAAGGATGAAGATGGCCGGTGCCAGGTTGGTGTACAGCGTGCGTTCTTCGTCGGAGACGCCGAGGTAGAACAGCAGGCCGATGATGGCCTGGCGGTACACGTTGTCATTGAACGCGCCGAGCGACTGCACGATGAAGAACGGCAGGAAGCGGCGCTGGCGGAGCAGGGCGAACTGGCTGTGGCCTGACATGGAAACTCCCTTCGGACCGGCGAAGCCTAGCATTGGCGCGTGTGAGAGTGTTTGCCTGCGGCAGGCTTCAGGCAAGATCAAGATCAAGATCAAGATCAAGATCAACGTCAACGTCAGAAGCTGCAGGGCTGCTTGTTGGTGGGGCGGGGTGGCTGTGCAGGACACGCCGCAAGTACGTCCGTGTAGGCTCGCTTTTCGCATCCATGCGAAAAGACGGTCCTGCACAGCCACCCCGCCCCACCTTCGACAGGTCCATGGTGGCCCATGGAAACGGCGGTGGATTGGACGGGTGGGAGAAAGATGGGGTCAGAGTCCTTTCGCGCAGCGAGAGGACTCTGACCCCTGCCTTTGTCTTTTTTCTATTTCGCGGGTGGCGGCCACCGGAACCTGTCAGAGGGCCGGGCGGGGAGGATATGCGGGGCCTTGAGCGGCAGGAGCCGCGAAGAGCTACATGGACGTACTTGCGCGTGCCCCGCATAGCCTCCCCGCCCGGCCCACTCAACGCTGTGGCTTCAAACAGCAGCCACCCGCGAAGGGGTCTCACCCGTTCGCAGCCTGCTCCCGCACCGGCCCCTGGACCGCCTCATGGGCCGCCCTGCGCAGCTTCGGCAGCAACCGCAATGCCAGCGCCATCTGCGTGCGGATCAACTGCAGCTTCGGTGGCATCGCATCGTCGAACTGCTCCAGTTGCTCTGCAAGACCGCGGTCACCCTCGCCGTCATCGTCCACGATCGGCTGGCGTTCGGCCAGCGCGCTGGCCAGCTGCTTCAGTGACTGCTGCACGCGTTCGCCGGCGGACAACGCCAGTGGGTCCTGGGCGAAGCTGTCGACCTGGTCGCGATGCGCGCCCAGTGCGGACAGATGGCCCAGCAGCGTGTTGGACAACGCCAGGAAGCGGAAGCTCGCATCGAGGTTGCGGCGGACATGGCCGGGCTCACGCAGCATGTTCGACAACGCCGTGGACAGTGCTGCGTCGGCATTGTGCATGTCGCGCCGCGCGATGCGGTAGGCAAGATCATCCCTCATGCCGCTGCGGTACTGGCCCAGCACCGCTTCCAGGTAGCGCGCGGCACTGTCCAGTACGCGCGCCAGTACTTTGTTGAGCTGGCGCCCCTGCCAGTCCGGCAGGATCAGGAAGGCCGCAGCGGCGGCGATCGCGCAGCCGAGCACGGTGTCCACCATGCGCGGCACGATCAGCACGAAGCCATCGCCGATCAGGTTGAAGCAGGTCAGCGCCATCACCGTGATCGCGCCGGACGCCACCAGGTAGCGGTCGGTACGGGTGAAGAAGAACAGCAGCGCAGACAGCAGCGCGATCAGCAGCTGGCTGTGCAGGTCCTGGAACAGCTGCAGCAACGCCCACGTCAGCACCAGCCCACCCAATGTGCCGGCGATCCGCTGCGCAAGCCGTTGCCGGGTAGCGCCGAAGTTCGGTCGGCACACGAACACGATGGTCAGCAATACCCACGAACCGTTCTGGAAATTGAACAGCGAGATCGCCGCGAAGCCCACCACCAGTGCGATGGCCATGCGCAGCCCATGGCGGAACAACACCGAGCCCGGGGTCAGCTGCTGCCGCAGGCGCGTGGCCATCTCGCGCAGCGTGTGCGGGTTGTTGTCGCGCAGCCGGGTGTCGACGTTGTCCAGCGTGGCGTCCGAATTCTCGGCGTCCAGCAGGCGGCGGCCGATGCTCTGCAGGTTGTGGACCAGCAGGTCCAGCGAGGCCAGCAGGCGGCGCCACTGCGGACGATCCTGCGCGCGCAGGAAGGCCAGCGAATCGACCAGGTCGCGTGCCGCCTGCTGGTTGCTGTCGCCGTATGCGAAGGGGCGGCGCACGCGGATCGCTTCGCCCAGGCGGGCGCACGCCTGGCCCTGCAGGTCCAGCAGGCGCTGGCAGCGGTACAGCACGTCGCTGTGGAAGAACGCATCCACCAGCGCCCCGTACGGATAGTGCGAGGAGCTGGCGCGCTCGTGGAAATCCTGCGCGGTGTAATACAGGCGCAGGTACAACCCGGAGTTCACCGCAGGCCGTCCGGAGCGGCCGAAACGGGCCAGGATCGCGGTCTTGGCGATGTTCAGCGCTTCGACCACGCGGCGGTTCTGTTCGGCCAGCGCCAGCTGCCTGCGCTGCAGGTCGGCCTCGCGCACGGGCTCGAACAGGGTGGCCTTCAACTGCAGGTAGCGGCCCAGTTCGACATACAGCCGGGCCACCCGTTCGCGCACCGGGCGGTTGGCGAACAACGCGGTCCACAGGATCGACAGGAGGCCGTACCAGGTCGCCCCTGCCAACAGGTGGCTGACCGCGTCCAGCGCCGTCCGCCAGTCACCGGCGCCGTGCTGTTCCAGCCCGATCATGGTGTAGATGGCCAAGGTCACGGTGGCCTGGGCGATGGAGGCGTAGCGCTCACCCAGCCCGCCAAGCAGGGTCAGGCAGAAGGTGGACAGCGCCAGGGCGCTGATGAACACCCACGGCAGCGGGAACAGCCATACGACCGCGGCGGCGGCGATGCAGAAGCACAGCAGTGAAAGCACCACGGCCTTGGTGCGGCCCCAGGCGTTGTCATCGGTTTCGGCGATGGCGCTGGCGATGATGCCGAGGAACACGCCGGGCAGTGCGGGCAGCGCGTCGAAGTGCCAGCACACGGCCATCGCCGTGCTCAGGGCAATGAAAACACGCAGGCCATAACTGGCCTTCTCGTGCGCCCACAGGCGGCTAAGACGGGATTCGCGGGCGGACATGCGGGCTCGGCAGCAGCATCAGCCTCCATTATTGCGGCTCGCGCGTGAAAAAAGGGGCCGAGGGCCCCTTTTCAGCCACATCAGGCGCGGGCGGCGCGCCTGAGTTGTTTCTTCTCGCGGCGACGGGTGCGCCAGCTGCGCCAGTGCTGGGCCAGGCAGGAGAAGATCACGTACAGCGCCGGGGTGCTGAGCAGGGTCAGGCTCTGCGAAAACAGCAGGCCACCGATCATCGCGATGCCCAGCGGGCGGCGCAGTTCGGAGCCCTCGCCGATGCCGATGGCCAGCGGCACCGCGGCGAGGATCGCCACCATGCTGGTCATCATGATCGGGCGGAAGCGCACGATGCTGGCTTCGCGCGCGGCTTCCAGCGCACTCTTGCCGTGCTCGCGCTGGGCCACCACCGCGAAGTCGATCATCATGATCGCGTTCTTCTTGACGATGCCGATCAGCAGCACCAGCGCGATCATCGATATCACCGACAGTTCGGTGTTGGTGCCGTACAGCGCCAGCAGCGCACCGACGCCCGCAGCGGGCAGGGTCGACAGGATGGTCACCGGGTGGATCAGGCTTTCGTACAGCATGCCCAGCACCAGGTACACGGTCATGATCGCGGCCATCACCAGCACCAGCATTTCCATCGGGTCCGAATCGAAACCGAATCCACCGCCCTCAGCCAACCGGATGTCGCCGGGCATGCGCATGCCGGCCACGGTGCTGTCGATGATCGCCTTGGCCTCGCCCATGCTGGTACCGGGTGCCAGGTTGTAGCTCAGCTCCATGGTGGTGTACTGGTTTTCGTGGGTGATCTGCGAAGGCGCCAGCCCGGGGACCTGCTCGGCCACCGCGGTGAGCGGCACCATCTCGCCGTTGCCTGCACGCACGTACACCTGGTCCAGTGCACCAGGGGTTGCGGTCTGCTCGGGCAGCGCGTTGACCACCACGCTGTACTGGTTGATGTCCGAGTAGATGGTGGAGATCTGGCGCTGGCCGAACGCGCCATACAGCGCACCGTCGATGGCGCCGATCGAGATCCCCAGGCGTGCGGCCTTGGCCCGGTCGATGACGATGTTCTGGCGCAGTCCGGCATCGTCGACATCGGTGCCCACGTCGGCCAGCTTCGGGTTCTTCTTCAGCACCGCCTGCAGCTTGGGCAGCCACTCCTGCAGCTGCGCCAGGTCATTGCCCTGCAGGGACACGCGGTACTGCGCGCCCTGGCTGGAGCCGCCGCCATCGTTGCTCGGCAGGTCCTGGATGGCGCGCAGGCGCAGCTGCAGGTCGGGGTAGCGGTCGGCCTTGGCGCTCAGGCGCGACAACGCCTGCGCGGTGGTTTCGCGGCGGCCGTCCCTGCGCGACTTCAGTTCGATGTTGAACTGCGCGCTGGAGCCCTGCCGGCCACTGCCCAGGCGTACGCCGACGGTCTTCACCGCCGGGTCGGCCATCAGCATGTCGGTGATGCGGCGCTGGCGGTTGACCATGTCCTCGAAGGAGACCGTCGCGCTGGAGTTGGCACGGCCCCAGATCAGGCCGGTGTCCTGCGGCGGGAACGCGCCCTTCTTGACCGCACCGAACAGGAAGATCGTCACCCCGATCAGGATCAGCGGGGTCAACGACAGCAGCAGCGCATGGCGCAGCGAGAAATCCAGCAGGCGCGTATAGACGCGCAGCATGCGGTCGTGCCCGGCATCCAGCCAACGGCCGAAACGGGTCGGCTTGCCAGCATCGGCGTGCGGGTCCAGGAAGCGGCTGCACAGCGCTGGCGTCAGCGTCAGGGAGATGATCATCGACACCACGATCGCCGCCACCAGGGTGACGGTGAACTCGCGGAAGAACGCGCCCATCATGCCTTTGGCGAACAGCAGCGGGATGAACACCGCGACCAGTGAAGCGGTGATCGACACGATGGTGAAACCGATCTCGCGTGCGCCGGTGAAGGCCGCCTGCATGCGCGGCATGCCCTCGTCCAGGTGGCGCATGATGTTTTCGATCACCACGATCGCATCGTCGACCACGAAGCCGATCGCGATCACCAGCGCCAGCAGGCTCAGGTTGTTCAGGGTGAAGCCAAGCGCGTACATCACCAGCGCCGCTCCGGCCAGCGACAGCGGCACGGTGACGGCGGCGATCAGCGTGGGCGCCAGCCGGCGCAGGAACAGCGCCATGGTCAGCACCACCATCGCCAGGGCGATCAGCAGCGTGATCTGCACCTCGTGCAGCGAGCCGCGGATGGTCGGGGTGCGGTCGAAATACGGGGTCAGCGTGGTGCCCGGCTGCAGGTAATCGCGCAGGGTGGGGATCTGCTCCTTGACCCGGTCCACGGTCTCCACGATGTTCGCACCGGCGCGGGTGAAGACATACATCACCACGGCGGGTTTGTGGTTGAACCACGCCGCCTGGTAGGCATCCTGCTGGCCGTCGTAGACGTTGGCGATGTCCTGCAGTCGGATGATGCGCCCGTCCGCGCCGGTCTTGATGATCAGGTTGGCGAAGTCCGCCGCGCGTGCCACCGAATCGTTGGCGATGATCGCGGTGGTGGTGTTGCCATCGCTGAGGAAGCCGGTGGGCGAGGTGACGTTGGCCGCGCGGACCGCATTGCGCAGGTCATCGGCGGTCAGCCCCAGGGCATTCATCAGCCGCAGGTTGACGTCCACGCGCACCGCCGGCGTGGAGGCGCCGGCGATATCCACCGACGACACCCCGGTGATCTGGCGGATGCGCTGGGCCAGCAGAGAATCGGCGACGTTGTACAGGTCGTCGGCCGACTGCGTTTCGGAGGTCAGCGCGATGGCGATGACCGGGTCGTCGTTGGGGTTTGCCTTGGAGAACATCGGCGACCCCAGCCCGGACGGCAGGTCGGCCTGGGCCGAATTGATCGCCGTCTGCACGTCCAGCGCGGCCGAATCGATGTCGACATCGCTCTGGAAGATCATGAACACCAGCGAGCTGCCTTCTGAGCTCGACGAGCGCATGCGGTCGATCCCAGGCAGCTGGCCGAGGTGGCGTTCCAGCGGCGCGGTGACCGTGGAGGCCATGGTCGAGGCATCGGCGCCGGACTGGTTGGCATGCACGAAGATCACCGGGATCTGGATGTTCGGCAGCGCCGAAACACCCAGTTTCAGGTAGCAGATCAGGCCGATGATGAACAGGCCGATCGCCAGCAGCGCGGTGCCGATGGGGCGGCGGATGAAGGGGCCGGAGATGTTCAATGCCACGCTCCCGCCAGCACGTCGGTCATGCTCACGCCTGCGGCTCCTGCAGCGGCGGCTCCTGTACCGGGCCTCCGCCGCGACGTGCCGCACGCTGCTCGCGGCGTCGCGCCAGCCATTCGGAGAACCGCTCCATGTACAGGTAGATCACCGGCGTGGTGTACAGCGTCACCAGCTGCGACAGCAGCAGCCCGCCGACGATGGCGATGCCCAGCGGGCGGCGCAGTTCCGAGCCGATGCCGGTACCCAGCGCCAGCGGCAACGCACCCAGCATCGCTGCGGCGGTGGTCATCATGATCGGGCGGAAGCGCAGCAGGCAGGCACGGCGGATCGCCTCGTGCGCGTTGGCGCCGGTGCGCCGTGCTTCGATGGCGAAGTCGACCATCATGATGCCGTTCTTCTTGACGATGCCGATCAGCAGCACGATGCCGACGATGCCGTCCACCGACAGGCTCAGGCCACTGAGCATCAGTGCCAGCAGCGCACCGACGCCGGCTGGCGGCAGGGTGGAAATGATGGTGATCGGGTGGATGTAGCTTTCATACAGCACGCCCAGCACGATATAGATCACCACCAGCGAGGCCAGCAGCAGCCACACCACGTCGGTCTGGCTGCCGGTGAACTCGGCGGCCTTGCCGATGAACTGTGCATGCACCTGCGAGGGCAGCTGCAGTTCGGCCTGGGTCTCTTCGATGGCCTTCACCGCAGCGGACAGCGAGTAGCCCGCGGCCACGTTGAAGGAGATCGTCACCGCCGGCAGCTGCTGCTGGTGGCTGACCACCAGCGGGGCGCTGGTCACCTTGCTGTCGGCCAGTGCGGACAACGGAATGATGCCGCCGCCGCCGACGGTGATGCCGGTGTTCTGGTTGCCGATGCCGGTGGCCGTGGACGAGTTGGACGAGGTCACCTGGCCGAAACTGGTGGCGTTGGTGCCGGTCAGTGCGCCCGTGCCGTTGGAGGCCACCGCCAGCTGTTCCATCAAGGCAGTGCTGGTGCGGAACTCCGGCGCGACTTCCAGCACCACGCGGTACTGGTTGAGTTCGGTGAAGATGGTGGAGATCTGGCGCTGGCCGAAGGCATCGTAGAGCGTGTCGTCGATGGTCTGCATCGGCACGCCCAGCACGCTGGCCTTGTCGCGGTCGATGTTCAGTTCCAGCGCGCGGCCCTGCGTGGACAGGTTGTTGTCCACGTCAGCCAGCTCCGGGCGCTTGCGCAGCGCTTCGGTCATGCGCGTGGCATGGGTGGCCACTTCATCGGCCTGCACGTCGGACAGCACGAACTGGTAATCGGTGGCGGCCACGCGCGTGTCCAGGGTCACGTCCTGCACCGGCTTCAGGTACAGGGCGATGCCGGGGATGTCACGCACGGCGTCCTGCAGGCGCGGCAGGATCACGTCCATGCCGTCGCGCTCGCCGCGCTCTTTCAGCACGATCGACAGCTGGCCCTGGTTGAGCGTCGGGTTCATGCTGCCGGCACCGATGAACGCCGACACGCCGGTCACGTCCGGATCCTTGCGCAGTGCCTCGGCCACGGCCTTGGTGCGCTGTTCCATCTGCGGGAAGGCCACGTTCTGGTCGGCCTGGACCACGGCGGTGATCATGCCGGTGTCCTGGTCGGGCAGCAGGCCCTTGGGGATCAGCAGGTACAGCACCACGGTCAGCACCAGCGCAGCGCCGGCCACCGCCAGGGTGATCGGCTGGTGGGCCAGCACCCAGTCCAGGCTGCGCTCGTACAGCCCGACGGTGCGGCTCCACAGGTTCTGCCTGCCGGCCGCCGCCGAGCGCTCATGCGCGTCTTCGCCTTCCGGCAGTTCGTCCGGCTTGAGCAGGTAGGCGCACATCATCGGAGTCAGGGTCAGCGAGATCAGCATCGACAGCGTGACCGCGATGCTCAGCACCCAGGCGAATTCATGGAACAGCCGTCCGGTGACACCGGGCATCAGCAGCAGCGGCAGGAACACGGCCACCAGCGAAACGGTCAGCGACAGCACGGTGAAGCCGATCTGGCGGGCGCCGATCTCCGCCGCTTCCTTGCCGCTCTTGCCCTGTTCGATGTAGCGGACGATGTTCTCGATCATCACGATCGCATCGTCGACCACGAAGCCGGTGGCCACCACCAGCGCCATCAGCGAAAGATTGTCCAGCGACATGCCGGCGAAGGCCATCACCGCGAAGGTGCCGGCCAGCGACAGCGGTACCGCCACCGAGGGAATGATGGTGGCCCACAGGCGGCGCAGGAACAGGAAGATCACCGCAACCACCAGTCCGATGGTCAGGATCAGGGTGAACTGCACTTCATGCACCGAGGCGCGGATGGTTTCGGTCCGGTCGGAGAAGATCTCCAGGTGCACGTCGGCGGGCAGCACACCCTGCAGCTGCGGCAGCAGGGCGCGCACGCGCTCCACCGTCTGCACGATGTTGGCGCCGGGCTGGCGGCGCACTTCCAGCAGCACCGCCGGCTTGCCGTTGGCCCACGCCGCCAGCTGGTCGTTCTCCACCCCGTCCACCACGTTGGCGACGTCGGAAAGGCGCACAGGTGCCCCGTTGCGGTAGCTGATGATGGTGTCGCGATACTCGGCGGCACTGGTCAGCTGATCGTTGGTGCCGATGCTGTAGGACTGGGTCTTGCCGTTCAGCGAGCCCTTCGGCGCGCTGACGTTGGCCTGGGTCAGCGCGCTGCGCAGGTCTTCCAGGGTCAGGCCCATGTTGGACAGCTGCGCCGGATTGACCTGGATGCGCACGGCGGGGCGCACGTTGCCGGCGATCGACACCAGCCCCACGCCCTGCACCTGCGACAGGCGCTGGGCGAGGATGGAATCGGCGTAGTTGTTGACCTCGCGCAGCGGGCGCGTATCGGAGGTCAGCTTCAGGGTGACGATGGCCGCATCGGCCGGATTGACCCGGTTGTAGACCGGCTGGTAGGGCAGCGAGGAGGGCAGGGTGGCCTGGCGTATCGCCGCCTGCACGTCCTGCGCGGCGATGTCGATGTCCCGTTCCATCGAGAACTGCAGGATGATCGTGGACAGTCCGGCCGACGAGTCGGAGGTCATCAGCTCCAGTCCGGAGATCTGCCCGAACTGCCTTTCCAGCGGCGTGGTCACCAGTGATGCCATGGTGGTGGCATTGGCACCGGGATATTGCGTGGTGACTACCAGGCTGGGCGCATCGATCTCCGGCAGCGCCGATACCGGCAACTGGCGGTAGCCGAGGATGCCGAGCAGCAGCAGGCCCGCCATCAGCAGCGAGGTGGCGATCGGGCGGCGGATGAAGAGGGTCGAAAAGCCCACGGGCGGATCCTTGCTGGAACGTCATGACAGCGCCGGCAGAAGTGCCGGCGCCGGTAACTCAGGCGATCGCCGCGCTCAGCGCGGACCACCGCCGCGGCGGCCGCCGCCGTTCTGCTGCTGTGCCGCCTTCAGTTCGGCTTCGGTCGGCGCGGCCGGGGTCTCGCCCGGCTTCAGCGCGTTGACCTTGGCGCCCGGCTTGAGCCGGAACTGGCCTTCGCTGACCACCCGCTCGCCGCCCTTCAGGCCTTCGGTCACCTGCACGTGGCTGTCACCGACTTCCACGCCGCTGCGCACGGTCTGCATCTTGACCGTGTTGTCGGCCTGCACGACATAGACGTACTCGCCGTCCGGGCCGCGCATCACGGCCTGGGTCGGGATGACGATGCCGCCGCCGATGGTGCGCAGCTGCAGCCGCACGTTGACGAACTGGCCGGGCCACAGGATGTTGTCCTGGTTGGCGAACAGGGCGCGCGCGCGGAAAGTCCCGCTGTCGCTGCTGATCAGGTTGTCCACCACGTCCAGGGTGCCGTCGCCGCTGATCACGTGCGCGTCGGTGCGGTCCAGCGCGGCGATCTGCACCGTGCCGGCCTGCTGCGCGGCGCGTACGTCGCCCAGCTGGCGCTCGGGCAGGTTGAACACCACGTGGATGGGATGGACCTGGGTCAGGGTGACCAGGGCAGTGCCGGCGCTGACCACGTTGCCGGCGTCCATTGCACGGATGCCGGCCACGCCGGTGATGGGCGCGGTGACCCGGGTGTACTGCAGCTGCACCTGGGCGGCGCGCATGCTGGCCTCGTTGGCAGCCACCGCGCTCTCGTACTGGACCACCTGGTTGCGCTGGGTGTCCAGGTCGGTCTTGGCAACGTACTGGGCATACTCCGGTGCGCTGGAGCGCTGGTAATTGGAGCGTGCGGTGGCCAGCTGGGCCTGGTTCTGGCGCTTGGCGGCAGCCGCCTCGTCGTAGCTCGCCTGCGCGCTGCGCGGGTCGATCACCGCCAGCACGTCACCCTTCTTCACTTCCTGGCCTTCGCGGAAGTTCAGGCTCATCAGCTGGCCGCCGATCTGCGGACTGACGGTGACGGTATTCATCGCGCTCACCGTGCCCAGCGCGCTGGCGTACACCGGCACGTCCTGGCGCTGCGCTTGGACCACGGTCACCGGTACCGGGCCGGCGTCGGCCTGCGGTCCACCGCGCTCAGCGCTCGCGGCGGCGTCGCCGGACGATTTTTCCTTGCCACCACCGGCCATGCGCAGGCCGATGAACACGACCACCAACACTGCCACCACCAGCAGCACGATCTTCCACAAACGCGACATTCCAATCACTCCTGGGGGCTGGGCCGGGCAAGGCGCACGGCTGGCAAGGTGCCAAGCATACCTGCGGGCGGTGCCGCTGCCTGCATGCCAAAAGGGCCGGATGCTCCGACCCTGCCAGCGGCCGAAGGTTCCCGAAAGCGACAGCTTGGCCTACATTCAAGCGCAACCCTACCGTGGAGATCCCGATGCCCCGTCGCGCGCTGCTGTCATCCGCCCTGCTGCTGGCCCTGCCGATGCTTGCCCATGGCCAGGCCGCCGAGCGTCCCGAAGTGGCCGCTGCCGCCGAGCGCCTGCAGGCCCAGGTGGTGGAATGGCGTCGCGATTTCCACCAGCATCCGGAGTTGTCCAACCGCGAGGAGCGCACCTCGGCCGAAGTCGCCAAGCGGCTGCGCGCGATGGGCCTGAAGCCGAAGACCGGTATCGCTCACCACGGCGTGGTGGCGATCATCGAAGGCGGCAAGCCCGGCCCGAAGATCGCGCTGCGCGCAGACATGGATGCGCTGCCGGTGACCGAACAGACGGGGCTGCCGTTTGCCTCAAAGGCCACCAGCACGTACCGCGGCCAGCAGGTCGGCGTCATGCATGCCTGCGGCCATGATGCGCATACCGCCACGCTGCTGGGCGTGGCCGAAGCGCTGGTGGCGATGCGCAAGGACCTGCCGGGCCAGGTCATGCTGATCTTCCAGCCGTCCGAGGAAGGAGCGCCGCCGCCGGAAGAGGGCGGTGCGGCGTTGATGCTGAAGGAAGGCGTGTTCGCCGATTTCAAGCCGGAGGCGGTGTTCGGCCTGCACGTGTTTTCCAGCGTACAGGCCGGCAAGATCGCGGTACGCGGTGGTCCACTGATGGCGGCATCGGATCGTTTCGGGATCAAGGTGATCGGCCGCCAGACGCATGGTTCGGCCCCGTGGAACGGGGTGGACCCGATCGTGGCCACGGCCGACCTGATCGGTACTGCGCAGACCATCGTCAGCCGTCGCACCAACCTGTCCCAGCAGCCGGCGGTGGTGACCTTCGGGGCGATCAACGGCGGCATCCGCTACAACATCATCCCCGACGAGGTGGAGATGGTCGGCACCATCCGCACCTTCGACGAGGGCATGCGGCAGCAGATCTTCGCCGACCTGCGCAACGTGGCCGAGCACACCACGGCGGCGCATGGGGCGACGGCGGTGACCGAGATCTACGAGGCCGAAGGCAACCCGGCCACGGTCAACAACCCGGAGCTGACCGCCCGCATGCTGCCGAGCCTGCAGGCGGTGGTGGGCAAGGACAATGTGTACGAGCCGCCGCTGCAGATGGGCGCGGAGGACTTTTCGCTGTTCGCCCAGGAAGTGCCCGGGATGTTCTTCTTCGTCGGTTCCACCAGCGAGGGCATCGACCCGGCCAAGGCGCCGGCGAATCATTCGCCGAAGTTCCTGCTGGATGAGAAGGCGCTGGATGTCGGCCTGCGGGCGTTGCTGCAGGTCAGCCTGGATTATCTGCACAGCGCCCCTGTCCAAGGGTGACCCCGCCCCGCCTTCGACAGGTCCACGGCGGCCTTGGTAGCGCCGACCCATGGTCGGCGGAATGTTTCCGCCAAAGGCCCGCTGCGCTCGCCGACCATGGGTCGGCGCTACCGCTTTTCTTTCTTTTATTACGCGGCTGGCGGCCCGGAACCTGTCATGGGTCGGGCGGGGAGGCTATGCGGGGCCTTGAGCGGCAGGAGCCGCGAAGAGAGATGCGGCTTCAAACAACAGCCACCGCGAGGGGGTCTCACCCGTTCGACCCGCTCATTTACAATGAGCGCCATGAACACCCCCCAGGATTCCAGCCTCGGTCGCGAGGTCAGTTACCCGTCGCAGTACGACCCCGGCCTGCTGTTCCCCATTCCCCGCGCCGCCGCGCGGGCCGAGATCGGGCTGGACGGCAGCGCCCTGCCGTTCGTCGGCCATGACCGCTGGCACGCTTTTGAACTGGGCTGGCTGGACAGCCGCGGCAAGCCCTGCGTCGCCGTGGCGACCGTGCAGGTTCCCTGCACCTCGCCGAACCTGGTGGAATCGAAGTCCTTCAAGCTGTATCTCAACTCGCTCAACAGCGCTCGCTTCGCCAATGCCGAGGCCCTGCGCACGACCATCGCCAGCGATCTCTCCGCCTGTGCAGGCGCTGCGGTGCAGGTGACGTTCGGGCTGCCCGCCCTGCGCGATACCCCGCTTGGCGAATCGATCGACGGGCTGGATGTGGACATCGACTGCTATGGCCCGCCGCGGGCGGACTATCTTTCGGCTGACCCATCGGAGATCGCCGAAGAGATTCTGGTGTCGGCGCTGCTGAAATCCAATTGCCCGGTCACCGGCCAGCCCGACTGGGCCACGGTCAGCGTGCGCTACCGTGGCGCACGCATCGATCGCGCCGGCCTGCTGCGCTACCTGGTCAGTTACCGCGAACACGCGGAGTTCCACGAACAGTGCGTCGAACGTATCTTCAATGAGGTCAGCCAGCGCTGTGCGCCGGACGTGCTGGAAGTAGAGGCGCGGTACACCCGCCGCGGCGGGCTGGACATCAATCCGTGGCGCGCCAGCCCGGGAATCGTTGCACCTGCAAGCGTGGACCGCGAACTGCGGCAGTAAACCCGTCTTCGGCTTCACACGAAAACCATCCCCATTTAACAACCTGTGTGAGAACGTGCCTGCCACGTAGTCATGCAGATGGGAGTGTGTGGATGAGTACCGAGAAGAAAGCCGATTTCTCCGGTGTCACCGGCAGCGTCGACAGCACCGCCCAGCAGGTTCCCAAGGCCGATTTTTCCGGCGTGTCCGCCTCGGTGGACAGCACGGCGGAGGTGGTCGATGCGACCTACACGGTGGAGAAGGGTGACACGTTGTCAAAGATCGCCAAGCAGCACCTGGGCGATGCAAACGCCTGGCAGAAAATATTCGATGCCAATCGTGACCAGCTTGATGATCCCGACCGCATCCAGCCCGGCCAGGTGCTGAAGCTCCCGAGCAGGTAGTCCCCGCGGCATCACTCGCACCCGCACACGCGTTCCGTTGTTGTAACCCTTGGAGGAAACCCGATGATCCATACCAATACACTTCGCAATGGGCTGCTCGTTGCACTGCTCGGCAGCGTGGCGCTGGTCGGCTGCAAGAAGGACGAACCCGCCGTCGATACCACTGCCACCCCGGCTGCGGATACCGCGCCGGCTGCTGCCCCCGCCCCGATGACGGGCGCACCGCCGCCGATGGCCGAAGCCGCCTCGGTCAACGTTGCCTCGGTAACCGTCGGCAAGAGTGCAGCGGCAGATAAATCAGTCGCCACCACCGCGATGTTCGCTCCCAAGGACGACATCATCGTCTCGGTTCGCACCGACGGCGCGGCGAACAATGCAAACGTGGGCGCGAAGCTGACGTTCCAGGATGGCCAGGTTGCCGGTGAGCAGAGCGCGACGCTCAACACGTCCGGTGCCGAGACCACCAACATCACCTTCAAGAATGCCAATGGCTGGCCGGCGGGCAAGTACCGTGCGGAAGTCATGGTAGATGGCAAGGCGGCCGGAACGCCGCAGGAGTTCGAGGTCAAGTAAGTCCAGCGCTACCGACTCTCTCCCGGTAATGGACTCACGATGGACGCAGCCGCGAGGCTGCGTCTTTTTTTGGTCGATATGCCGCCGCCGATGTCTTCTGGCCAAGCGGGCTGCAGAGCTGCGCGATGGCTGGAAGTTGTTGGCCAGGCCACCTTTTACCATTCGCTGTTCCCCACCCCCAGCACGGTCGGCGATGAAGCGTGATATCACAGTAGTGTATGCAAGCCCGGTTCCGGCATTCCGTGGACGGAGAAGCCAGGACGCCGATGGTCCTACAGTACCGTGGCGTTCTTCTTTCGTTGCGCCCACACAGATAGCCAACAGCTCCTATGCCACGACTCGCGCTATGGACGCTTTGCAGCTTGGCATGAGGCTGGGCAGTGCGATAACCGGATGGGAACGCAGCCAGCGCGACGAGAGGGCGCGCAATCTCCCCGCCGTGCCGGGGGTCACCCCACGACTGCTCGATGCGTGCTGCCGCGCAGCGCTCGTGGAAGGGCGGCTGGGCGTCCTCGAAGCCCGCGCCCATGCCGGACGCGCGCTGACCCGGCTTGCTGCCGGAACGTGGGTGAAAGGGCGCATCTCACAAGGCATCTTTCCGCCGCATGCGCTTGACCAGGCCGGCGTGGCACGCAGTTCCAGCCTGTGGCACTGCATTGCGGCAGCGACCTGGCGATGCTTGGCCGCAAACACAGGCGCCGGATCGGCACTGATATGGAAAGCCACCCGGGACACCCTCGAAGACACAAAGATCGGGGTGGCGATGCGGGCCATCGAGGAAGGCGGCTGCTTCCGTGAGGTCGTTGCGCTGCTGGGCCTGCGGCACACCATCGGAGAAAAGAGCGTGCTGCGCCAGACGCTGGAAGGAAAGGCCGCTGCTGCCGTGTGCGATGGCTTGGAATGGAGCGAGGTATGCACGAACCTGGGTCTTCCTGATCTACAACCGTACGACCGTGGCGTGGTCGCCAAAGCCGTCGTGGTACGCCTGCTCCAGCGCGGCGTCCCTTGGCAGGATGTCATCGGACAGCTGGCGCTGCGCGGCCTGCCATCGTCGTGGTCCTACCTCCAGGAAGCTGCCGCACGCGGGCCGTGCGTTGCACGCGTGCTGGAAGGAGAAGGGTGGGAGCAGGTGGCCGACGCGTTTGGGCTGGAGCCGCAGTCGCGCTATAGTCTGCAGAAAGCGGTAGTGGATGCCGTGCTTCCGCTGCGCCCAGGCCATGCCTGGTGGGACCTCTCAGATGAGCTGCGCCTGGATTCGGTAGGTCGGCAGCATCTTGAATTCTGCGTGGCCACCACGGTGGGCCTGCAACGGGTCGCCGCAGGAGAGGACTACCGCACGGTAGCCACCGATCTGCGACTGTCAGCGGGCGCTGCGCGGCACCTGGAGATTCTGGTGTTGGACACGCTGGCGAGGTCCCGTCTGGCCACCGGACAAGCGTTGGACGAGGTCGTGGACGTGCTGCACCTGGCGCCTTTCGCCCAGCGCTATCTGATGCAGTCACTCGAACTGACGCGCGTCGCACGGTGGCTGTGCGAGGGCAGCACCCCCGCTGCGATCGCCGCCACGATGGTGGATGACGGCACCGATCTGCTGCGCGCCCATCTGCTGGAGGACAACGCATTGCAGTTCCGTCTGCTCCCAGGCCGGTGGTAACGTCATGTACTCCGCAAGCTCGCGCCCCGCTGAGCATGCATACCTTTGCGTATGGCGGCGCTTTGCCCCGCACGCTGGAAATGGGGACAATGCAGTGGTTTCCCTGCCAGGGCATCGCGCCCTGCGTGCGACACGGTTGAACGTGGTCCGGCGCTGGCGCCGGCCTTCCCCTGAGATCCGCAAAGAGTCCTGATCCCCCATGTCGAATACGCCCAAGATCCTCTACACGCTGACCGATGAAGCGCCGTTCCTGGCCACCCAGTCGCTGCTGCCGGTCGTCAGTGCGTTCACCGCAACCGCCGGTATCGCCGTGGAAACCCGCGATATTTCGCTGTCCGGCCGCATCCTGTCGCTGTTCCCGGAGCGCCTGAAGGACGAACAGAAGGTCAACGATGACCTGGCCGAGCTGGGCCAACTGGCGACTACCCCGGAAGCCAACATCATCAAGCTGCCGAACATTTCGGCGTCGGTGCCGCAGCTGAAGGCGGCCATCACCGAACTGCAGCAGCAGGGCTACGCGCTGCCGGATTATCCGGAAAACCCGGCCGACGACGAGCAGCGCGACATCAAGGCGCGCTACGACAAGGTCAAGGGCAGCGCGGTGAATCCGGTGCTGCGCGAAGGCAACTCGGACCGTCGCGCGCCGCTGTCGGTGAAGAACTACGCACGCAAGCACCCGCACCGCATGGGTGCCTGGGCGAAGGACTCCACCTCGCACGTCGCGCACATGGCGTCGGGCGATTTCTATGGCAGCGAGAAGTCGGCGACGATCAGCAGCGCCGGCAGCCTGAAGATCACCCTGCACGGTGCCCATGGCACGGACGTGGTGCTGAAGGAAAAGACCGCGGTCAAGGCCGGTGAGATCGTCGATGCGGCAGTGATGAGCCGCAAGGCACTGGCGGCCTTCATCGCCGAGCAGATCGAAGATGCCAAGGCGAAGAACGTGCTGTTCTCGCTGCACCTGAAGGCGACCATGATGAAGGTCTCCGACCCGATCATGTTCGGCGTGGCCGTCAATGAGTTCTACAAGGACGTGCTGGCAAAGCACGCGGACGTGCTGAAGCAGGCCGGCTTCGATGCCAACAACGGCATCGGCGACCTCGCCGCGCGCCTGCCGTCGCTGCCTGAGGCCACGCGTGCGGCCATCGAGGCCGACCTGAAGGCCGAGTACGCACACCGCCCGGGCGTGGCCATGGTGAACTCGGACAAGGGCATCACCAACCTGCACGTGCCCAGCGATGTGATCGTCGACGCCTCGATGCCGGCGATGATCCGCGACTCCGGCAAGATGTGGAATGCCGAAGGCAAGCTGCAGGACACCAAGGCGGTGATTCCGGACCGCTGCTACGCCGGTGTCTACCAGGCGGTGATCGATGATTGCCGCACGCACGGCGCATTCGATCCGGCCAGGATGGGCTCGGTGCCGAACGTCGGCCTGATGGCGCAGAAGGCCGAAGAATACGGCTCGCACGACAAGACCTTCCAGGTCGCCGCCGATGGCGTGGTCAAGGTCACCGACGAAACCGGCGCAGTCGTGTTCGAGCACGCCGTGGAAGCCGGTGACATCTGGCGCATGTGCCAGACCAAGGACGCCCCGATCCAGGACTGGGTGAAGCTGGCGGTGGAGCGTTCGCGCCTGAGTAGCACCCCGGCCGTGTTCTGGCTGGATGCCGGGCGCGCGCACGACGCGCAGGTCATCAGCAAGGTCGAGACCTACCTTAAGGACCACGACACCAATGGCCTGGACATCCGCATCCTGCCGCCGGTGGAAGCCACTGCGTTCTCGCTGGATCGCATCCGCAAGGGCGAGGACACCATCTCGGTGACCGGCAACGTGCTGCGCGATTACCTGACCGACCTGTTCCCGATCATGGAGCTGGGCACCAGCGCCAAGATGCTCTCCATCGTGCCGCTGATGGCTGGTGGTGGCCTGTTCGAGACCGGTGCCGGTGGTTCGGCCCCCAAGCACGTGCAGCAGTTCGTCGAAGAGGACTACCTGCGCTGGGATTCGCTGGGTGAGTTCCTCGCCTTGGCTGCGTCGCTGGAACACCTCGGCAACCGCTACGACAACGCCGCCGCGCGCGTGCTGGCCAAGGCGCTGGACGTGGCCAACGGCGAGTTCCTGGACAACGACAAGTCGCCCTCGCGCAAGCTGGGTGGCATCGACAACCGTGGCAGCCACTTCTACCTGACCCTGTACTGGGCGCAGGCGCTGGCCGCACAGGACGACGATGCCGCGCTGAAGGCCCGCTTCGCCCCGTTGGCCAAGGCGCTCACCGACAACGAAGCGAAGATCGTCGAGGAGCTGGTGGCGGTGCAGGGCAAGGCGGTGGACATCGGCGGTTACTACCGTCCTGACCTGGCCAAGGTGGCCGCCGCGATGCGTCCCAGCGCCACGCTGAACACCGCGCTGGAACTGATCGCGGGCTGATCATCGCCGCACGGTGTAGACCGGGGGGGCCCACGCATTGCGTGGGCCTTTCGCGTTTGCGGCCCGTGGCCGGTGGCCTTGGGCGCTGCCAGCCAGCGGCCAAGGCTGGGCAACGGGCGCGCCGGCATCGTAAGGTGGATGTGATTCCGGCCGTGAGCCTGCCATGTCCCCCATCGACATCGATCCCGTGCTGGCCGAACGGATGGCGCATGCCATCCGCGATGGTTTCGAGGACTACCATGCACGCTTCGCGGCGATCACCGCCCGCGCGCAGGGTCGTTTCGAGCGGCGACAGTGGGAGGCCGCGCAGCACGATGCGGTCGAGCGCATCGGCCTGTACGACCAATGCATCGCCGCGTGCATGCACGACCTGCGCCGGCTGGGCGGTGAGGCCATCGGTGAGCGTGCCTGCTGGTTGCAGGTACACGCGCGTTACAGCGTGCTGTTGCGCGGGCTGATCGACGCCGAGTTGTACAAGACGTTCTACAACACGTTGGCGCGGCGCCTGTTCGGCACCCGTGGGGTGGATGTGCAGGTGGAATTCCTCGCCTTCGACGTGGAGCCCTCCGATGCGATCACCCATCCGGTGGCGCGGCACGCATACGCGGTGTCGGGCACGCGCCCTGCCGATGCGCTGATGCGCGTGCTGGGTGACTACCGCTTCGACATCCCCTACGCGCATCAACTGCGCTGCGCAGCCGCCATCGCGGTCCGCTTGCAGGATGACCTGGCGCACTGGGGAGCGCATGCGGTCCGCGGCATCGAGCTGCTGGATACCGTGTTCTACCGCGAGCGGCGCGCCTATCTGGTGGGGCGCGTGTTCGGGGAGCACCGCTTTTCGCCCTGTGTGATCGTGCTGGTGAACGATGGCCAAGGCCTGCGCGCCGATGCAGTGCTGACCCGGCGGCGCGACGTGGCGCATCTGTTCGGCGTGTCGCGCAGTTATTTCCAGGCCAACCTGGCTACGGTCGGTGATGCGGTGGTGTTCCTGCGCAGCCTGCTGCCAGGCAAGCCGGTCGATGAGATCTATACCGTGCTCGGGCGGGCCAAGCAGGGCAAGACCGAGCGCTACCGCGCCTTCTTCGGACACTTCCTGGAACACCCTCAGGAGCAGCTGGTACACGCCGAGGGCACCCCGGGCATGGTCATGGCGGTGTTCACCCTGCCCAGCTACCCGCTGGTGTTCAAGCTGATACGCGATCGTTTCGCCTGGCCGAAGGCGATGTCGCGCCAGCAGGTGGAAGACAAGTACGCGCTGGTGTTCAACCTGGACCGGGTCGGGCGCCTGCTGGACGCACAGCCCTATCGGCACCTGCGGTTCCCGGCCACGCGATTGGCCCCGGCGCTGCTGCAGGAACTGCTGCAACACTGTGCGCAGGGCGTGCGGCTGGACGGCGAAGAGGTGGAGATCGCGCTGTGCTACGTGCAGCGGCGCTTCCGTCCCCTGAACCTGTACCTGCGCGAGCAGGGGCCCGAGGGGGTACGCGCGGCGGTGCTTGACTACGCCCAGGCGATCACCGACATGGCCCGCAACAACATCTTTCCCGGTGACATGCTGCCAAAGAATTTCGGTGTCTCACGGCATGGCCGCGCCGTGTTCTACGACTACGACGAACTGTGCCTGGTCACCGAGTGCGTGTTCCGCGACTGGCCTGCCCCGCGCAATGCCGATGAGGCCCTGGCCGACGAGCCGTGGTTCCACGTCGGGCCGCGTGATGTGTTCCCCGAGCGCTTCGGCCCGTTCATGGGGCTTCCCGCTGCGGAACTGGCGGCGGTGCGTGAGCACTTCGGGCACCTGTTCCAACCGGCGTGGTGGCGTGCGCTGCAGGACCGTTTCGCCGCGGGCGAGCATCCCGATACGCCACCTTATGCGCGTGGGAACCGCTTGGCCTGAGTTGGAGGCGGCACCGGCCTTTGCTACCCTCGGGGTACACATCGACACGGAGCAGTCAGCATGCGTACCTCGCTTTTCCTTGGAGTGGTTCTGGCACTGGGCGCCGGTGGCGCGCTGGTTTCCGTGGACGCCAGCGCGCAGAACGCGCGCGCGGCCCGTGCGCAGACCGAAGGCAGCATGGTCCTGAGCGGCAGCATCGACATCGCGCCGGACGGCTCGGTCGAAGGCTTCACGCTCAAGAATGAAGACAGGATCGAGCCCTACATCCAGCAATTCCTGAAGCAGAATGTCGCCAGGTGGCGGTTCGAGCCGGTGCTGCGCGAGGGCAGGGCGGTTGCAGCGAAGACCCCGGTGAACCTGCGCCTGGTGGCCCGGCGAGCGTCCGGTGATGGAATGGATGTCGTGCTGAGCAGCGCCAATTTCCGTAATTTCGATCCCAAGGCCAGCGACGCGGTGGGCATCGACCGCATGCCGCCGCCCTCCTTCCCGCGCGAACTGATGGAGATGGGCGGTGCGGGCGAAGTCCAGCTGTTGCTGCGGGTGGCGCGCGACGGCACGGTCGACGATGTGATCGCCGAACAGGTCAACGCCTACGTGGCCGGGTCGGCGCGCGCGATGCAGCGGATGCGTGATGTGATGGCGCGCAGTGCAGTCACTGCTGCGCGGAAGTGGGCCTTCATCGCGCCCACCACCGGTGCCAGCGTCGACGATCCGTTCTGGACGGTACGCGTGCCGGTGCGTTTCTTCTACGGTGGCAACGGGGACCGCTACGGCAAATGGCAGGTCTACATCCCGGGACCGAAGCAAAGCGCGCCCTGGAAGGTGAACGATGTTGCCGCCGATGATGCCCCCGATATGCTGCCCGACGGCGGGGTCTACATGGTCGGGGTCGACAACGGCCCGAAGCTGCTGACGCCGCTGCAGGGCTGACTGCGTTACCGGGGTCAGCGGTAGGGGTAGGTCACGCTGCGGTTGCGGCCCTGTTCCTTGGCCATGTACAGCGCTTTGTCGGCCATGCGCAGGGCCTGTTCGGCATCGGCATCGAAGGTCGGGTAATGCGCCACGCCGACCGATACGCTGACGTGACCGACCGGGTCCAGCACCTGCTCCGCGATCCGCTGCCGCAGCCGCTCGGCGATCAGCAGGGCATCGTCGGCATCGGTGGTGGGCAGCAGCATCAGGAACTCTTCGCCGCCGTTGCGGCACAGCACGTCCCCATCGCGTGAGTAGCGGCGCATCTGCTCGGCGATGTGGCTGATGACCTGATCGCCGACCGCATGGCCATGCTGGTCGTTGATGACCTTGAAACGGTCGATGTCCAACGCCAGGATCGCGAAGGACTGCCCCTGCGCCTTCCAGGTTTCCAGCGCCTGCTGCAGCCCACGGCGGTTGAGCAGGCCGGTCAGCGGATCGGTGCGGCTGGCCCGGTTGAGGGTGCCGATGCGGTCCTGCAGCGCGGTGAAGCTGTACAGCACGGCCTGCTTCAGTTGTGCCACTTCGAAGTACCACGCGCGGATGCCGCCGACATCGGAGATCGCCCGGCCGGTGTCGCCCTCCTGCACGTTGCGCGCCAGCTGCCACAGCGGCAGCGAGATACGGCGCGCGAACCACCAGGTCACCAGCAGCGACAGTACCCCGAGCGGGATCGCGCGCCAGATGATCGATGACATCACTTGAGACAAGGGCTGCAGGGTGGCCGCCGTCGGGCGCTGGGCTACCACGCCCCACCCGGTGGCGGGCACCGGCGCGTACCCGGCAAGCATGGAGACGCCACGGCTGTTGCTGACCTGTGCCGATCCGCGTTGCCCACGTGACACCGCATCGATCACCCGGTTGCCCGGCGCATACCCGCCGACCCGTTCGGGATCGACGTGGTACAGCAGGCGGCCATTGCGATCGACCACGTACAGGTAGGACCCGTCGCGGTAGTAGTGCGTGCCCAGCAGACTCTGCAGGATGCTGCGCTGGCGCAGGTAGATGGTCCCGCTGACGTAACCGCGGTAGCGGCCCTGCACGTCGAACACTGGATGCGACATGGCGACCAGCAGCCTGCCGGTGGCCGAGTCGTAGGGATCGCTGACCATGGGCTGGCGGCGCTCCAGTGCGATGCGGTTGCCTTCGCTGCGCAGGGTGTCGCCCTTCAGGTGCAACGTCTGTGGCGAGGTGGCCAGGACCAGGCCGGTGTGGTCGACGATCAGTATCGAATTGAAGCTGTTGGTCTGCAGTTGCAGGCGCGTGGCTTCGTCCTGCGCACGGCGGTCCTGCATGCCTTCCCGGCCCAGCAGCATCGCGGTATAGGCGAGCTGCTGCTGCGAGGACAGCACGAAGTTCTGGGTGGTTTCGGCCAGCTTGTTGGCGTACACCCGGTTCGCTTCCAGGGTGCTGCTGACCAGTTGGTCACGTTGCACGCGGTAGCTGGCCAGCAGGGTGTTGGCCAGCGCCACCACGGTGCTGAGCAGGGCCAGGGCAAGGATCAGCGAACCCAGGTTGAGGCGTTTGGAAAGCGAGCGCATGCGGGCAGGTCAGCCAGTTCTGATGCTGGCCCGACCGGTCTGTCCGGAGGGTTCGCCAGCGCGGGACGGCGCCCGCACGCAGCAGCCTGCGCACGGTTCGGTGGGGACTGCGCGGGCATTATCGCTGAAAGAGACGGGTCACGTGCGGACGCAGAGCACGGTCAAGGTCAAAAGCTGCAGGGCTGCTTGTTGGCGGGGGACGGCAAAAGCCGCTCCTGCGGGCCTCGTTTCGCGCCATCCATGGCGCTCTACGCCCCCGCCAACCCACCCCGTCCCACCTTCGTCAGGTTCATGGCGGCCTCGGTAGCGCCGACCCATGGTCGGCGGATGGTGGGGGGAATGGGATCTGATGATTTCCGCCGGCTGCCGCCGCGCTCACTTGTCGCTCATCCTCCC
>NZ_PJAY01000053.1:0-186732 GCF_002836635.1 Stenotrophomonas sp. Bg11-02
AGGCCCTCCATCCCTTTTCTCTACTGCCCCTGTTTCGCAGCGCGCCACGCAGGTACAAAGGCAGCGAGCTGCCCAATCAGGATGACCGTCAGTCCGCCCGTGACCAGATATAGCAGCCCTATGCGCGGAACCTCGTAGTGTAGGGCGACAAGCAAATTGATGCCCATTGCCGCTGCCGTGCCGACCAGCGTGCCCGCTGCCGTCAGCATCAGGTTCTCAATCAGGAAGTAGGCGATGACATCGATCCTCCGCGCTCCAAGTGCGCGTCTTATCGCAATCTGAGGATAGCGTCGACGTACCCAGAAGCTGGACAAACCGTAGATACCGGTAGCGGTCACCAGCAGCAGAGCAAGCGAGGCACTGAGAAACATCACGGCCATGATCTGGTCGTGCCGAAGATAGTCTGTCCTCATCTCCTGGAACGTGCTGCTCCTCACGATGCTACGGCGGGGATCGCGTTGCAACAGCTTCTCAAACGCCAGTGCCACTACACCCCCCGATACGCCCGGCGCCTCCCGGATGGCGAACATGACTCGGCTTGTATCGGGAATGAGCGGCAAGATGAGCGACAAGCCGTCGTCACCATCTTTCCGGAATACTGGCCGCGCAAGCCTTCTTACAATTCCGACAACGCGTATCGGGTACCGGGCATCAGCATAGATGAACCTGCCAACCGCACTGCTGCCGGGAAACATTCGAGCCGCCAGATCCTCGGTAAGAACGACTTCGGACACCCCATGCAGGCCTGCATAATCATCTCTCGAACGCATGGAAACAAAGGCCTCAGGCGAAAGATCGCGGCCCGCAGTCAGTTCAAGCCCAAGCAGGCGAACCGCGGGACTCGACACTGCATAGACTGACGGCTCCACCTCGATTATTCCGTCAATCTGATCGCTTTCAATCGGCTTGTTGGTAAAACCAGCGATCCAGTTGCGTTCTGACAGAGGAAGAGACCCTGTCGCCAATGCGTCGATAACACCAGGGATGCGCCGCAACGCCTCAATGTCCTCAGCGATGGCTACGGACGGGGCCGCGAGGGGATCATTCACGAACTCGCCTTCGACTACCAAGAGGCCTTCCTCCTGCATCCCGGTCGCATGGCTCAACGAGGAAACCCGGTCCATCAGAAGAGACATCAGATTTGCCACGCACGCCATGGCTACGAGCACCTGCATGAATAAAAGAAATGCCGTGATCCGATTGCGTCGCAGCGATCGTGCGATCAAGGAAACCTGGTTGAATATCACTCAGCCACCTTGATCTGCATCGCAACGCGTCCCGAGGTCGCGCGCATGGCAGGTAACAGCGCAGCAAGCAGGCTTGAGACCAACGCGAGCATGAAAATTGCGAGAATAAGTCCCGGTCCCAGACGTACCAGCGACGCATAGTCTTCGGGTTGGCTGCGGACCAGAGCAACGCCCAGCCAGGCAACAAGCAGACCGAAAATCCCGCCGAAGAAGCCGATGATCGCCGTCTCACTCAATAGCTGGGCGATTATGTCGATGCGCCGAGCGCCCAGAGCGCGACGGATGGATATCTCATGGCTCATGCCAACAAAACGGGCAAAAATCAGTGCACTCATGTTGAGCAGAGACACTCCCAGAAAAGCGATGCATAGAGCGAGCTGCAATCTGACATCATCGGGCACGATCCGCCGTTCAGTCAGGTATTCCCGAAGACGTGGCAGCCGTGGCGGCACAAATCGTTCAAGTCGACCGACGCGGACCTGAGCGTGAAGGTAGTTCTCCAGGAATCGGATGTAGTCCGCCTTTTCTGCATCATCTCCGAGCTGCACCCAGAACTGCAGCCACGAAGATCGCGAGTCTTCCAGGCTGTTACTCGCGACCGCGTTGGACCAAGAGAAGATGCTGCTCGCCACGTTGAGCTCCAGCTCTATTGCCAGCGCCAGGGGAACGAAAAATTCCTCTGATCCGCTGAAGGCGTCCTGCTGAAGATCAGTGTGAAACCGCGGGCGCGGCTCCCACTTGTCGGCTATGCCGATAACGGTGAAAGAGTGTCCCCCCAGTCTGATGGAGTCACCGATCCGGGACCTATTGAACCCTACCCTCGCGGCCAGTGAACGACTCAGAACCATGACCCGGGCACGGTTGCCCTCTTCGGCCGATGTCCATGCGCGACCGGCCACCAGACCTATTCCAAACATCTCAAAGACGCGGGCAGTGGCGTACTGTCCACGTGCGAAAAATGGCACTGGCACACCCGCCTGGCTGTCGACAAGCAGCCTACCGGAAGCAAGCGCTGCCTGTTGGTACCCCGGTCCCTGCCTGAGCAGTGCTCGTGCATCCGGCCAGGTCATGGCAACCCGTGGATCCCGTCCGGCACGTACTGGATACGACGAAGGGAGGATATCCAGAACAGGATGAAAAAGGTGCCCGCTGCGTCCCGGCAACGGATCCCAGGACATGGTGGAGACCACAGTAATCATCGTCATGCTGGCTCCGACGCCCAGGCCAAGCCCCAGCATCAGTGCAATGCTCATGCCTTTGGTTGCCAACAAGCGTCGATACGCCAGCGTGAGGTAATAAGTGATCACGATCTACTCCAACAGATCAATGGAGAAATGCAGCGGACGTCGGTACAACGTCCACCGGCTCCACTGAAAGCCACGCGGTGCTGTTCTGTGCTCTTTGTCGATCTTCGATGAGATGCATCAGGCGAAACCGGGAGCACTGAACTTTGCGCACAAGTGCGGACACCTCAGCCTCCGTGCATCCCGCTAGAATTCCAATGGGCAACTTGTTCTGGTTCAGATCATCTACGATGCGCTCCAGAGTGAGATAACTCAGTCTCTGCGTCGATGCACTGTCTATGAAGATGGACGCAGTAGGCCTGAGTCGACCCAGGAACGCCCCAAGCAATGACTGTATGCTCTCAGGCGAGTGGCTGAAATCAGAGAAAACGCAATCTACGCCTGGGTCGAGATAAGGCGCCGCCGCAATTTTCTTGAGGTCAATATCACCTTCCACCTGCGCGACCGGGCCATCGACCCCCGCCCAAACCAGCAGCGCTGCCACGAAATCGAGGTAGCTGGAAGGCCCGTCGTCCCTATTAAGCAGGTTGGCCAGAGCACCATCCAGACCAGAAGCGAAGCGGCGTCCCGCCTCGGATTTGAAATGAGAGGCGTTATCATACGTGTACAGCGTTCCGACACCAGTCTCTTTCATGGCAGCCGCTACCCACGCGGTGGTAACGCCAAACCCGGTCCCGAGCTCTACCATGACCCGCGGACGAGTACGCTTTACAAGACTGTAAAGAAGAACGCAAAGATCCTCACTTCCGTAGACCCAGCCCATCTTGCTGCGCAGTTCCAATAAGCGATCAAAGCGGCACACGGAGCTCTCCTTGGTGACCACAACAAATCCATTCATCAATCTCCCGCGTCACATCGACGAACGCCGCGATAGTCGCCAGAAGAGGAGAAAATGCGTGAAATCTGAGCGATGCGCCTTCGGCGAATAGGAGCATCTCACCAGCGTCCGACCGGAAGACCTTGCGAGCAACTGAAACGATTCGTCTGATGGCTGCATGATCAACATCGACCTGCTTTCCAGGAAAATAGACGCCCTGCGCTGACCTGCCCAGATACCAGGGAATGAGAGGCACGCCTCGTGGCTTGGAGACATGGAACTGGCTGCTTTCGTTCTCCTCCCGCGTCATCGCCCGTTCCACTTTCCAGTCAAATAAAGACCACACTGACTTCTGGAACGGGTTGTCGAGCCTGCTCAGGTCCGGTCGTTCCCAACCGCGAGATCGAATGAAGTCCGGCGTGAGCACCTCAGGCGCACCCCGCTTGATCTCGAACCACTGGGCATCCAATGGCAGGAGTGTGCGAGAAACACCTCGTGTGCCGGTGTCGTGCGCCAAGCAGGCTGCGAGATCGAGCCAAGGTCTGATTCGTATGTGGAACCAGCGCACATCAACCTTCTCGGCCCTCAACATGGCGGCTACCTTGGTGCCATGCAGCGAGAAAATCCGATTTATAACGCGGGCTCCACGTACCGCGTCGTTGAAGAAATCTGGAACCTCAATCCTCAGCATTTCAGGCCACGGTTGGACAGTCATGAAATCGCAGAGCTCATCTACGTGTATCACGGCTGACTTTGACCTCGACGCTCGAATCGCAACAGGATCGGCACTATCAGAGACAACAATGACCGTATCCGATTCAGCCAAGGGCGCCGGCTCTGTATTCATCCTTCATCTTCCTCTGCATTAGGTCGATCGATTGGCTGATAGCTTCGGGCAGTGGACTGGATGTGGTGAGGCGCGAGGAGAGCTTCTGTTCAATAAGAAATCCAACAGCACAGCCAGCAAGTCGTCGTCGCACATGGTCCCGCTCCGAAAACGCAAGGTCAGTAGCATTGCTCAGGTGCAGCTTGAGAAGCCGGTGGCAGATGTAGTAAACGAACACTGCATGAATGTAGGAAGCGTTAGGGATCTGGTTGCCCGACCATGGCGATACGACCCGGTGGGCGCATGCAGTTGGAACGAAAAATGTATGCGTCAGTTCCCAGGCAGCCAGCACGTTGTGCGTCGCTTCGTGCATGAGGCTCTCCATGCACGCTGCGACCTCCAGATCCGGATGGTGGGTATTGAGCAGGCGAAGAGATCCCGGCTGACGCGGAGCATGTTCCGAGCCGAAACGGCGAGAGCCTTCGTCATCAAATTCGTGGGATTTACGCAGGATTATCCTGCGCACGAAGTTCCTGATCAGGGCTCCATAGAGCGGCTCGGCTCTATCTATTTTTGTAATTGCCTGCTCCAGCTTCAGCTTAATACCGAGGCGCTCTTCTCCAGTGAATGCTAACGCCCGCTGACTCATCACGCCCGAACTTTCCTCGTGATGACGTGCCAGCGGGCTATCAAAGTCCAGGGCAATGCAGCCACCAATAATGGGGGCCGCACGGACGGACCATTCACCCTCGTCAGTCTTTTCCGCCAGGCAGTCGCCTGACGGGCTATCAATTCTCCAACGTCGGGTGCCGCGAAGGAACCTGCTGACCTTCCCATTGGCAAGTTCTGCAAGCGCGCACTCTCTCTCCATGAGGTCATGTATCGCAACCAGAGCACGGGTCAGCTCGGCTTCTCGACTGTTGGACGAAGTCGACGTCCGCTGACTGATGGTTTCCATTCCGGCTACGACAATCAGATACTCACATAGCTCTGAACTAAGCAGTACCCGCGCTCGTCTAGGGGCGGACATGCGTTGAAATATCCAACGGATGGAACGAGCGAGGGTGCCGTACTCTTCTTTGGCAAGCACTTCCATGAGTCGGCCGCGCATACGCTCTAGGCGAGCCCACTGCAACCTATCCATCAAGCCAGCCGCATCGGCCGTCGCATCCGCGAGTTCCATGAGGCAGCGGGGATTAGAGACGTCCAACGTCATCTCATGGGTTCTCATTTCCTACCTGCGTTCGTCCTGGGCTCGTCTTTCATTGCAACTCATCGTTTCTTCCCTAAACATCGAAACGACTGTTGGCATCTCCCAACCCTGCCGGCAGGCCTGCACCTTGCGCGGTATCGTGGTGATGGTGAGAGCCGATGGAATCCGAATGGTGATGAGCGTCAGAAGCGGCCGTGGCTGTTGCACTGGCGAGTTCGCACATGCGTAGTGCCTCAATATCCGGGCACGTGGTAGTTGCGGCCAACAACGTTTCATGGCCTGCCAGCGCATGTCCGCCATCAACAGAGAGATCCGCGGCGACAACGCCGCAGACAACGAGAGTGAGGGATGAGAGCGCTGCAGTTGTCAGTCGATTGTTCATACTCAGTTGTCTCCAATGGATGCTGATGTATCGCGGTTGCGTCATGGATGGTGGCGTTCGCTCTTCTGCCTAACACCCACCCTCATTACTCCACGCCCTCGATGGTGTTCGCAAGCGCGTCGCTGTGGCCTGCACAGCAGGTCAATCCAGCTGCACGTTCATCGTCTCCATCAGCTCCAATGCAGGACGTCGCGGCTGACCTTTGACTGGCTGAGTGCGATCTCAAACACTGTCGATCACGCTTGCCACCGCTTCATGGAGATTCCTTTGGACTGGGACGCCGGCACACTGGCTGCACGGATACGCTCGGTGAGAATAGACCGTGGTTTTTCGCAGACCGATCTCGCCACTGCCTTGAACGTCAACCGCTCGACGATCGGCCACTGGGAGCGCGAGCATGGCTTCACGCCATCGATCGTCCATCTTCACCGCTTGAGCCAGGTCATGAACGTCAGCCTCACTTGGTTGGCAGAGGGCCGACACGCGGGCACTGGTGCCGGAGTGGGTGGAGCGAGGGCATCCCTCGAATGCAGGCTGCTGTCTTCGTCCAGGAATCTTCCACTCACCGTCGTTGCCAATGTCGTGACATTGATGGAGAGCGCCGAAACACTTCTTTAGATGCTCCGGACTGCAGACGAAAACCGCCCTTTCCGGCAAGTCCCAGGGATGGCAGAGTGCGACCGACAAGGGCGCCGTGCGCAGCACCGCGCTGCTGACAAGGGGCGCGAGCACGGTAGCGCCGAGCCATGCTCGGCGAGCACAGCGGAAGGCAGAAGCGTGACGACCAACGGTCGTCACCCACCGAAGCAGACGGTCGTCATCCACACACCGCAGAGCATGGCGGCCAGCAGCCGTCACTGCCGACAGCCGTGGTTGCGTCCGAGCCATGCTCGGCGAGCGCAGCGGAAGGCAGAAGCGTGACGACCAACGGTCGTCACCCACCGAAGCAGACGGTCGTCATCCACACCCCGCAGGCGCATGACGGCCAGCGGCCGTCACTACCGACAGCCGTGGTAGCGCCGGGACGGTCAGCCGATGATGCGTTTGAACGGGGGCAGTGCGTCGATGATGCGCTTGCCGTAGCGGCGGCTGAGCAGGCGCGAGTCAAGGATGATGACGCGGCCGGTGTCGGTGGAGGTGCGGATCAGGCGGCCGGCGAACTGGGTCAGCGTGCGCAGCGCGTGCGGCACGGCGATCAGGTTGAAGGCGTTCAGCCCGCGTGCCTCGAACCACTCGCTCAGGGTGGCGGTCTGCGGATCGGTCGGCACCGCGAACGGCACCTGGGTGATCACCACCGTGGTACACGCCTCGCCCGGCAGGTCCAGGCCCTCGCCGAACGAGTTCAGGCCGAACAGCACCGAGCCTTCGCCTGCGGCAACCCGACGCAGGTGCTCGTCGATCAACCGGGTCTTGGACATTTCTCCCTGCACCAGCACCTGCTTGCGCTTGGCGGCAGGCATCAGGCCGGCTACTTTCTCCATCTTCCAGCGCGAGGTGAACAGCACCATCGAGCCTTTCTTCCAGTCCAGTTCCTTGCCGAGATAACGCGCCACTTCGCGCGGGTGACCCTCGCGGTCATCCGGCGTCACCGGGAACGGCGGCACGATCAGCTCGGCCTGGTTGGGCAGGTCGAAGGGCGAGGACAGCGACACCATTTCAGCGTCCTCCGGGATGCCGTTGTCGATCGCCAGTGACTGGAAATCACCACCGCCGGTCAACGTGGCCGAGGTCATCACCACCGAGTCCACTTCGTCCCACAACAGCTTGCGCAGTACATGCGCGGCCGATACCGGCGAGCCGTGCAACACCAGGTCGCCTTCGCGCGTGGCGGTGATCCAGCGTGCCATCGGCGGCGCGCCTTCCTTGTCTTCGCGGCGCCAGGCCTGCCACAGGTTGTACTGGCCTTCGACCATTTCCAGCGCCATGCCAAGGTTGCGCTGCAGACGCTCGCGGGCGGGATCGTCCTGCTTGCCCTTGGCCACCTGCGCATTGGCCGCGTGCGCCCAGTTGAACAGGCTGCGGGTGTCGTCGGCCAGCGCTTCGATCGGCTCGCGCCAGGCCTCGGGCAGGCGCCCGTTGGCCGCGCGCCACATCGGTTCTTCGTCGGCCGGCGCCGGCATCCACAGTGCTTCGACGTGATCGCGGAACGCGCGCAGCTGCTTGGCTACGTTGGTGGCGACATCGATGGCTTCGTTCGGCAGCAGGTTGCCAAGCCGGTCCTTGTCCACCGCACGGTAGGCACCGGCGATCAGGATCTGCAGGCGTCCCACGCGCTTGGCCATGTCATCCAGGGCCAGGCTGGCCGCGCCCTGGTCGATGGCCACGTTGCCGATGTGGTGGCCTTCGTCCAGCACCAGCAACATGTCCGAGGGCGCGGCGATCAGCGGCTGGTTGTTCTCACTCTCGCCGATGGACAGCGCTGACAGCAGCAGCGCATGGTTGGTGACCACGATCTGCGCATCGCGCACGGTGTTGCGCGAACGCAGCACCGCGCATTGCGCCGAATAGGCGCAGCGCCGTCCGGCACAGGCAGAGGCCGGCGTGGTGATGCGGCCGCGCAGCCCCGGGCTGATGGTTTCCGGAGCGTTGTCGATGTCACCGTCCCAGCTGCCGGAGGTGAAAGCCACCGTCAGCCGCGCGGCGATGTCCATTTCAATCGGGGCCAACGGCCGGTCGTACAGCGGCTGCTCGTCTTCGAACATGCCGCCCTGCGACGCCTCGCCCTGCGCTTCGGCGGCATTGCGCGTGCACAGGTAACGGGTGCGGCCCTTGGCCAGCGCCACGGTGGCTTCCAGCCCGGTGGCCTTGAGGAAGTTCGGGATGTCGCGCTCGACCAGCTGCGACTGCAACGCCACGGTGCCGGTGCTGATCACCAGCTTCTTCTTGGCGGCGATGGCGATGGGTACGCCGGCGGTGAGGTAACCCAGGCTCTTGCCGACGCCGGTCGGTGCCTCCACCACGCCCACGCCGCCGCTCCTGGCCAACGCACGCGACACCACGCCGATCATCTGGCTCTGCGAGCGGCGGGTGGCAAAGCCGGGGGTGTTGGCCTGCAGCGTGGTGTACGCCTTGCGGATTGCATCCTTCAGGGCGTCATCAAGCATGCGCGGCACGGCGACGGGTTCGGTCACGCCAGGATTACCGGTACGGGATCAGGCTGCGTATTGTCGCACGCTGGACCGCCCCACCCGGGTCGGCGACGCTGAACCTGTCAGCCCGCTGCGGGCCGGTCCCCGCGCTGCCGCAGGGACCTTGCCGGGTCAGGCCGGGCGCGGCACGCCACCGCGCAGGGCGCGCGTCAGCGCCCAGACCACCAGCACCAGGCCGAAGGCTTCGACCAGCGACAGCGCGAAATGGACCCCGTTGAGGATCATGCCGAGCCCGGCGATCGATCCGTACTGCCCGCTGTTGATCAGCCACAACGGCAGCAGCGAAGCCAGCAGGCCGAACACACTGGTGGCGGCCAGCAGCAGCAGCCCGGACAGCGCGCCGGTGCGTACCGGCCCACGGGGTACGTCCATCACCCAGACCACGCCGATGGTCAATGCGATCAGCACCGGCAGCCGCACCGCCGCCATGCTCAACACGGTCATCAGCAGATCGGTGCTTTCCATGTTCATTCCTCTCCGGTGAGGCGCGTGTTGCCACGCAGCCCGGCATATACCGCGTCGGTGTCCGGGCGGACTTCGTGCCACTGCTGGAAGCTCTCGGCGGCCTGTTCGACCAGCATGCCCAGGCCATCGACGGTGTTGCGGCATTCGGCCGAACGCGCCCACGCCAGGAAGGCGATCGCCGCATCACCGTAGTTCAGGTCCACCGCGGTGGTCATGCTGTTGACCAGCGACAGCGGCAGCTTGAAGGACGCACTGGGGTCACGGCCGGCCGAGGTCGCGTTGACGATCAGTTCGAAGTCGCCCAGGTCGTGCAGGTCGTCCCAGTAGCGGCTCAGCGCACGGCCCGGCTCGCCCATCGCATCGATCAGTTCATCGGCGCGTTCCGGCGTGCGGTTGACCACCACCAGTTCCCGGATGCCGGCATCCAGCAGCGAGGGCGCCACCGAGCGTGCCGAACCGCCGGCACCCAGCAGCAGTACGCGGCGGCCGCGCAGGTCCTGGCCGTGGCGGTCGGTGAGGTCACGCACCAGCCCGGCACCATCGGTGGTGTCGCCGTGCCAGCGATCGCCCTTGCGCAGCAGCGTGTTGACCGAGCCGGCACGGGTGGCGCGCGCGGTGCGCGTGGTGCACACCGCGAAGGCCGCTTCCTTGTGTGGAAGGGTGACATTGGCGCCACGCCCGCCTTCGGCAGCGAACGCTTCCAGCGCGGCAAGGAAGCCGTCCGGCGCGGCGTCGATGGCACGGTAGTCCACCGCGATGCCTTCCTGCCGGCCGAATGCGGCGTGGATGTCCGGCGACAGGGAGTGGGCGATGGGGTGGCCAAAGACAGCGTAGCGATCGGTCATGGAATCCTCGGATGGTTCGAAGGGGACGCCCTACACTGGGCCTCCCTGTACTGCCTGGACCTGGACGATGCGATCTGCCCTGCCCCTGCTGGTTGTGGCCGCCAGTTTACTCTGCGCCCCCGTGGCGATGGCGTTGAATGAGTTCGGCATCGAAGGCATGGGCGTGGTCTCGACCAAGGCCGGGGAAGGCCGCGCCAGCCTCCGCCCGGATGGCCAGCGCATCGTCTTCGCCAGTGACCGCGTCGGCGGCAGCGGTGGCTGGGACCTGTGGCAGGCCGAGCTGCGCGAAGGCCGCTGGCAGGCGCCGCAGCCGCTGCCTTTGAACAGCACGGCCGATGACCTGGACCCGTACTTCAGCCACGACGGGCGCTGGCTGCTGTTCGCCTCCAACCGCGCTGGGACGATGGCGCTGTACCGGGTGGCCATCGATGCGGACGGTCGCTTCGGCGCAGCGGAGCGCTGGCAGGAGGGCGCGTTGCTCACGGCGGAGCGCGGTGCGGCCTTGAGTGCGGACGGGCAGCGGTTGCTGTTCGCGCGGCAGGCCGGCAAGGGGCGCGGTTGGGACCTGCATCTGGCGACCATAAGCGATGGAAAGCGCGGCCAGGCGGTTGCGCTGGAGGCACTGAACAGCGCGGCCGACGAGACCGACGGCGATTGGTTGGGCAACGACGGTGCAGTGGTGTTCACGCGTGCCGGCGAGGGCACGGCCCAGCTGTGGCGCAGCGACTGCGCGTGGTCCGCGGCGGCGTTGCAGTCGGTGGCGTTGTCGTTCAATACGGCCGATGGGATGACCCGTGCAGCGGTGGTCGATGCGGCCAGGCCGGGTGAACTGTTGCTGGTGAGCAGCAGCGCACGCGCGCCACGCGCGGGTGGTAGCGATGTGTACCGGATGATGGCGCCACGCACGGTGGCGGTGGCCGGGTGTGGCAGCTGATGGGGAAGCGTGACGACCAACGGTCGTCACCCACCAGTGCCAAGGGCAGACGGCCAGCGGCCGTCGCTACCGGTCCAGCAGGCTGGCGCGGGCCTGTTCGTACTCTGCTTCGCTGATGCGGCCCTCGTCCTTGCGCCGGTTCAACACGGCCAGTTCGGCCTGCACCGCTTCGGGCAGCTGCAGCTCGCGCGATACGCGGGCGGCGGCCGACGGCAGTTCCGGTGCACGCCGTTTTTCGCGGAACGACGCCAGCGCCAGCCAGACGATCAGCGCGCCGAACACCACCACCCCGATGATCCAGATCATCCAGTGGCCAACGCCCAGGATCTCCATCGTTCCATCCTCCTCGTGCAGAAGCCGCTATTGTCAGCGCTCGTGCAGCCAGCGCGCCACCTGCGGCGCGAAATAGGTCAGCACGCCATCGGCGCCGGCGCGCTTGAAGCACATCAGCGATTCCATCACGCAGGCACGTTCGTCCAGCCAGCCATTGGCCGCGGCCGCCTTCAGCATCGCGTACTCGCCACTCACCTGGTAGGCGAAGGTCGGCACGCCAAAGGTTTCCTTGACCCGCCGCACCACGTCCAGGTACGGCATGCCCGGCTTGACCATCACCATGTCCGCGCCTTCTTCCAGGTCCAGTGCGATCTCGCGCAGGGCCTCGTCACCGTTGGCCGGATCCATCTGGTAGGTCTTCTTGTCGGCCTTGCCGAGGCTGCCGGCGCTGCCCACCGCGTCGCGGAACGGACCGTAGAAAGCCGATGCGTACTTGGCCGAGTAGGCCATGATGCGGGTGTTGATGAAGCCGGCTTCGTCTAGCCCACGGCGGATGGCGCCGATGCGCCCGTCCATCATGTCCGACGGCGAAATGACATCCACGCCGGCCCGCGCATGCGACACCGACTGCTTCACCAGTGCTGCCACGGTGATGTCGTTGAGCACGTAGCCACTGTCATCGATGATGCCGTCCTGGCCGTGGGTGGTGTAGGGATCCAACGCCACGTCGGTCATCACCCCCAGCGTCGGGAAGCGTTCTTTCAATGCGCGCACGGCACGCTGCGCCAGCCCGTCATCGGCCCATGCGGCTTCGGCGTCCAGCGACTTCAATGCCGGATCGATCACCGGGAAGATGTCGAGCACCGGGATGCCCAGCTCCACCGCCGCTTCACCGACTTTCAGCAGTTCTTCGATGGACAGGCGCTCCACGCCCGGCATCGACGGGATCGCGGTGCGGCCGGCATGCTCATGCACGAACACCGGATGGATCAGGTCGTCCACGGTCAGCGTGTTTTCGCGCATCATCCGGCGCGAAAAATCATCGCGGCGCATGCGGCGGGGGCGGTACAGGGGGTGCGACATGGGGGGCTCCGTCAAGGCATCAGGTCACTGCAGGCGATAGTCGCGCGGCAGCAGGGGGTCGGGTAGCGGGCGCTGGCCGAGCGCGTCCAGCTGGTCGATTTCAACGGTACGCACCATCGCATCCAGCGGCAGGTCGTTGGGCTCGGTACCGAAGGGGTCTTCCATCTCTTCGCCCAGCTGGTCCAGGCCGAAGAAGGCATACGCCAGCACCGCCGACAGCACCGGCGTGGCCCAGCCCAGCGAACTGGCCAGGCCGAACGGCAGCAGCACGCAGAACAGCCACGCGCAGCGGTGCAGCAACAGGGTGTAGGCGAACGGCAGTGGGGTGGCGAGGATGCGCTCGCAGCCGGCCTGGATGGATGACAGCGCATGCAGGCGCTCTTCCAGCTGGGCATAGAGGATCGGCGACAGGCGGCCGGCGTGCAGCGGTACGGCCAGCTCGGCGGCGATCATCGACAGCAGCGCGTCCAGGGTGTTGCGGCGGTCATGCAGCAGCACGCGCTGGTCGGCATCCAGCCATTGGCGTACCGCCTGCGCTTCGTCCGCGCCGCGCAGGCGCGCGGCCAGGCCGTGCGCGAAGGCAATGGCGAGATGGCCGATACGCGTGCGGCGTGGCGCATCGTCGGGCAGCAGCTGCTGCACCTGGCGGGCCAGCGAGCGCGACTCGAAAATGAGCTGGCCCCACAGCTTGCGGCCTTCCCACCAGCGTTCATGGCAGGCGTTGTTGCGGAAACTGAGGAAGATCGACAGCACCAGGCCAAGCAGCGCGAACGGCGCGGAAGACACCCGTTCGATGCCCGGCACGTTGCCCAGTTCCACCACCGCCGACACGACGATGGCCAACAGCAGGATCGCCAGCACCTTGGGCGCCACCGCCGGAACGATGGAGCCCCGCAGGATGTACAGCAGCTGCCAGCCGTGCGGACGTGGGCGGATGATCATTGGGCGTCGGGGGCGTTGGGCGCCGATCTGGCGCTGGGCAGGGCCGGGCGGCCCTCGGGCTGGTCATTGTACGCCCGCCACCCTGCCCTCCCTGCGCACCTGCGACCGAGGGTCGCACCGCAGCCTCAGACGATGCCGCCGCCCAGCCCCAGGCGGAAGATGCCGACCACGATGACGATGCCGTTGAGGATCAGCCCGGTCCAGGCCCGGCCACGCTTGCTGGGATGGGTGAACAGGATGCCGATCGCTGCGATCAACGCACCCACTGCGGCGAACGGGATCAGGAACCAGTTGCCCCAGCCGAGCAGCGGCACCAGCGCGACCACCATCCATACCAGTGCCACGATGCCCCACAACAGACTGATCAGTCCCATACGCCCTCCTCGCCGATGGATTGGGGCCCACCATAGCCGTTCGCGTGGGCGTCGGATAGGCCCGCATGGGCTTGCCGCCGCGCTCACCGCTGCGGTGCTAGCGTGCCTGCAGGGCCCCGGCGTTGGGGCCGATTCAGATCGATGGACCGATGATCCGCTGCCTACCTACAGGGGTTCGAGCCATGAAGATGACCACCACGACATTCCGCTGGACCGCCGCTGCCGCCGTGCTGCTGCTGGTAGCCGGCTGTGCCAGCACTTCGCGGGTGATGCTGGGCCAGGCCCGCGCCCCCATCGACCCTGCCCAGGTGCAGGTGTATTCCACCCCGCCGGCCGGTTCGGTGGAGATCGCCCAGCTGGAATCGTCCAGTGCGGTGGGCTTCGGCACGCAGGGCCAGACCGATGCGGCCGTGGCCCGCCTCAAGCGCGATGCCGCCGCGCTCGGCGCCAACGGCGTGATCCTGATGGGCGTGGGCTCCAGCGGCTCGCCGGTGGGCATGTCGGTGGGTGCCGGCAGCTACGGTTCGCGCGTCGGCGGTGGCGTGGGCATTGGCATTCCGACGACCCAGCGCAAGGCGGCCGGCGTGGCGATCTGGGTGCCCAACCCGGCGCCCGTCCCGCGCCTGCCGGCCCAACAGATCCCTGCACGTTGAACAAAAAAGGGGACGGAGGGGATTAAGTCGTCTTCAGCCGTAAACGGGCCAGAAACGACTTAATCCCCTCCGTCCCCTTTTTAGTGGGTCAGCGGTATTTCGGGATGAAGACTTCGTTGACCGCCTTGGCCAGCTGGTCCGGCGGCAGCAGGCCCTGGTCCAGCAGGAAGTTGTTGAAGGCCTTGCGGTCGAACTTCGTGCCCAGCGCCAGCTCGGTCTGCATGCGCAGTTCCAGGATGCGGGTGTAGCCGTAAAAGTAACTGCCGGCCTGGCCGGGCATGCGCACGGTGTAGCGGTCCAGTTCCTGGGTGGCCATCGCCTTGGACAGGCTCACTTCGTCGATCAGCACGCGCTCGGCGTCGGCGCGTTCGATCAGGCCCAGGTTGAGCATCGGGTCCAGCATCGCGCGCGCGGCGCGCAGCAGGCGGAACTGCAGCGCGATCAGCTGGCCGTCCAGCGGTTCGTAGGGCACCATTTCCGCTTCGGCATACAGCGCCCAGCCTTCGACGTTGACCGAATTGAACGCGAACATCGTGCGCGCCAACGAGACACCGCGCTCGACCATCGCGGTGAACTGCAGCTCGTGGCCGGGACGGCCTTCGTGCGCGCTCAGCGTCCAGGCGGCGGAACCGAAGTTGAAATCATCGTACTGCGCGCCTTCCCCGGCCGCCGGGTTGCCCAGCGGCAGCACGAAGGTGCCCTGCTGCCCGGTATTGTTGACCAGCGGTGCCGGCAGGAAATGCGGGGCCGGGCTGGCCGCGCTTTCCGCAGCCGAACCCAGCCGCATCTGCATCGCGCGCTGCGGCACATCGACGATCTGGTGTTCGTGGATCAGCGGATCGATCGCATCGATGACCTTGCGGTAATGGCCTTCCAGCTGGTCGTTGGCGATGGTTTCCTTCTTCAGCGCGCGGATCACCGCGACCGGATCGGTCGGGTCGCTGACCTTCAGGCCCTTGGCCTGCACCACCAGCGGCGCCAGCTGGCGCATCGCCGAACGGGTTTCCATGAACTCCAGCTGGGCGCGCTGCATCAGCAGCTTCGGGTCGATGTCGATGCCGACCTGCTTGAGCTGGTAGGCATACACCGGCGCGGGCAGGCGGGTGTCTTCGCGCGCCTTCGGCAGCACCGTGCTGCGCGTCCATGCCGCGTAGTCCTTCAGCTGCCCGGCGAGGGTCTTCATCGCCTCGTCGGCACCGGCGACCTTGTACTTCTGCAGCAGCGATTCGATGCCGCTGATGTAGGTCTCCACGTTGTCCAGCGACTGCTGCACTTCGATCTTCGTCGGCTGCAGCAGCGCACTGTTGGACAGCCGTTCTTCGTAACGCTGGCGGGCCAGCGTGGTCAGCGGCGTACCGCCCGGCTGCAGGCCGGCGTAGGCCTTCAGGCGATCGACCGCCTTGGCGCGGCGCTCGGCCGGCACCTGGTCGGACAGCAGCAGGTTCAGACCGCTGAAGATGGTCTGCGGGGCGTCGCTCCACGGCAGGAAGTACTGCTCGCCCAGCGTGCTGCCTTCGATGCTCTCGCTCGCCGCACCGATCATGATCTCCAGGTCCTGGCGGACGTTGGGGTCCTTCTCGCTGGCCAGCTTTGCCTGCAGTTCACCGCGCGCCTGGGTCATCGCCGCGCGATAGCGCTTGGCGTTGTCCGGGCCGAGGTCGGCGACCTTGTCGTCGTAGCCGGGTACGCCGAAGAAGCCGGTGCTCTCCGGCTGGAACGGACCCTGCGCATCCAGCAGGATCTGCGCCAGCTGGTTGCTGCGCGCCACCCAGGCCGGGGCCGCGGCGGGCTTCTTGGAAGCGGCGGCCGGGGCCGCATGGGCCGGAGCGGTGGACAGCAGCGGGGCGGCACCCAACGCGAGGGCAATGGCAAGGACAAGCGGCTTCATCACACACTCCAGGATGCGGGCAATGCCAGCACCCTACGCATTCATGGCGGAAGCGGCAATGCGCCGGAGGTCACGGGGGCGGGCGGCAGCTCATGCCGGGCGATCAGGGCTTCAGGCAGCGGCCGAGGAAATCCTCTGCAATGCGATAACGGTGCAACGCGTCGGCACCGGACAAGCCGTGCTTGGCGCCCGGGTAGGTCATCAGTTCGAACGGCTGGCCGCGCTTCTGCAGCGCGCTCATCAGCACCGTGGAATTGCTGAACAGCACGTTGTCATCGGCCATGCCGTGGATCAGCAGCAGGCGCGAACGCAGGCCATCGATATGGGTCAGCACGCGTGCTTCGGTGTACCCGGCTTCGTTGCGCCCCGGCAGGTCCATGTAGCGTTCGGTGTAGTGAGTGTCATACAGGCCCCAGTCGGTGACCGGTGCACCGGCCACGCCGCAGGCATAGCGGTTGGACGCCTTGGCCAGCAGCATCAGGGTCATGTAGCCGCCGTTCGACCAACCCTGCACACCGATCCGCGCCGGGTCCACCCACGGCTGCTTCTGCAGCCACTCCACGCCACGCAGCTGGTCGGCCACTTCCACCGTGCCCTGCTTGCCATACAACGCACCGCCGAAGTCGCGGCCACGGCGCGGGGTGCCGCGGTTGTCCAGCGAAAACACCACGTAGCCCTGCTGCGCCAGGTACTGGTTGAACAGATGGTCGCCGCGACCCGGCCAGGCGTTGGTGACGGTCTGCGAAGCGGGACCGCCGTACACGTACACCGCCACCGGATAGCGCTTGGCGGCATCGAAGCCGGCCGGCTTGATCACGCTGTAATTCAGTGGCGTGCGGCCATCGGCGGCGGTCAGCGTGCCGAATTCCACCGGCAGCTGTGCGTCCCGGTAGCGCGCATAGGGATGCGCCGGATCGGCCAGGTTGTTCTCCACCAGGGTGGCGATCTTCTCGCCGTTGGCGCGGAACAGTTCGATCTGCGGCGGCGTGCCGGTGTTCGACCAGCTGTCCACGTAGACGCTGGCGTTGCGTGCGAAGCTGGCCGTGTGCATGCCCGCGGACGGCGACAGTTTCCTGGGCGCGCCACCTTGCAGCGGCACGCTGTAGATGTGGCTCTCGCGCGCCGATTCCATGCCCGCGCGGAAGAACACCAGCCCGGCCTTTTCATCCACGGCCAGCAGCTCATCCACCGGCCACGCGCCGGTGGTCAGCGCGTGCGCCTTGCCTGCCTTGTCGATGCGGTACAGGTGTTCGAAGCCGGTGCGTTCGGACGACCACAGCAGGCTGCCGTCATCGAGGAAACGCAGGCTGTTGTGCAGCGGCACCCACGTCTTGCTGGTCTCACGGGCGAGCACGCGCTGGCGGCCGTCGGCCAACGTGGTTTCCACCAGCTCCAGCTGGCGCTGGTCACGGCTCTGGCGCTGGAAGCTGAGGTGCTGCGGATCGCGCCAGTCCACGCGCGCCAGGTAGATGTCCGCCTCCTTGCCGAGGTCGATCCAGCGCGGCTGTGCGTCCAGCGCCGGGGCGATCACGCCCAGCTGCACGCGCACGTTGGCATCGCCGGCGGCCGGGTAACGCTGTTCGATGACATCGGTGCGGTCGGGGTAGACCTCGTAGCGCTTCTGCACCGGCACCGGGCTTTCGTCGATGCGGGCAAAGGCGATCGCCGAATCGTCCGGCGCCCACCAGTAACCGGTGTGGCGATCCATTTCCTCATCGGCCACGAACTCGGCCACGCCGTTGCCGATGGTCGCGCTGCCGTCGCCGGTCAGCTGGCGCTGCTGGCCGCTGGCCAGGTCGATCACCCACAGGTTGCGGGCGCGGATGAAGCTGACGAATCCACCGCGCGGGGACAGCTTGGCATCGGTGGCGAAGCCCTCGCCGTGGGTCAGCTGGCGCACGGCGGCGGTGCCCTGCTTGCCCAGGTCGTACAGATACAGTTCGCCACCAAGCGGGAACAGCAGGCTGCGCGCATCGGGCGACCACTGGTAATCCACGATGCCGGTCATGGCCGCGATGCGCTGGCGCTCGCGGCGTGCCTTTTCTTCATCGCTCAGCGTTTCGGTGCCGGGCAGGACGACCTTGGAATCCACCAGCAGGCGGGTCTGCGCGCTGGCGATATCGTAGGTCCACAGGTCCAGCTGGTTGCGGTCGCTGTCCTTGCCGCGCAGGAAGCTGACCTGCGATCCATCGGGCGCCACCTTGGGCTTCATCAACGTCGGGCCGGACAGCGGCAACGAGCCGGTGATGGCTTCCAGGGTGAGTTTTTCAGCGTGGGCGGTGGTGGCGGTAACGAGCATCAGGGCAAGGGCAGCGAACAGGTGGCGCATGAAAGGTTCCGGTATACGGCTGCCCCAATCCTAACCCGGCGCCGCCGCATGCGTGGAAGCACCGGGCGTGGTCCGGCTTCAGCGCTTGCCGAACAGGTGCTTGCGTTCTTCATCGCTGAGCGGCTTGCCGGCATCCGGATTGACCTGCTGGCGCAGCGCGTACGCACGTTGGGTGGCCGGCCGCGCGGCGATCGCCTGGTGCCAGCGCTGCAGGTTCGGGAAGGCGGCGAAGTCCGGCGGCAGTTTGTCGTAAGCCCCGATCCACGGATAGCTGGCCATGTCGGCGATGCTGTACGCGCTGCCGGCCAGCCATTCGTGCTCGGCCAGGCGCTTGTCCATCACCCCGTGCAGGCGGCTGACTTCGTTGCCATAGCGTTCGATGGCATACGGAATCTTCTCCGGCGCATACACGTTGAAATGGCCCATCTGCCCGCTCATCGGGCCCAGCCCGGCCATCTGCCAGAACAGCCATTCCAGGGTTTCCACGCGCTCGCGGGGGTCGCGGGACAGGAAGCTGCCGGTCTTTTCGGCCAGGTACAGCAGGATCGCGCCGGACTCGAACACGCTCAGCGGCGCGCCACCACCGGCCGGAGTCGGGTCGAGGATCGCCGGCATCTTGTTATTGGGCGAGATGGCGAGGAATTCCGGCTTGAACTGGTCGCCGGTGCCGATGTTGACCGGATGGATGCGGTACTCAAGCCCGGCTTCTTCCAGGAACAAGGTCACCTTGTGGCCGTTCGGGGTGGGCCAGTAATACAGATCGATCATGGCGGGTCACTCATCGGGGATGTGCTGCGAGTGTAGTAGGTGGACCCGCTTGGCACTGTCTCATTGGACCAGTACTCTGCGCCCTTTCCTGCAACGCAGCATGCCGTCCATGACCCCTCAGCACAGCCCCAATCCCCTGTCCACCCTGATCTTCGCCTCACGCTGGCTGCAGCTGCCGCTGTACCTGGGCCTGATCGTCGCCCAGGGTGTCTACGTCTACCTGTTCGGCAAGGAGCTGTGGCACCTGATCATGGATGCCAGCAACCTGGGCGAGCAGCAGATCATGCTGATCGTGCTGGGGCTGATCGACGTGGTGATGATCTCCAACCTGCTGGTGATGGTGATCGTGGGCGGCTATGAAACCTTCGTCTCGCGCCTGCGCCTGGAAGGCCACCCGGACCAGCCGGAATGGCTGAGCCACGTCAACGCCAGCGTGCTGAAGGTGAAGCTGGCGCTGTCGATCATCGGCATCTCCTCGATCCATCTGCTGAAGACCTTCATCGCCGCCGGCGCGCTGGACGGCCTGCCGCTGTGCCCGCCGGAACTGATGAACGCTGCCGCCTCGGCCGCCAATGCCGGCGCCGCCAAGTGCGCCACGCTGACCTCCACCGGAGTGTTGTGGCAGACCATCATCCATGCCGTATTCATCCTGTCGGCGATCGGCATCGCCTGGACCGACAAGCTGATGGGCGGCGGCAGCAGCGGTACGCGGGATGCTCACTGACCTGGTGGCAGGGGTGGCTTATCCGCCCCTGCCCTTCCCCCCCGGGGGATGCTAGATTGCACAGCTGACAGTATCTGCCTGCGGCGTCGGGAAACGCCGCAGGCTCGTGCCTGGGACCATTGCCAGGTCTTTCGTATCGTCGTTTCAAAGGGGGAAACAGGATGTCGTACGCCAGGAAATCCGTCGTTGTTCGTGCGCGCCTGCTGGCGCCTGCCGTCCTGCTGATTGGCCTCGCCGCCTGTTCAGGCAAGGACGAGACCGCCGCACCCGCCACCGATGCCAAGCCCGCCGCCGCCGCGCCTGCCGCCACCGCGCCCGCCGCCGAACCGGCCGTGTCCAGCAAGGTGCAGGCGATGGGCAGCGAGGAACTGCGCGAAGCGGCCAGCCAGGCACTGCGCGACAACCGCATGTACGCCCCCGCCGGCGACAATGCGATCGAGTACTACCTGGCGCTGCGCGACAAGACCCCGGACGATGCGTCGGTGAAAAGCGCGCTGACCGACCTGCTGCCGTACACGCTGATCGCCGCCGAACAGAACATGGCGCGCGAGGACTTCGAGGAAGGCCAGCGGCTGATCGCGCTGATCGAGAAAGTGGACCCGAAGGCGCCGGCATTGCCGCGCCTGAAGCAGGGCATCACCCGTGGCGTGGAAGTGGCCGCGCTGCGCACCACCGAAGAAACCGAGCGGGTCAAGCGCGAAGCCGAGGCCAAGACCAAGCAGTTGGCCGAACAGCAGAAGCTGGCCGAGCAGCGCACCCGCGAAGCCGCCGCGGCGCAGCAGATCGCCTCGCAGCAGGCCGCTGCCACCCCGGCGGCCGCCGCACCCGCGCCGGCCGCGCAGGATGCCGAACGCCAGGCCGCCGCCCGCCGTGAAGCCGAACAGCGCCAGCAGCAGGCCGCCGCACAGGCCGCCGCCGCTGCCGCCGCACGCCAGACCGCAGCGCCCACCCTGCGTCCGGTCAGCACGCCGGCCCCGCGCTACCCGGCCGACGCGCTGCGTTCCAATACCTCCGGCGAAGTGCTGGTGGAGATCACCGTCGGCACCGACGGCTCGGTCACCAGCGCCCGCGTGCTGCGCGCCACCCCGGCCCGCACCTTCGACCGCGAAGCCCTGGCCGCCGTGAAGCGCTGGCGCTTCGAACCGGTCGCCGCACCGGTCACCACCCGCCGCACGCTGGCCTTCAGCCCCGGCGGCTGAAAAAAGGGGACGGAGGGGATTAAGTCGTAATCCCCTCGTTTCCCCCACTTCGTGCCTTGCTGCCACAGCGTGGCACGACGTGGCCTGATAACACCGCGCGTCCTCGCCCCGCAGGCTGGGCTTCCACCCAACATGGAAGCCCGCGCCATGCCCCGCCATGCCCGCCTGCTGGTGCCAGGTCTGCCGTTCCACGTCGTCCAGCGCGGCGTCAACAAGGGCGCGATATTCGCCGACGATCTGGACCGCGACCATTTCCTGCGCGTGATGCACAAGGCCTTCGTCAAGCATGACGTTGCGCTGCACGCGTATGTGCTGATGGACAACCATGTGCATCTGCTGGCTACGCCGAAGACCACCGGTGGCCTGGCCCATGCGATGCGGGCGCTCGGTACGGGCTACGTGCAGGCGTTCAACCAGCGACACGGTCGATCCGGCCCGCTTTGGCAGGGTCGCTTTCATTCCAGCATGATCGACAACGACGCCTACCTGCTGGCGGTCTACCGCTACATCGAACTCAATCCGGTGCGCGCCGGCCTGGTGGCCTCCCCCGAACAGGCTGCGTGGTCCAGCGTGCACGGCAATCTGGGCCTGCGCCGTGACCCGTTGCTGACCCCGCATCCCGCGCTGCTGATGCTCGGTGGCACCCCCGCGCAACGCCGTGTCGGCTACCGGGCGTTCCTGCGCGATCATCGTCGGGCCAGCGCGGAGGCCCCGGCAATCCGCGAACATGGCAGGGCGCAGTGCCCGCTGGACAGTGCGCGGTTCCTGGAAATGCTGGCTGAAACCCTGGGGCGCCCCGTAGCGGCACCGCCACGGGGCCGCCCGCGCAAGCCAGGCAGCGAATCGCGATGAGGGGACCGAGAGGCGAGTCGAAAACGACTTAATCCCCTCCGTCCCCTTTTTGCTCAGCCGGAGATCGCGAGGCGTTCCTGGCGGTAGCGGTGGATCGCGGCGAACCACAGCAGGGCGGCCAGGCCGAGGTTGGCGCCGAGGTAGATCACCCAGATGGTCGGGCTGATGTGCTCGTGGCGGATCACCTTCAGCAGCATCTGGTTCTGCGACAGGAACGGGATGGCGTACTGCCACACCACGCTCTTCAGCGGATACACCAGCAGCGCGTAGCTGGGCAGCATCGGCAGCAGCATCAGCCAGGTCATGTGGCTCTGGGCTTCCTTCATGCTCTTGGACGCGGCCGACAGGAAGGTCAGCAGCGAAGTGCCGATCAACAGCATCGGCAGCATCACCAGCAGCATCTGCAGCATCGAACCCAGCCCCATGTTGAGCTGGCGGCCAACGCTGCTGTCGGACAGCTGCGCGCTGAGCTTGAACGCCACCAGGGTCAGCACCAGCGAGGCGATACCCACCACGCAGGCGGCGGCGATCTTGCCGCTGACGATGGCGCTGCGCTTGGCCGGGGTGGCCAGCAACGGCTCCAGCGACTGCCGTTCGCGCTCGCCGGCGGTGGTGTCCATCACCAGGTAGGCGCCGCCCAGGAACGAGGTGATGGTCAGCAGCAGCGGCAGCAGCATCGACAGCATCATGCCCTGCTTGGCCTCGGCCGATGCCAGGTCCTGGGTCGCCACGTCCAGCGGGCGGGCGACCTGCGCGTCGATGCCGCGTGCCATCAACCGCAACGAACCGACCTGGCCGTTGTAGGTCTGCAGCGCTGCCTTGAGACGTGCGGTGGGCACGTCGGCGGCGCGTCGGGTGCTGTCCTGCAGGATCTCCACCAAGGCCGGCCGGCCATCGCGCCAGTGTTCGTCGAACGACTCGCTGATCCGCAGCGCCACATCGATGCGCTGGTCACTGATCGCCTCGTTGAGGTCCTTCGGGGCAGCGGTCGCGTTGAGGCCCTGCGCGGCCAGGAACCGCACCAGGTTGGGTGCGTTCTGCGCGCCGATCGTCGGGATTTCCAGCGGCTGCTCGATCTGGGACTTGACCCGGCTTTCGGCCAGCTTGCCCATGCCGAGGATCAGGATCGGATACAGCAGCGGGCCCATCAGCAGGGTCAGGGCCAGGGTGCGGCGGTCACGCGAGAGGTCGCGCAGTTCCTTGCGCATCACCGTGAACAACGTGGACATGATGCTCATGCGTGCAGGCCCTCTTCGGTGCCGATCAGTTTGACGAAGGCGTCCTCGAGGTTGCTCTGGCCCGCTTGTTCGCGCAGTTCATCGGCGCTGCCGGCAGCCATCACCGTGCCCTTGGCGACGATCACGATGTGGTCACACAGCGCGGCCACCTCCTGCATGATGTGGCTGGAGAAGATCACGCAGCGGCCTTCGTCGCGCAGGCCATGCAGGAACCGGCGCATCGCGCGGGTGGTCATCACGTCCAGGCCATTGGTCGGTTCGTCCAGGATCACGTTGCGCGGGTCATGCACCAGCGCGCGGGCAATCGCGGTCTTGGTGCGCTGGCCCTGCGAAAAGCCATCGGTCTGACGGTCCAGGATGTCGCCCATGTCCAGCGCCCGCGACAGCGATTCGGTGCGCTGGGCGATGGTGCCCGCGTCCAGCCCGTGCAGCTCACCGAAGTAGGCGATGTTCTCGCGCGCGGTGAGCCGCTTGTAGACCCCCCGCGCGTCGGGCAGCACGCCCAGCCGGCGGCGCACTCCCGTGGCGTCGACATTGGCATCGATGCCATCCACGGTGACCCGGCCCTGGTCCGGGCTCATCAGCGTGTACAGCATGCGCAGGGTGGTGGTCTTGCCGGCGCCGTTCGGTCCAAGCAGCCCGGTGATGCGCCCGTCTTCGGCACGGAAGCTGACGTCCTGCACCGCCTGGATGCGGCCGGTCTTGGTGTGGAATGCCTTGTGCAGGCCCTCTGCGACGATCATGGTTCCCATCCGTTGAACGAGGTGAACGCCGGCACGTGGCTCAGCGAATCCAGGCAGCTGGCATCCACTGCCTTGGCGTCTGCGGTGTCGATGTACTGGCCCAGCACGCGCGGCATGCAGCCGGCGTTGATACTGCCGTGGCCCTGCCCGCGGGCGACGATGTGGCGACCGTTGGGCAGGCCCTTGAGCACCTGCTCGGCGTAGCGCGGCGGGGTGACCGGATCCAGCTCGCCGGACAGCAGCAGCACCGGCAGGTCGCTCTTGAACGGCGTGGCGGCGTCGGCGGCGGCCTTGTCATGTGGCCACACAGCGCAGGCAGCGAAGAACATCTGCGCCACGTTCGGACCCAGCAGGCGATCGCTCTGCGGCGCCGGCTGGAAGCGCGATGCGTCCTCGCTGCAGATCACCGACCACTGCATGCCCCGGCTGATCTGCAGGTCCATCGCGCGCGAGGCGTTGCGGGTCAGCGCCGCGAGCGGACCGTAGCGCCCCTGCGCGGCTTCGTCGAGCACCACCGGCAGCAGCGAGGACAGTTCGGGAATGTAGGAGAAGGCGAAGATCAGGCCGAGCACGCTGTCCGGCTTCAGCACGTCCTGGCGGGCCTCGGCGGTGGCCGGGTCGCGGTAGTCGACCGTCACCGGCGCGGCGGCCAGGGTGTCCAGCACGCTGCGCAGCTGGGTACGGGTGTTGACGGGGAAGCGCTTGGCGCAGGCCGCGTCCTTGATGCACTGCGCGGACTGCAGGATGATCGCGTCCTCGAAGGTATTGGCGAAGTCACCACCGACCACCAGGTCGTTGGGCACCACGCCGTCGATCACCATGCTGCGCACGTGCTGCGGATAGCGCGCGGCATAGCGCTGGGCGACGCGGGTGCCGTAGGAGCCGCCCACCAGGTTGAGCTGCCCGGCACCGAGTGCCTTGCGCACCGCGTCCAGGTCATCGATGGCCTGCGAGGTGGTGTAGAAACGCGGATCCGCACGGCCTTCCAGCGACGTGGCGCACTGCGCGGCGTAGCCCTGGATGTACGCTTCGGTGGGATCGGCGTGCTCGTCCATCGGCAGTTCCTTGCCGTCCGCGCCGAGGCAGCTCAGCGGGTTGGAGCCGCCGGTGCCGCGCTGGTCGATCAGGAAGATGTCGCGCTGTTTGCGCACCTGGCGCAGCGCGGTGCTGACCGGCAGCGCCACGTCGCTGGCTGCCTGGCCAGGACCACCGGCCAGGAAGAACACCGGATCCGGCAGGCCGCTGGCCGCCTTGTCCGCATCCAGCCAGGCAATGCGCAGGTCGATCTTCCGGCCCTCCGGCGCGGCGGGGTTTTCGGGCACGCTGAAGGTGCCGCACAGCGCTTCGACATTCGCCGCGGCGACTGCGCCGGTCAGCGTGCAGGGTTTGAATTCGATCTGCCCGTAGTGGCGCCCGCTGGCCGAGCCTTCGGTTCCCGAAGGTGGCGCACTGCATGCAGCACACAGGACACTGGCCAACACCCCGGCCAGTTTCAGGTGGTTTCTGGACATCTTCCTTGCTTCCCCTTGCTGATGGTCATGCGACAAGGACGGGGCCCCGGCGCGGATGTGACCAAGTTACACCGAAGCACGGGAGGGCCGCGATGGGTTCCGGCATCGGACCGCGAAACCGAGGCTCCCGGGACACGGCGTGGCGCAGGACGCGACAGTGGGCTAGCTGCCATCGACCCGCTCATAGCCCTCGCCGGCAAGCCACATGACGATTTCCTCCTCGGTATAGCGACGCAGACGATCAAATCCATTTTCGTAGGCGAACGCGCGGTCCTGCGGACGTTCCATGTCGCCCAGCACATAGCGTTCCTGATGCTCAGGCGCCCTGTCGAAGACCAGCGCGCCCTGCTGGCCATGTGGATCGGCATAGCGCAGCACACCCTGTTCGAACGTGAAGCACGCAGGACACATTGCAGGTCCGGGCGAAGGATCTTCGAGGTCATCCGGAGCGGTGGACGTTTCGACAGGGCGTCTTGAGCCCGCTTCGATGTCCGGACCCGGCACCCTCACCATGCCTCGCGCTTCCAGTTGATCGGCCAAGGCTTCAAGGTTGTACGCATAGCCCGCCTGTAGGCCGAACCGTCTGGCGAACGCCTCATCGGGCGAAGTTGGGCAGTGAAGTATCGCGCCGCCAGCCTGATGGGACGTGGGACACCCCAGGCGCAGGACGCCCGGTATCCGTTTTTCGTCTGCGTAAAGCAGACAGTCCCCGGTGAGGGTGAAGCTGTTGGCGTAGAGCTCCACCGCAGCATGCTGCGCGCTCGGGGGTATCACCACCGGATTGATGAAGCTGAGCGTGCGTTCGTGGGGAAGCCGGTCGTGCGGCGGCATCCAGGACAGCTGCTCTTCTTCGGTGACCCAGAGATTGCCCGCCGGTTCCGGGATTGTTCCGCGCTGAGCTCCAGGAAGGGCATCGCCCCGGTGCTCCGGGCCGGGATCGTAGTCCAGTCCACTGACATCCTGCAGGCCGGCCACCAAGCCGTCGAGGTCCGATGCGCCGATGGTCCAGTCGCGCTTTTCGTCCCGGACACTCAGCGCCCCTGCCTCATCGACCTGGACATCCAGCACGCCTGCGGCGACACCGCGCGCCCTGGCCTGGTCACTGGCAATCAGGTAGGCAATCAGCAGGTGCCTGCTGCCTCCGATATCCACATGTTCCATGAGACGGAAGGTGTTGCGCAGAAGCGACATGCGGTGGTCAAGCAGATCCACACTGACGGGACCTTCAAGCAACGCGATGGTGATGACGGAAAAGACAAGGTTGTGACCCACCTCGGCAGGTCGTGAGGGAAGCGTCGGCGAAGGGTGCCCGGGTCGCCGGATGATCTGGATGGCAGACGTGCGCAGCGCCTTGGGAATCCTCTCCTGTATCGGGTGGGCGATGGTTCTCGCGTCTGCGCCAGGCAACGCCGCCCCCGCGAAACTGAACATGTTGGTGAAGCGTTCGCGTGCGCGCGGATGGACGCAATAGCGGGTCATCGTGCTCTGTTCGCGCAGCGCGCGTAGTTGCCTGCACATTTTCCGGCCATCATGGAAGCGCAGACAGCGGGGGCTGTCCACGACGGAAGTGAAAGCGGCTGGGGGTACCGCCGGGGCGGGCATCGGCAGCGCCGTGCGTGACGCGCCAAGCTCCTTTCGCCTGCCGAACAAAGGAGTCGCCGTCGTCGTCGACGTTGCCGGCGTTTCCGCCCTGCGCCGGTCCTCCTGATCGCGAGCCTTGAAGACCGCGCTCGAAGAGTGTGACAACGGGCCCATCATCGATTCCCGAGCGCTATCCGCATTGGAGGCCTGCGCATGACCGGCCATCGCCCCGCCGTTTCTCGCCGCTCCCCGGATCAGGAACCGGTCGCTGTTTCCTGCCTGCGGGCCCCTGCGCTCGTTCGCGTCGGCCCGGTCCAGGGTATTGGTCCTGCGGACTTTTATTCCCGTGCGGGTTCGTGGCTTGACCGGGCGCGCGGCGGCCTTGGGCCTTGCCGGTCGCGGTGGTGCCCCTCTTCCGCCGGAACGCTTGGCGGACGCACCTGGGAAGACTGCGCTGCCTCCCGCATACATCCACCCGCTTGGCCGTTCCGGCGCACGTTCCAGGGTGACGCCATGGCCAGCCGGAAGACCGGCCATGGTGAGACCCGTGGTCTGGTTGCGTGTCACGGCGGGGCCGGGAGCGCCCGGTGAGGCCGCAATGCAATACCCGTTGCCACAAGGGTCCGGCGGGGTCGGCGACGGGCCATGACTGATGGCGCTCCACACGCCTGACAGCAGCCGCACACCTTTGAGCGAGCCCAACAGAGCGCGCTGCGTGGAAGATAGCGGCGCAGGGCCGGGATCGTCCTGCACCCGGGTGGCCCACGCAACAGCCGCCAGGACAAGGATCACTGCCTCATGCCGTTCACTCGTATCACCCAACCGAGGCAAGGCATCCAGCAGCTGTTCGCTGAAAGCGCTGAGCACGAGGCCGACAGGGACGCACCGCAGGGCATCCGTGACATGGCCACGGCGTAGGCCGGACAGCGCCCGTCCCGCCCGCCAGGCACAATCGATCCATGTGAGGCCGGGAAGGTGCCGGCATGCCGCGCGCATCAGCTGGATCGCGGCGATCTGCCGGCCCCAGTCAATCATTTCCTGCGAGATCTCGGCGGGCACGATGGCTCGAGATGGGGCCTGGGATAAAGGTCGGTTGCTTATCGCGCCCGGACGCAGGCCGGGGACCAGCCGACGAATATGCGTCATGACATTCACGCTTCCTGCGGTTCCGCAGGAGAAACACTGCACGGTATCCATGTGAGGCGCCTGGTCTGGGGTCCTATTTTCAGCCTTTCAGCGCCATCGCCACTTGCAGATTCAGTGCGTGCCCGGGAGCGCTGAGCAATGCGGGCGCACCGTACAATGCCGCTCACGCCCCAGCGCAGGATCGCCCCCATCAGCCAGCCGATGTCCATCGACCGGATCAGCCTGACCACCCTGCGGCTGTTCGTGGCCGTGGCCGAGGAAGGCTCGCTGACCCGTGCGGCCGATCGCGAGGCGATTGCCACCTCTGCCGCCAGCCGGCGCCTGAATGACCTGGAGAGCGGACTGGATGTGGCGCTGTTCACCCGCAACTCGCGCGGAATGCAGCTGACCCTGGCCGGCGAGAGCCTGCTGCAGCACGCGCGGCGCATGCTGCTGGCAGCTTCCGCACTGTCATCGGAACTGCTGGAATACCGTCGCGGCATCCGCGGGCATATCCGCATGCTGGCCAACCTGTCGGCCATCGTGGCCTACCTGCCGGAAGAACTGGAGCAGTTCTTCCTGACCCATCCAGACCTGCGCATCGAGCTGGAAGAACGCCCCACCGGCGGCGTGGTGCGCGGCATCCAGGAAGGCTGGGCGGAAATCGGCGTGTGCTCCGGCGATGGCGAACTGGGCGAGCTGACCGCCGTGACCTTCCGCCGCGACCGGCTGGTGATGCTGATGCGGCCGGACCATCCGCTGGCCGGCAGCGGGCCGCTGGCGTTCGCCGATACGCTGCCCTTCGACCAGATCGCGCTGCATGCGGAGAGCTCGATCTTCACCCGTTCACAGATGGCCGCGCGCGATGCCGGCCGGCCGCTGCGGCGGCGCATCCACGTGCCCGGCTTCGACGCCATCTGCCGCACCGTGCAGGCCGGGCTGGGCATCGGCGTGGTGCCCGAGCCGGTGTTCGCGCTGTTCGGCCGGGCCATGCACCTGCACGTGGAAGCGCTGACCGATGGCTGGGCCCAGCGCGAACTGAAACTGGTCTGGCGCGGCGACCGGCCGTTGTCCACCGCCGCCCAGCAGCTGGTCGAGCACCTTCGACCAAAGGCGTAGGCGTTCGCATTTCGCGAACGGTTTTTCGTCAGAAAGGCATGGCGTCATCCGATGATTGCGACCTACCCTGCCGGTCTAGTCCTGGGAGGGTAGAAGATGTCCGGTCCATTGCACGGCATCCGCGTTGTTGAATTCGGAACACTGATCGCGGCGCCGTTTGCCGCGCGGCTGTTCGCCGAGTTCGGCGCCGAAGTGATCAAGATCGAATCGCCCGAGGGCGGCGACCCGCTGCGCAAGTGGCGCAAGCTGCATGGCGACACCTCGCTGTGGTGGTCGCTGCAGGCGCGCAACAAGAAGTCGGTGGCATTGGACCTGAAGTCCGCCGAGGGCGCCGAGGCGGCGCGCCAACTGGCTGCCAGCGCCGATGTGGTGATCGAGAATTTCCGTCCCGGCGGGCTGGAAAAGCTCGGCCTGGGCTGGGACGTGCTGTCCGCGCTGAATCCGGACCTGATCATGGTACGCATCTCCGGCTACGGCCAGGATGGTCCATACCGCGACCGCCCGGGCTTCGGGGCGATCGGCGAGGCGATGGGCGGCATCCGCTACACCACCGGTGATCCAAGCACGCCGCCGGCACGCGTGGGCATCAGCCTGGGCGACTCGCTGGCCTCGCTGCACGGGGTCATGGGCGCGCTGATGGCGCTGCTGCGGGTCAAGACCGGCCAGGGCGGCGGCCAGGTGGTGGACGTATCGCTGGTGGAAAGCGTGTTCAACCTGATGGAAAGCCTGGTGCCCGAACACGCGATGTTCGGCACGGTGCGTGAACGCACCGGCGGCGCGCTGCCGGGCATCAGCCCTTCCAACACCTATCCCACCGCCGATGGCAGCTTCGTGGTGATCGCCGGCAACAGCGATCCGATCTTCCGCCGCCTGATGCGCGCGATCGACCGCAACGACCTGGCCGACGATGCCGCGCTGGCGACCAATCCGGGCCGGGTGCTGCGCAATGCCGAGCTGGATGCGGCCATTACCCACTGGACCAGCGGGCTGCACATCGATGCAGTGCTGGCCGCGCTCGACGCGGCCGACGTGCCCGCCGGGCGCATCTACTCGGCCGCCGACATCGTCGCCGATCCGCACTACCGCGCGCGCGGCATGCTGCTGGAAACCACCCTGCCCGATGGCCAGCCGATCACCCTGCCGGGCATCGTGCCGAAGCTGTCGGCCACACCGGGCCGGATGCACTGGACCGGCCCGGCACTCGGCGAACACACCGACCAGGTACTGGCCACGCTGGGCATGACCGCGGCCGCCATCGCGACCGCCAGTGGCCGCACCGGAGAATCCGCATGAGCACTGTCCGTCCGTTGATCGTGCAGGAAGTCTGCCTGCGCGATGGCCTGCAGATCGAACCGGTGTTCGTGCCCACGGCCGACAAGATCCGCCTGGCCGATGCCTTCAGCGCACTCGGCTTTGCGCGCATCGAAGTCAGCAGTTTCGTCTCACCCAGGGCAGTGCCGGCACTGGCCGATGCCGCCGAGGTATTCGCCGGCATGCAGCGCGCGCCTGGCACGGTGTACGTGGCATTGATACCCAACCTGAAGGGCGCCGAGCGCGCGTTGGCCGCCGGCGCGGGTGAGCTCAACCTGGTGATGTCGGCCGGGCAGACCCACAACCTGGCCAACATGCGCATGACCACTGAGGAAAGCTTCGACGGCTTTGCGCGGATTGCCGCGCTGCCGCGTGGCGATGTGCTGCTCAACGGCAGCGTGGCGACCGCGTTCGGTTGTCCGTTCGAGGGCGAGCAGCCGGTGGCGAAGGTGCTCGACCTGGTGCGCCGTTACCTGGACCTGGGATGCAACGGGATCACCCTGGCCGACACCACCGGCATGGCCAATCCGCGCCAGGTTGCCGCGTTGGTGGAGCAGGCGTTGCCGCTGGTCGGCGCCGACGCGCTTACCCTGCATTTCCACAACACGCGCGGGCTGGGCCTGGCCAACGTGGTGGCTGCCTACGATGCCGGTGCACAGCGTTTCGACGCCGCGCTGGGGGGGCTCGGCGGCTGCCCGTTCGCACCCGGTGCCTCCGGCAACATCTGCACCGAAGACCTGGTGGCGATGTGCGAGGAGATGGGCATCCCGACCGGGTTGGACCTGCCTGCGCTGATCGCCCTGTCGCGCGGGCTACCGGCGCTGGTCGGCCATGAAACCGCCGGCCAGGTGGCCAAGGCCGGCCGCGTCGCCGACCTGCATCCCGCACCGCCGGGGCTGCGCGCCGCGTAAGCCTTTCGTCCTTCATCGCGCAGGGCATCGCCCTGCGAAATCAACAACGCTTCATTCCTGGGAGGGAATCATGCACGAGTGGTTTGTGCTGGCGAACGCTCTGTTCGCCATTCTGTTGATCGTCCTGTTGATCATCTATTTCAAGGTCAACCCGATGATCGCGCTGATCGCCGGCCCGCTGTACCTGGGGCTGTCGTCCGGGCTCGGCTTCGGCCCCACCATCGAGGCCATCACCGATGGCTTCGGCGACCTGATGGGCAAGATCGGCCTGCTGATCGGTTTCGGCGTGATGATCGGCGCGTTCCTGCATCGCATGGGTGCCTTCCAGCAGGTCGTACGCCTGCTGGTGCGCACCTTCAAGCCGACGCAGATGCCGTACGCGTTCGCCACCATCCTGACCTCGATCTTCCCGCCGATCTACACCGACGTGCTGCTGCTGATGTCCGCGCCGCTGGCCCGTGCCACGGCCAAGCGCATCGGCGGCGACGCACTGCCGAAGATGGCTGGCGCGGTGGGCGTGGGCATCTACCTGGCACTGACCATGGTGGTGCCGGGCGTGGCCGCGCTGGCGCTGTCGGCGGTGCTGGACGTGGAGCTGGGCACGATGCTGCTGGTCGGCCTGGCGATCGCCGTCCCGACCGTGTTCCTGACCCTGTGGGGCTTCCATTTCCTGCTGCGTCGCGGCTTCTGGAACCCGGAGACCGACGAACTCCCCGACGACCAGGCACCGGCGGTGGTCGCCGCCGAGGTCAGGGACGAGGACAACGCGGTGCCGCTGAAGCTTTCGCTGTTGCCGATCATCGTGCCGCTGCTGATGATCGCCACCGGCGCACTGGACCGCGCATTGGACCTGGACATCCCGACGCTGGCCGCGGTGGGCAACTCCACCTTCGCCCTGTTCTGTGGCCTGGTGCTGGCCTTCGTGATCGCCCGCTTCACGGTGCCCGCGCAGGACCGCAGTGGCGCGGTGACCGATGCATTCAAGGAAAGCGGACAGATCCTGCTGCTGACCGGCGTGGCCGGCTCGCTGTCGGCAGTGGTCGCCACCACCGGCCTGGGCGACATCCTGTCCGGTTACTTCAGTGCCAACTCGGCGGCACCCCTACTGCTGGTGTGGGTCGTGGCGGCCATCCTGCACATCGCCATCGGTTCGGTGTCGGCCTCTGCGATCACCGCCGCCAGCATGCTGGCCCCGGCGCTGCATTCGCTGGATGTGCCGCCGGTGCTGGTGGCCCTGGCCGCAGGCTCCGGCTCGCTGTTCCTGGTGCACGTCACCAGCAATACGTTCTGGCTGATGCAGACCACCTTCGGCATGACCCTGCGCGGCACGTTGAAGACGCTGAGCCTGCCGGTGTCGCTGGCCTCGGTGGTGTCGCTGCTGCTGATCCTGGCGGCCAGCGCGATCTTCTGATCGATCCTTTTTTCCATCTGTGTACGGCGGAGGGGCCGGACCCATGAACATCACACGCAATGCAATGCTGATCGCCTTCGGGCTGGCCAGTGCGCCTGCACTGGCCGCAGAAAACGAAGGTTTCCTGGCCGGTGCCAGCGCGGACCTGACCGCGACCAACTTCTATTACAACCGTGATTTCCGCAGCGGCAGCGGCCAGGGCAAGCGCGAGGAATGGGCGCAGGGCTTCCTGCTCGATGCGCGCAGCGGCTACACGCCGGGCGTGGTGGGTTTCGGCATCGACGTGCTGGGCCTGGCGGATTTCAAGCTGGATGGACTGCAGTCCGAAGTCGGCACCGGCATCCTGCCCTACGACCAAGACGGCGCGCGTTCGGCGTTCGGCCGCATCGCGCTGACCGGCAAGGCCAAGGCCGGCCCGGCCGAGCTGCGCGTGGGCAGCCACATCGCATCCGACCTGCTGCTGAAATCCAACACCAGCCGCCTGCTGCCGCAGACCTTCGAAGGCGCCTCGCTGGGCGCGGCGTGGGACAACGGCGTGGAGCTGGGCTATGCGCGCTACGACCGTTCCTGGTACCGCGATGGGACCGAGCGGGTGGACCTGACCCTCACCAACAAGGACCGTCGCTTCAGTGGCACACCCGATGCCGATGGCTTCGAACTGGTCACCGCGTCGTGGGCGCCGGATGATCGTTTCAAGCTGCACTACGAACACGGCGAACTGCGCGATCTGTACCGGCAGCAGGTGGCATCGGTGGCGTTCAAGCAGCCGCTGGCGCTGGGCAGACTGAGCACGGAAGTACGCTATTACGTGTCCGACGACGTAGGCCCCGCACTGGCCGGGGTGGTCGACAACCGTGCACTGAACGCGCTGGTGGCCTGGCAGCACGCCGGCCAGGAGTTCGCGGTGATGTGGCAGGACATGAACGGCGATACGGCGATGCCGTTCGTTGGCGGCACCGATGGCAACGTCTTCAACTGGACCTTCATCAACGACTTCATGGAACGCGACGAACGCAGCTGGCAGCTGCGTTACCAGCTGGACGGCAAGCAGATCAACCTGCCGGGCCTGAAGTTCCTGGTGCGCTACGTGAAGGGCGACAACGCGCGCCCGGCCACGTTCAGCGGCGAGGGCCGACAGTGGCAGCGTGATGTCGAGATCGGCTACACGTTCCAGAGCGAAGCGTTGAAGCACCTGTCGGTACGCTGGCGCAACGGCTTCTTCCGGTCCAACTACCAGCGCGATGCCGAAGAGAACCGGGTGATGGTGGTGTATGACGTGCCGCTGTGGGCGGGCCAGGGCTGAGAGCGCAGGGCAACGTCAACGTCAAAAGCTGCACGGGTGCGTGTTGGCGGGGCGGGGTGGGCTGGCGGGGGACGGCAAAAACTGCATCCATGCGGGCCTTGTTTCGCGCCATCCATGGCGCTCGACACCCCCACCAACCCACCCCGCCCCACCTTCGACAGGTCCATGGGGGCCATGGGGCCTGCGGGCATCGGTAGCGCCGACCCATGGTCGGCGAGCGCAGCGGGCCGCTGGCGGGAACATTCCGCCGACCATGGGTCGGCGCTACCAGGGCGCAGTGGCGTGTCGGGAGGAGGGAGCCCCTGAGTCAGGGGCGGCCGCGAAGCGGCGGGGTGTGGGTGCTGGTGAGATGGGGCCCGCGGTTTGCGCAGCAAAGCCTGGGAGCGACAGCGCGAATGCGATGGCGTGGACCCGCGCCATGGATGGCGCGAAACGAGGCCCGCATGGATGCGGCTTCTGCCGTCCCCCGACCAGCCCCACCGCCCGGCCCACCCAAAGCTGCGGCTCTCGAGCCACCCGCGAGGGGGTTTCACCCGTTCGACCAGACTACTTGCTGGAAACGTACTTCTCGCGCCGGATCTGCGAGTTGCCCAGACCCGCCAGCTTCAGCGCGTCCACGCAGGCATCCACCATGTCCGGGTTGCCGCACAGGTAGGCGATGTCGGTGGCGGCATCCGGCGCAAGATCAGCCAGGTGCTGCTGCACGTACCCATGGCGCACGTCCGGGCCTGGGTCGGCCGGCAGCTCGCGGGACAGGCACGGGATGTAGCGGAAGTTCGGCTGGGCCGCGGCAAACGCTTCGAAATCCTCGCTGTACAACAGCTCGGCCGGGCTCCGGGCGCCCTGCAGCAGCACCACCTGGAGCCCACGCTCGGCCATGGCGGTGGCCAGCAGGGGCAGCATCGAGCGATACGGGGTGACCCCGGTGCCGGTGGCGATCAGCAGGTAGCGGCCATTGAGGTCGCCCGGCTGCAGGCAGAACCGGCCATACGGCCCGCTGGCGCTCAGCTGACCGCCGATGTCCAGGCCTTCGAACAGCGCCGTGGCGGCACCGCCGGGGACGAAACTGACCGCGATATCCACCGCCTCGCCTGGCCCAAGCGCGTGGTCGTGGAGGGTCGCCAGCGAGTAGCTGCGCTTGGTTTGCGTGCCATCGGCGTACTGGAAATGGACCTGGATGAACTGGCCGGGCTGGAAATCCAGCGGCTGGCCGTCATCGCGGAGGAACTGGTAATGGCCTACGGTCGGCGCCAGCATGCGGCGGTCGACCAGCTTCATGGGAAATTGGACTGGCACGGCAGTGGGAACAGTGTGTAGCCGGGGCAAGCCCGTGGGGGGATCTATAATAGCCCTCCCTGCACTCCTCCATGCGCCACCCGCAGGCGCAAAGGCTTTCCGCTTGGCTTCCCTGAACAACAGTGCGCCCGCCCTGCGCGTGCGCGACCTGCGCAAGACCTACGACAACGGCACCGTTGCCCTGAAGGGCGTCTCGCTGGAAGTCGCCCCGGGCGATTTCTTCGCCCTGCTTGGCCCCAACGGCGCCGGCAAGTCGACCCTGATCGGCATCGTCAGCTCGCTGGTGAACCTCAGTGAGGGCCAGGTGGAGGTGTTCGGCACCGACCTGGTGGGTGAACGCAGCGCCTCCATGCGGCTGATCGGCCTGGTGCCGCAGGAGATCAACTTCAACCTGTTCGAGAAACCCTTCGACATCCTGGTCAACTACGCCGGCTTCTATGGTGTCGACCGTGCCGAGGCGGAAAAGCGCGCCGAGGAAGAGCTCAAGCGCGCCCACCTGTGGGAGAAGGCGCAGGTGATGAGCCGCACCCTGTCCGGCGGCATGAAGCGCCGGCTGATGATCGCCCGGGCGATGATGACCCGGCCGCGCCTGCTGATCCTGGATGAACCGACCGCCGGCGTGGACATCGAGATCCGCCGCGATATGTGGCGGGTGCTGAAGGAGATCAACACCGCCGGCACCACCATCATCCTGACCACGCATTACCTGGAAGAGGCCGAACACCTGTGCCGCAACCTGGCCATCATCAACCATGGCCAGATCGTCACCCAGGGGCCGATGCGCGAGCTGCTGGCCAAGCTTGACGTGGAGGGCTTCCTGTTCGACATCGACGGCAGCCTGCCGGCCGAGCTGCCGCAGATCGAAGGCGCCACGCTGATCGCTATCGACGGGCACACGCTGGACGTGGACATGCCGCGCGCGATGGACCTCAACCGTGTATTTGCCGCGTTCAACGCCTCGGGTATCCGGGTGCGTTCGATGCGGACCAAGAGCAACCGCCTGGAGGAGCTGTTCGTGCGCCTCACCGGCAACCCGGAGAACGTGGCATGAGCAGCACCCCGACCCCCGTCCTGACCGATGGCCAGCGCAACCGCATCGCACTGGCCACCGTGGTGCGCCGCGAAGTGGCGCGCATCCTGCGCATCTGGGGCCAAACCCTGGTACCGCCGGCGATCACCATGACCCTGTACTTCCTGATCTTCGGCGGGCTGATCGGCTCGCGCGTCGGCGAGATGGGCGGCTACAGCTACATGCAGTTCATCGTGCCGGGGCTGGTGATGATGAGCGTGATCCAGAACAGCTACGGCAACATCAGTTCCTCCTTCTTCGGCGCGAAATTCGGCCGCCACGTGGAAGAGCTGCTGGTCAGTCCGATGCCCAACTGGGTGATCCTGTGGGGCTACGTGGCCGGCGCGGTGCTGCGCGGCCTGATGGTGGGCGTGATCGTGCTGATCATCGCCATGTTCTTCACCCCGGTGCGCATCCCGCACCCGCTGGTGACGCTGACCACGGTGCTGCTGGGTGCGACGATCTTCTCGCTGGCCGGCTTCATCAACGCGGTCTACGCGAAGAAGTTCGATGACGTGGCGATCGTGCCGACCTTCATCCTGACCCCGCTGACCTACCTGGGCGGCGTGTTCTATTCGGTGAAGCTGCTGCCCGGCTGGGCTGAAGCGGCAACCCACGCCAACCCGATCTTCTACATGGTCAACGCCTTCCGCTACGGCCTGCTCGGCACCAGCGACGTACCGCTGTGGGTGGCCTATGCGCTGATGCTGGGCTTCGTGGTGGCACTGACCTTCGTGGCACTGTGGCTGCTGCGCCGTGGCGTCGGCCTGCGCAGCTGACGTGATGCGGTTCAGCGACTACATCGTATTTGTCGATGAAAGTGGCGACCATGGCATGGACAGCATCGACGACGGCTATCCGTTGTTCGTGCTGTCCTGCCGCCTCATCAGCAAGAGGGACTACATGAGCACCGTGGTTCCGGCGATGCAGCAGTTGAAGTTCTCAACGTTCGGCCACGATGCGGTCATCCTGCATGAGCGCGAAATCCGCAAGGACCTGGGGCCGTTTTCGGTGCTTCGTGAACCCAACAGGAAACAGGCCTTCATTCAGGCGTTGACCGATGTGCTCGATCGGACGCCTATGACCGTGTTCTCCGCAGTGATAGACAAGCGCCAGCTAGCGGAGCATCGACGACGCGAAGAGAACCCCTACGAGCTGTCGCTGCGCTTCTGCCTGGAAAGAATTTTCTATTCGCTACGAAGACTGGGTCAGACCTCTGATGCAGAGGGACCCGTACTGACGCATGTTCTGTGCGAATCGCGCGGCCGCAATGAAGACGCTGACCTGGAACTGGCTTTTCGCCGCATCTGCGGTGGAGACAACTTCGGCAACATCCATCTGCCGTTCGAACCCGTGCTGACGGACAAGAAAAACAATTCCATCGGCCTGCAGCTTGCCGACCTGGTCGCCCGTCCGATTGGACTGAAGCAGTTGCGCCCAGTCAGTCCAATCGTGCATGGGATGTCATCGAGCGGAAGTTGGACCGCGACCCATTGGGCCGCTACATCGGATACGGTCTGAAGTGCTTCCCGTAAAAACAAAAGGCCCCGGCGAATCCGCCGAGGCCCAATGCCGACCGGGAATCCCCGATCCAGTGCTCAGCATAGCAAACCGCCGCCGTGCAGAATACATCAGCCCTTAACCTGTTCATGCTTCACGAACCTGGAGTGACCTGCAGATGCGCATCCTGATCCTCGGCGCCGGCGGTACCGGTGGCTACTTCGGCGGACGCCTGGCCCAGGCCGGGGTGGACGTGACCTTCCTGGTTCGCCCGGCACGCGCGGACCAGCTGCAGCGCGATGGCCTGGTCATCCGCAGCCCGCTCGGCGATGCCGCCTTCCCGGTGCAGCATGTCACCGCCGATGCGCTGCCGGCGCTGGTTGCCGGGCACCCCTTCGACCTGGTGGTACTGAGCTGCAAGGCCTACGACCTGGACAGTTCCATCGAGGCCATCGCCCCGGCGGTCGGACCGCGCACCAGCGTGCTGCCGATCCTCAACGGGCTGCACCACTACGCCGCGCTGGATGCACGCTTCGGCCGCGATGCGGTGATGGGCGGACTGTGCTTCATCAGCGCGGCCAAGGATGCCGATGGCGCGGTGCTGCACCTGGCAAAACCGGCCAAGCTGACCTTCGGCGAGCGCGATGACGTCGGCCTCAGCGCCCGTGTGCTGGCCTTCGCTGCTGCCTGCGTGCAGGGCGGCGTGGACCACCTCGCCAGCGAAGACATCCGCCAGGAACAGTGGGTCAAGTACACCTTCCTGACCGCACTGGCGGCCGCTACCTGCCTGCGCCGTGCCGACATCGGCACGATCATGGGCAGCGAAGGCGGCGAGGACTTCCTGCGGGCGCTGTACGCCGAATGCGTGGCCGTCGCCGAGGCATCCGGCGAGCCGATACCGGCCAGCGCACAGGAAACCGCGCTGGCTGCATTGACCCAGCCGGGCTCCGCGCTGAAGGCCTCGATGCTGCGTGACCTGGAAGCGGGGCAGCAGGTCGAAGCGGACCACATCGTCGGTGACATGCTGGCGCGTGCGCGCGGCTTCGGCCAGGACGCTCCGCTGCTGGCACAGGCCTTCGGTTCCCTGCAGGCATACCAGACGCAGCGCGCGGGCTGAACGAGGTGGCAGACCTTCCGAAGACCGTGTTGGTCCTCGGGCTTGGCTACAGTGGCCAGGCCGTGGCACGCCGCCTGCTGGCGCAGGGCGTGGAGGTGGCCGGCACCGTGCGCGATCCAGCCGCGCGCCGTGGCGACGCCCTGCTCCGGCACCGCCTTGCCGCCGATCATCCGCTCGACCCGCTGCTGCTGGACATGCTGGCGCGTGCCGAGGCCGTGCTGTGCACGATCCCGCCCGATGCCGACGGTGACCCAGCCTTGCGCCTGCTGCGCGATGCACTTGTCAGCAGCACGTCACTGCGCTGGGTCGGCTATCTGTCCTCCACGGCGGTTTACGCGAGCCGGGATGGCGGCTGGATCGACGCGGCGTCGCTGGCCGACGGCGCCACGCCGTCGGCACTGCAGCGGCTTCACGCCGAACGGCAGTGGCAGGCGCTGGCCAGCGGACGGGGCATCGACTCGGCGGTGTTCCGGCTGCCGGGCCTTTACGGGCGCGGTCGCAATGCGCTGGTGCAGTTGGCCGCCGGGCGTGCCCGCCGCGTGGTGCGTGCCGGGCTGGTTTTCAACCGGCTGCATGTGGAGGACCTGGCCGATGTGGTGATGGCGGCCCTGCAGCATCCGCAGCCTGCCGGGCTGTACCTGCCGGCCGATGACGAACCGGCCCCGCCGCAGGACGTGCTGGCGTACGCCGCGCAGCTGGGTGGGTATGCGCTGCCCGCGCAGCAGCAGTGGGACGATCCGGCGGTCAGCCCGTCGCTGCGACGGTTCTACGAGGGCAACAAGCGCATCGACAGCGGCGGCACGCGCGCGATGCTGCAGTGGCAGCCGCGCTTTCCGAGCTACCGCGAGGGGCTGCAGGATGCGTGGGAGCATGGGGATGGCAGGCGGTAGCGCCGCGCAGGAAGTGAGGACCAACGGTGGTCACCCACCACGACCAACGCTCGTTGGTCAGCCAGGCAGGCGGAAGAACGCGCGCGCAGCCGCAGTGGTATTGGCCGCTACGATGTCGGTCGCTTCGCCGCGGTCGCGGGCCAGCTCTTCCACGATATGCGCCAGATACATCGGCTCGTTGCGGCGGTCTTTGGGCATCGGCTTCAGCGAGCGTGGCAGCAGGTACGGCGCATCGGTTTCAATCATCAGGCGGTTGGCCGGGATGTGCTTGACCAGCTCGCGCAGGTGCGCGCCGCGGCGCTCGTCGCACAGCCACCCGGTGATGCCGATGTACCAGTCCTGGTCCAGGTAATCGAACATTTCCTGGCGTTCACCGGTAAAGCAATGCACCACCGCCGCGCCGATGCGGCCCTCGAAATTCTTCATCTGCGCCATGAAATCGGCATGCGCATCGCGCTGGTGCAGGAACAGCGGCTTGCGCGCACCGTCGGCCGCGGTGACTTCAGAAGCCAGCTGCAGCTGCCGCTCGAACGCACGGTGCTGCGCCGGACGCGGGGAGAAGTCGCGGAAATAATCCAGCCCGCACTCGCCCACCGCCACTACTTCCGGATGCGCATGCAGCGCGCGCATTTCCGCATCGCATTCGTCGGTGTATTCCACCGCATGGTGCGGATGTACGCCGGCGGTGGCATACAGCAGCCCGGGATGCTGGCGCGCCAGCTGCAGTGCCAACGGTGAATGTTCGCGGCTGGCGCCGGTGATCACCATCTGCGCCACGCCGGCCTCGCGCGCACGCGCCAGCACGGCATCGCGGTCGCGGTCGAAGGAGTCGTGGGTGAGGTTGGCGCCGATATCGATCAGTTGCATGGTCATCGCAGTGGGGAACGCCAGCTCATTGTACCTGCCGGCCCCATGGCCCCTTATCCTTGTGCGATGAGTACCCTGCACTTCCCGATTTCCGCGCTGCTGCCGCAGGTCAAGGACAGCCTCGACCTGCACCCGCGGCTGGTCCTGGAAGCCCCGCCCGGCGCCGGCAAGACCACCCAGGTGCCGTTGGCGCTGCTGCACGCGCCGTGGCTGGGCGGGCAGAAGATCATCCTGCTGGAACCGCGCCGGGTCGCCGCGCGCAGTGCCGCCCAGTTCATGGCACGGCAGCTGGGCGAGGAAGTCGGCGAAACCGTCGGCTACCGCATCCGCTTCGAAAACAAGGTATCCGCACGCACCCGCGTGGAGGTGGTCACCGAGGGCATCCTGACCCGCATGCTGCAGGATGATCCGATGCTTGAAGGCATCGGTGCGATCGTGTTCGATGAGTTCCACGAGCGGCACCTCAGCGGCGATCTCGGCCTGGCGCTGGCGCTGGACGTGCAGGCGCAGCTGCGCGACGACCTGCGCCTGGTGGTGATGTCGGCCACGCTGGACGGCGAGCGGCTGGCGCGCTTCCTCGATGCGCCGCGCCTGTCCAGCCAGGGCCGCAGTTTCCCGGTGGAGATTTCGCACTTCCCCGCCCGCCGCGACGAAGCGCTTGAGCTGCAGGTGCGCCGCGCCGTGCAGCAGGCGCTGGCCACCCATCCCGGTGACGTGCTGGTGTTCCTGCCCGGACAACGCGAAATCCAGCGCGTGCTGGCCGGCCTGCACGACACCGTGGACGCAGCCACCGAGGTGCTGCCGCTGCATGGCGAACTCCCCGTGGAACAGCAGGGCCGGGTGCTGCAACCGGCTGCCGATGGACGCCGCCGCGTGGTGCTGGCCACCAACGTGGCCGAATCATCGGTCACCCTGCCCGGCGTGCGTGTGGTGATCGACAGCGGGCTGGCGCGTGAGCCGCAGTACGATCCCAACAGTGGCTTCAGCCGGCTGGACGTGGTGAACGTGGCCCAGGCATCTGCCGACCAGCGTGCCGGGCGTGCCGGCCGCGTGGCAGCAGGCTGGGCGTGGCGCTTGTGGCCGCAGTCGCAGCGGCTCGAACCGCAACGCCGGGCGGAAATCGAACAGGTCGAACTGACCGGGCTGGCGCTGGAACTGGCGGCGTGGGGCAGCAGTGACCTGCGCTTCGTGGACGCGCCACCGGCCGGGCCGCTGGCCGCCGCGCGCGAGCTGCTGCAGCGGTTGGGTGCGTTGTCGCCCGCCCATGCGATCACCGCACAGGGCCGCCGGATGCTGGCGATCGGCACCCATCCCCGGCTTGCGGCGATGCTGCTTGCCGCAGGCACCGGGACCGAACAGGCGCTGGCGGCCGATATCGCCGCTTTGCTGGAGGCGCGGGACCCACTGCGCCAGGGCGGCGACGCACTGGCACCGCGCTGGCGCGCACTGGCCGCATTCCGCAATGGCCGTGCACCGCATGAGGCGAGCCGCAGCGGGCTGGCCGCCATCGATGCAGCGGCCAGGCAGTGGCGGCGACGCCTGCGCTGCGACGCCGCGCCGCCGTCGAGCATCGAAGCGCACCAGGTGGGTGACTTGCTGGCACATGCGTTCCCGGACCGCATCGCCTTCCGCCATCCGAACGATCCGCTGCGCTACCTGCTGGCCAACGGCCGCAGCGCGCGCCTGCACGAGCTTAGCGACCTGCGCGGCGAGCCGTGGCTGGTGGCCAGCGAACTGCGCTTCGAGGCACGCGATGGGCTGTTGCTGCGTGCTGCGCCGGTGGATGAACAGTACCTGCGCGGCGTGTTCGCTTCGCGCTTCGTCAGCGAGGACATCGTGCGCTGGGACGCCGAGCGCCGGGCGCTGGTGGCGCTGCGCGAAAGCCGCTTCGAGCGCATCGTCCTCGACAGCCGCTCGGCCGGACGCGTCGACCCGGCGCATGCCGCCGCCGCGCTGACCGAAGCGGTGGCCGAACTCGGCCTGCAGGCCCTGCCATGGACCGAGGGCCTGCGGCAATGGCAGGCGCGGGTGGAAGCGCTGCGCCGCTGGATGCCCGAGCTCGGCTTGCCCGATGTCAGCGATGCGGCCCTGCTGGCCACGCGCACCGCGTGGCTGCAGCCTGCCTTCACCGGCAGGACCCGGCTGGATGCGCTGGACGAAGCCAGCTTCGGCGAGGCACTGAAGACCCCGTTGGAATGGTCGCAGCGGCAGCTGCTGGACCGCCATGCACCCACCCGCATCAGCGTGCCATCCGGGCTGGAGCGCACGATCAGCTATGCCCTGGACAGCGAAACCGGCGAGCCGCTTCCGCCGGTGCTGGCGGTGAAGCTGCAGGAACTGTTCGGGCTGGCGGACACGCCGCGGATTGCCGACAACCGTGTCGCACTTACCCTGCACCTGCTCTCGCCGGGCGGTCGTCCGCTGCAGGTCACCCAGGACCTGCGCAATTTCTGGGCCAGTACCTATGCCGAAGTCAAAAAAGAAATGAAGGGCCGTTACCCGCGCCATCCCTGGCCGGATGATCCATGGACGGCCACCGCGACCCACCGCGCCAAGCCGCGCGGGACCTAGGCAGCGTCCCTTGGCCAGCCCTATCCTGAACGGCTGCGGTAGAGTCACGCCGCGCGCGTGCTTGCCTGACATGCCGTTTACAGCGACCGCGCGACACTGGACTTCGACCCGAGGCAAAGGACCCCACATGAGCAGACTGACCGTAATCACCGATCGTGCACTGGAACGCGCGCTGGACCTGGCCCATAGCGCAGGCGATGGCATCAAGCACGCTGGCGGTAACCTGGGCGGCAGCCTGCGCCACTTCGGTCCCACCGCCGCCGACTGGCTCAAGACCGGCGCAGCACTGGGCGCGGTCAAGACCGGTGGCCGGATCGCGACCAAGGCCGCGCGCCGCAATCCGGCGGTGACCATCGCCGCTGCTGCCGTTGGCGTGGGCCTGCTGGGCTATGCGCTGTATCGCAAGCAGCAGAAGAAGAAGCTGGCCGGTGGTCATGTCGTCAACGGACAGGCACAGCGCGTCGCGGCGCGCGATCGTCGCGCGAGCACGATCCAGGACGAACACAGCGATATCGGCAGCGACGCCTGAGTGCGTAGCGCGGGTTGACGTCCCGCAGCTGTCCTGGCCGGTTCGGCGGGCATGAAGGGCGTGGCGGATGCCACGCCCTTCGTCGTTTCGCGCTGGAGAGATAGTGCGCAGGCGCTCGCCAGCCTTACACCCGCAGCCGCCCTTATTCCGCTTGCCGCCACTGCCCCGGCTGGAGCCCGCCCAGCTGATAGGGGCCGATCGATGCGCGTACCAACCGCAGCGTCGGCAGGCCTACCGCTGCCGTCATTCTCCTCACCTGGCGGTTCCGCCCTTCGCGCAACGTGACGGCCAGCCACGCATCGGGCACCGTCTTGCGGAAACGCACCGGCGGATCGCGCGCCCACAGCGAAGGCGGATCGATCTGCTCGACCCCGGCAGGCAGGGTGGGCCCGTCGTTGAGCAGCACGCCACGGCGCAGCTGCGCCAGTCTTTCCGGCGTCGGTTCGCCCTCCACCTGCACCCAGTAGGTTTTGTCCGCCTTGTGCCGTGGATCGGTCAGCCGGTGCGCCAGGCCACCGTCGTCGGTGAGCAGCAGCAACCCTTCGCTGTCGTGGTCCAGCCGCCCCGCCGCATAGACCTGCGGCGGGAGGCCGAAGCCCGCCAGTGTCGGCCGCGGCGGCACACTGCGATCGGTAAACTGGCACAGCACGTTGAACGGCTTGTTGAACAGGATCAAAGACATGGTTGCAGTTTTCTGCCTTGTTCGGCGATGCGACGCAGATGGCCCTGGTGGGTCGTGCGTCAGCCGAGCAGGCTGGGTGGGAATGTGAGTGTGTCAAGTCTGACGCATGCCGTGCCCTTCGTCATGGCATCCCCGCAACCCAGGAGCACCCCATGCACTTGCCCGCCGCCGGAACCCCTCCAGCACTCCGCGCCCGGACGCCACCAGCAACGCTGGCAGCTGCCATCCCTGCATCGACCGGCTCGACACCCGCGCGAATCGAGAACCGCCCCCTGCAGCTGCAGCCGGTGCCTGACCCGGTCCCGGGCCCTGCCACGTCCGCTGGCGCAGCGGGCGCTGTTGCCGAGGCGAGGGATGCGCACTTCACCGACCTGATGCGGGCTACGGCAATGCAGCCCATGGTCACCTGCGTGCAAGCGGCAATGCCCTCTGCGCAGGCACGTCTGTTGGCCTTCGACCAATGGGTAATCAAGCATGCCGTCGCGCTGGGCCGTCCCGCCCTGGCAGGGCTTGCCCCCACCAGTGCAGCGCGTGAATTGATGGCCCAGCTGCCGATGACGGGCGATCCCGCCAACCTGGCTGCTACCGGCTATGTCACCGTGTTGTTCAACACCGTTCTTCCGGACCCGGACAACTCAGACACGCATCCCGTCGTCTTACTGCGGAGCGCCCTCTCCCAGGCTCCGAAACAGCCAGCGGAAGACGCCAGGGCGCCCCGCTGACCACAGCAGACCCGCGTGCGAAAGTGATCAGCGCGCCGCCTTGATGAAGCGCAGCGTCATCCGGTCACTTTCACCGATCGCCTTGTACTTGGCCGCATCGGCAGCGTCGTGGTTGTTGGACGGCGGCAGCGTCCACACGCCGTTGGGATGATCCTTGGTATCGCGCGGGTTGGCGTTGATCTCGCTGCTGCCATCGAGGGTGAAACCTGCCGCTTCGGCCATCGCGATCACCTGCTGCTGGCCGACATAGCCGGACCCGTCGTCGTCGCTGACATCGGCCTTGGCGCGATGTTCGACCACGCCCAGCACGCCGCCCGGCTTCAGCACATCGTAAAAGCCCTTGAACATGCCCGGCGCCTGGCCGGACTTGCGCCAGTTGTGCACATTGCGGAAGGTCAGCACCACGTCAGCCGAAGCGGGCTTGCCGAACACCGGCGCGGCCGGGTCATAGGCCACTTCGGTGGCCTTGTCGAACTGTGCAGGCGAGGCGGCGAACTTCTTCTGCAGGCCATCGCGGCTGCGCTGCTGGTAATCGCGGCCACGTCCTTCCGGCACCGATGCCGGATCCACCACTGCGGCAATGTACTGGCCCTGCTGGCGCACCAGCGGTGCCAGGATTTCCGAGTACCAGCCGTTGCCGGGGGTGATCTCGATGACCGTGCTGGCCGGGGTCAGCTTGAAGAACGACAGCGTCTGCGCCGGATGGCGGAAACCATCGCGGGTGACATTGGCCGGATCGCGCATGGTGGACTTGACCGCCGCCTCGATCGCCGGGCTGACCTGTACCTGCGACGCCGCGCTGGCGGCCACCGGCGAGCGGGCATACAGCGGTGATGCCGACAGCGCCGCTGCCACGGCGAGGCAACAGGCAGACACGGTGATCAGGTTCTTCATGGCGGGGCTCCCTTGGATGATGGGCGCAGACTAGCAGTCCGCACCGCTTCGGTGTTCACAAAGCGTTAGCGCCGCGCGGCGCACCGGAACACAGTTTTGCGGCCGGTGCCGCAGCAGCGTCATCTCCCTCCCCTTATGCTGCTGGCATGGCTATACAAGGAGACTCCGCATGACGGCAACCCGCGAACTCGGCCGTTCGGGCCTGCAGGTGCATCCCATCGCCTTCGGTGGCAACGTGTTCGGCTGGAGTGCGGACGAGAAAACGACCTTCGCCCTGCTCGACGCCTTTGTCGATGCCGGCTTCAACCTGGTCGATACCGCCGACGCCTATTCGGCGTGGGTGCCGGGCAACCAGGGCGGTGAATCGGAGTCCCTGATCGGCAGGTGGTTCGCACGCAGCGGCAAGCGCGACAAGGTGGTTCTGGCCACCAAGGTGGCGAAGTGGTCGGAACAGCCCGGCCTGTCGGCAGACAACATCACCGCGGCGGTGGAAGGCTCGCTGCGTCGCCTGCAGACCGATGTCATCGATCTCTACCAGGCGCATGAGGATGACGAATCCACCCCGCTGGAAACGACGCTGGGAGCCTTCGCGCGGCTGGTCGAACAAGGCAAGGTCCGCGCCATCGGAGCCTCCAATTACAGTGCCGAGCGGCTGGCTGAGGCGCTGAAAATATCGGCCAACTATCGGCTGCCACGGTATGAAACGCTGCAGCCGGAATACAACCTCTACGACCGTTCCGGTTATGAGGCCGGCCTGGAAGCCCTGGTGCAGCGCGAGCAGCTCGGCGTGATCAGTTATTACTCGCTGGCCAGTGGGTTCCTGAGCGGCAAGTACCGCCGCAGTGAAGACGCGGCCAGGAGCCCCGCACGCGGCCAGGCCGTGGTGGCGAAGTACCTCAACCCGCGCGGCAACCGCATCCTGGGGGCGCTGGATGACATCGCCGGCAAGCATGCCGCGACCGCCTCCCAGGTTGCGCTGGCCTGGCTGATCGCGCGTGCTTCGATCACCGCGCCGATCGTCAGCGCCACAAGCGTCGAGCAGCTGCGCGAGATCCTGGCAGCGGCGACGTTGGCGCTGTCGGCGCAGGACATTGCCGAGCTGGACGAAGCCAGCGCCTAGCCGCGCGCAGACCTGCCCCCGGCCGTTCCGCCGCTGCAACCGCATCGGCCGGTGCGTCATGCTCGGCACTGTTCCATTGATGAGCCACCATGAAGATCACATATCTTTCACGTCGTTGAATGGAACGATAACCGTGACGCACTTCGCACTTAAGCATTGAGGGACGCACCCGATAAGGAAGTCTCCCCTTCCCGGACCCATGCGCTCATGCGGAACGCCTCGCCCGCTTCTCCCCCACCTGCTCGTGGCATCCAGTTCAAACTCATCGGCGCCACCTCGCTCGGCGTGCTGTTGCTGGTGGCCAGCGCCCTTGCCGGCCTGGCCTCGGCCTGGTTCGACCTGGGTGCGGCGATGCCGGCGTCCTACGCGGTCAGCCGCGATGCGGAACAGCTGCAACGGGAGTTCCGCCTGCAGGTGCAGGAGTGGAAGAACGTGCTGCTGCGGGGGGCCGATGATGCGCTGCGCGAAAAGCACGCAGCCGCCTTGACCGAAGAGGGACGCAAGGTGGCGGAACTGGCTGCCAGGGTCGGCCGTGCCGAGGATGGCCGGACGCGTGAGCTGGTCGCGGCGTTCATGACCGACCAGGCCACGCTGCAGCGTGACTACCAGGCTGCGCTGCAGGCCTACATCGCATCGGGTTACGACCCGGCCGCCGGTGATGCGCCGGTGCGCGGCCGCGACCGCCCGCTGGCACAGGCGCTGGATGGCCTGGCCGCGCATACCGCGCAGGTCGCGGATGCGGCCATCGCGCGCCGCTCGAGCCACGCACGCGAACTGCTGGTGACCAGTGCCGTGGTGACGGTCATCACCGCCGTGCTGCTGCTGCTTGCGCTGTCATGGTGGCTGCGCCGCGCTGTCGTGCGGCCGGTGGTGGCGGTGGAAGCCGCTGCGCGCGCCGTGGCCGCCGGCGACCTGGACTACCGCGTGCAGGTGCAGGGGCGCGATGAGATCGGCAGACTGGCTACGACCATGCAGGACGTGCAGGGCACGCTGCGCGGTGTGCTGGCAGCGCAGGCAGAGATGGCCCGCACCCACGAAGCGGGCCGGATCAGCCATCGCATGGACGCAGCTGCATTCCCCGGCGCCTACGGCCGCATGGTGGCCGACTGCAATGCCTTGGTCGCAGCGCACATCCAGGTGAAGATGCGTGCCATCGCCGTCATGGGCCGTTACGCAGTCGGTGATCTTTCCGAAGACATGGACCGCCTGCCGGGCGAGAAGCGCGTCATCACCGATGCACTGGATGCCGCCAAGGCGAACCTCGGCGCGATCAATGCCGAGATCAAGCAGCTGGCAGGCGCCGCTGCCGCCGGCGACTTCAGCCAACGCGGCAACGTGTCCCGCTTCGAGCACGATTTCGCCGACATGGTGGCCGGCCTCAACCAACTGATGCAGGCCAGCGACGGCAACCTCGCCCAGGTATCGAGCATGCTGCGCGCGATCGCCGACGGTGACCTGCGTGTGCGCATGGAAGGTGAATTCCATGGCGTGTTCGCGCGTATCGCCGGCGATGCCAATACCACGGCGGCGCAACTGGCGACGATCGTCGCCGACATCCAACAGGTGGCCGGCGGTGTCCGCGAAGCGGCGATGGAGATCGCCAGCGGCAACAGCGACCTGTCCCAGCGCACCGAACAGCAGGCCGCCAACCTGGAAGAAACCGCCGCTTCGATGGAGGAGCTCACCTCCACCGTGCGCCAGAACGCAGAGCATGCACGCACCGCCAACGACCTGGCCCACAGCGCGGCGAGTGTGGCATCGCAGGGCGGAGAGGTGGTGGGCCAGGTGGTGGCGACGATGGGCGGTATCGAAACGTCTTCGCGGCGCATCGCCGAGATCATCTCGGTGATCGACGGCATCGCCTTCCAGACCAATATCCTGGCCTTGAACGCGGCCGTGGAAGCCGCGCGCGCAGGCGACCAGGGCCGCGGCTTCGCCGTGGTGGCCAGTGAAGTGCGCACGCTTGCACAGCGTTCGGCGGCGGCGGCAAAGGAGATCAAGGGGCTGATCGATGAATCGGTGGAGAAGGTGGCCGATGGCTCCGCGCTGGTACGCCAGGCGGGCAGCACGATGGGCGAGATCGTCGCCTCGGTGCAGCGCGTGACCGACATCATGGCCGAGATCTCCGCCGCTTCGCAGGAACAGTCCGCCGGCATCGAACAGGTCAACCAGACCGTGGTGCAGATGGACGGTGCGACCCAGCAGAATGCCGCGCTGGTGGAAGAAGCCTCTGCTGCCGCGCGCAGCATGGAACAGCAGGCCGCGCGTCTGGTCGAATCGGTGGGCGTGTTTACCCTGGCCTGAAGGCCTGGCCCGTGGTGGGTGCCGACCACTGCTGTTGGTGGGTGCCGACCACTGCTGTTGGTGGGTGACGACCGCTGCTGTTGGTGGGTGACGACCGCTGCTGTTGGTGGGTGACGACCGTTGGTCGTCACGCGGTGCTTTTTGCCGCTGCGCTCGCCGAGCATGGCTCGGCGCTACCTGCTCCGGTAGTGACGACCGCTGCTGTTGGTGGGTGACGACCGTTGGTCGTCACGATCCGGCCTACACCACGAACGGCTCGCGCTGCATGCCTTCTGCCAGCACATCCACGAACGAGCGCACGCGCGCCGACACGGCCGTGTTGCGGTAGTACACCGCGTGGATCGGCTGGTAGACATCCAGCGTCTGCACGACCAGCAGCGGCACCAGCGCACCGCTCGCGCGGTCGGCGTGGGTCAGGAAATCAGACAGGCAGGTGATTCCCGCCCCTTCCACCGCCAGCCGGCGCAGGGTCTCACCACTGGAGGCGGCGATGTCCGGGCGCACCCGAAGCTGGCCCTCGTCGTCGCCGGGCAGCGGCCAGCGGTTCAGCGATTCGGGTTCGTTGAAGCCCAGCAGCGTATGCGCGGACAGGGCGGCCACGCTGTCCGGCGTGCCGTGCTGGCGCAGGTAGGCCGGACTGGCCACCAGCTGCAGGCGGCAGCGGCCGAGCAGGCGCGCATGCAGGGTGGAATCGGCCAGCGGACCGATGCGGATGGCCAGGTCGGTGCGCCGTTCCAGCAGGTCGATGTAGCGCTCGGAGCTGTTCACTTCCAGCGCCACCTCCGGGAACTGCTGGCGATAGCGGGCCACCAGCGGGGCGATCACATGCAGCACGAACGGCATCGCCGCATCCACGCGCAGGCGACCGGCCGGGCGTTGACGACGCAGCGCCATCTGCTCTTCCGCCGTCTCCACCGCCTCCACGATCTGGCGCGCCTGGCGGACGAACGCCTCGCCTTCGGCGGTCAGGTGCAATCGGCGGGTGGTGCGGGTCAGCAGCGTGGTGCCCAGCTTTTCTTCGAGCCGGCCCAGGGCCCGGCTGACCCCTGAGGGGGTCTGGCCCAGCTGTTCGGCCGCCGCGCTGATGGTGCCGCTGTCGATGACGGCCAGCAGCGCCTGCATTTCGTCCAAGGTGATTTTCATGGCCGCATTATTGACCATCAGGCAAGAGTGATTGGCGTGAAGACGTGTGTTTCAGCAAAGGTCAGCGGCGCAGACTGCGCTCCTTCCTTTCCTGCCGGACCCTGTCATGACCCGTGGCATTCCCCTCGCCCTGTTGGCGTTGACCCTCGGTGCCTTCGCCATCGGCACCACCGAGTTCGTCATCGTCGGGCTGCTTCCGACCATCGCCGCCGACCTCCAGGTCAGCCTGCCCTCGGCTGGCCTGCTGGTGTCCCTGTACGCGCTTGGCGTGGCGATCGGCGCGCCGGTGCTGACCGCGCTGACCGGGCGCGTGCCGCGCAAGACCCTGCTGGTGGCGCTGATGCTGGTGTTCACCCTCGGCAACCTGGTCGCCTTCCTGGCCCCCGGCTACAACGCGCTGATCGTGGCGCGGATCCTGACCGGCCTGGCCCATGGCGTGTTCTTCTCCATTGGTTCGATCATCGCCACCTCGGTGGTGCCGAAGGAGAAGGCCGCCAGCGCGATCGCCATCATGTTCACCGGCTTGACCGTCGCGTTGGTGACCGGCGTGCCGTTGGGCACCTTCATCGGCCAGCACCTGGGTTGGCGCGCGACCTTCCTGGCGGTCTCCGGGCTGGGCGTGGTGGCGCTGCTGGGCAGCCTGGCGTTCGTGCCGCGCAACCTGGCGCAGAGCGCGCCGGCGACCTTCCGCCAGCAGCTCGGCGTGCTGGCGCAGCCGCGGCTGTTGATGGTGTATGCGATGACCGCGCTGGGCTACGGCGGCACCTTCCTGTCCTTCACCTACCTGGCGCCGATCCTGCAGGAGGTCACCGGTTTTTCCGCCAACGCGGTCAGCGGCGTGCTGCTGGTATATGGCATCTCGGTGGCGTTCGGCAACGTGTGGGGCGGCCGCCTGGCCGACCGGCTGGGGCCGATCCCCGCACTGAAGCGGATCTTCGCGCTGCTGGCGCTGGTGCTGCTGGTGCTGACCTTCACCGCCCACAACACCTGGCTGGTGCTGTTGACGGTGCTGGCGCTGGGCGCGGTGGCATTCGGCAACGTACCCGGCCTGCAGGTCTATGTGGTCAAGCAGGCACAGCGCCATGCGCCGCAGGCAACGGATGTGGCATCGGGACTGAACATCGCGGCGTTCAACATCGGCATCGCCCTCGGCGCCTCGCTGGGTGGGCTGGTGGTGGAGCATATCGGCCTGATGCACACCCCATGGCTCGGCGCGCTGGTGGTCGTGGGTGCCTTCGCCCTTACCGCGCTGAGTGGCCGGCTGGACCGCCGCGATGGCATCGACGACCGCGCCGAAGGCATCCTCATGGCGGCGCATTGATGGCTCCGCTGGCGCACGGGGTCGCCACGCCGCGTTGCCCGCATGCATACGTTCCCTGCCCTACCCTCTGTCCATCCCCCACTGGAGTATCCCCATGACCGTTCCTGCTTTTGGCCTTGGTACGTTCCGCCTGAAAGACCAGGCGGTGATCGATTCGGTACGCAACGCGCTCGACGTCGGCTACCGCGCCATCGATACCGCGCAGATCTACGGCAACGAAGCCGAGGTCGGCCGGGCGATCGCCGAATCCGGCGTACCACGCGATGACATCCATCTCACCACCAAGATCTGGATCAGCGAATTCAAGCGCGATGCGCTGCTGGCCAGCCTGCAGGGAAGCCTGGAAAAGCTGCGCACCGACCGCGTCGAGCTGACCCTGATCCACTGGCCTTCGCCGGATGATGCGGTGCCGATGGAGGAGTACCTGCCGGCCCTGGCCGAGGCCAAGGCGCAGGGCCTGACCCGTGAAATCGGCATCTCCAACTTCACCATCGCCCAGACCCGCCGCGCGATCGGAATCCTGGGCGCGGCTGAGATAGCCACCAACCAGGTGGAGATCCATCCGTACCTGCAGAACCGCCTGCTGGTGCCGTTCCTGCAGGAACAGGGCATCCACGTCACCGCGTACATGAGCCTGGCCTACGGCGAGGTGATCAAGGATCCGGTGATCCAGGCGATCGCCGGCCGCCACCAGGCCACCCCGGCGCAGGTCGCGTTGGCGTGGGCACTGCAGCAGGGCTTCGCGGTCATTCCCTCTTCCACCCGGCGCGAGAACCTGGCCAGCAACCTGGAAGCAGCCCGCCTGCATCTGACCGACGAAGACCTCGCCCAGATCGCCACGCTGGATCGCGGCCATCGGCTGGCCAACCCGGACGGCATCGCCCCCGCCTGGGATTGACGGACCCGGGTAGCGCCGAGCCAGGCTCGGCGGAATGCGGCTGCAGGATCAATCGCTCAGCAACCACCCGCGCATCGCGGCACTGACCTCGGCAGGCTTTTCCATCGGTGACAGGTGCCCGCATCCGGGCACCACCACCAGCGTGGCGTGCGGCGCCAGCGCCTGCATCTCCTGGCTTATCGGCAGCGGCGTGATGCGATCGTTCTCACCGCAGACGATCAGCATCGGGTCGCGGTAAGCGGCAAGCAGCGCATGGCCATCCTCGCGGTCCAGTCCACTTTGCCGCAGGAACACCTCGGCGCCGAGCCGTGCGGTCATATCGCGTACGCGCTGTACCAGTACGTGGTCGTCCAACCGGGAGGCGTCGATGTAACTGCGCATCAGCGTGTCGCCGAAGCCGTGGAACCGGCCGGGCAGCCGGACGCTGGCGATCTGCGTGGCGCGCTGTGCGGCACGCTGCGGCGAATCGGCGTGGATGGAGGTATCGATCAGGGCCAGCCGCAGCACGCGCTGCGGTGCGCTGCGCAGGATCTGCTGGGCCACGAAACCGCCCAGTGAAAACCCGGCCAGCGCGAAGCGTGGCGGCGCCTGCGCCAGCACGGCATCGGCCACCGCCTGCATCGTGTCGCCAGCGGTAAGATCGCCGACGGTCGGATCGGCGATGTCGGCCAGGTCGGACAGTTGGTCGCGCCACAACTCGGCATCGTTGAGCAGGCCGGGAAGCAGCAGCAGGGGAATGCGTTCTTTCATGCTGCCATTGTAAGAGGGCGACGGGTAGCGCAGCGGCAGGCAGGGGCGTGACGACCAACGGTCGTCACCCACCGGAGCAAAAGCGTGACGGCCAACGGTCGTCACCCACCGGAGCAAAAGCGTGACGGCCAACGGTCGTCACCCACCGGAGCAAAAGCCTGACGGCCAACGGTCGTCACCCACCGGAGCAAAAGCCTGACGGCCAGCGGCCGTCACTACCAGAAGCCGGCGGGATCATTCCAGCAACTGCGCGGCCACCTGCTGCACCGGCAGGCTCACCATCATCACCGTCGAATCATCCGGATCCAACCGGGTGGTGAAGCCCAGGCTCTGGCACATCGCGATCATCGTGCTGTTCTCGCGCAGTACCTGCCCTTCCACCACGTCCAGTCCCAGCCATTTCGCGTACTCGATCATGATCGTCATCAGACGCCAGCCGATGCCGTGGCCCTTCAGGTCCGAACGGATCAGGATGCCGTACTCGCCGCGATGGTAGTCGGCATCTGCATGCAGGCGGACGGCACCGAGCATGTCACCGCTGCGCGGATCGATCGCCACCAGCGCGATGGAGCGTGCGTAGTCCAGCTGGGTCAGGCGGGCGATGAACTCGTGGCTGAAATGCTTGACCGACTGGAAGAAGCGCAGACGCAGGTCTTCATCACTGACGCGGGCGAAGAACGCGCGGAACAGCGCGTCGTCTTCCGGCCGCACCGGCCGCACGAAGGCGTTGCTGCCATCGGACAGCTGCAACGTACGCTCCCACTCCTTCGGATACGGAAATACCGCGAAACGCGGATGGCCACGGCCTTTGTGCAGGATGCGCGAGGGCGCGATGGCGACCCGCGCGTCCAGTGCCAGGATGCCTTCGCGGTCGGCCAGCAGCGGATTGATGTCCAGTGTGCGCACTTCGGGTATGTCGGCCGCCAGCTGCGCCAGCTTGACCAGCACCAGTGCGACGGCGCGTTCATCGGCGGCGGGGAAATCACTGTACGGCTTGAGGATGCGCGAGACCCGGGTACGGCCGATCAGTTCATGCGCCAGCCGCAGGTCGAGCGGCGGCAACGCCAGCGCCTTGTCGTTGATCACTTCCACTGCGGTGCCGCCACGGCCGAACACGATCACCGGGCCGAACGTCGCGTCATCGGCGATGCCGGCGATCAGCTCACGCGACTTGGGCCGCACGATGGTCGGCTGCACCAGCAGGCCATCGATGCGCGCATCGGGACGCAGTTCGCGCGCGCGCGCCAGGATGCTGGTGGCCGCTGCCTGCACGGCGGCCAGGGTGGACAGGTTGAGCCGCACGCCGTCCACTTCGGATTTGTGCGGGATGTCCGGCGAGAGGATCTTCAGCGCCACGCTGGCGCCCTGTTCCAGCAGCGGCTGGGCCAGGTCCATGGCTTCATGCGCGTCGCGGGCATGCAGCACCGGCGCCGAAGGAATGCCGTACGCCTTCAGCAGCGCATGCGTGGCCAGCGGGTCCAGCCAACGCTGGCCGGCCGCCAGGGCCGCGTCGACGATCGCGCGCGCGGCACCTGCATCGACCACGAAATCCTGTGGCAGGCTGGGCGGGGTCTCCATCAGTGCGCTCTGCGCATCGCGGTAGCGGACCAGATGCTGGAAGCCACGCACTGCTTCGGCTTCGGTGGGGTAGGTCGGCACGCGCGCGGCGTTGAGGGTTGCCGTTGCGCGCTCGTCGTTGCCCAGCCACACCGCGAACACCGGCTTGTCACGCTGGTGCCGAGGCCGCAGGCCCAGGGTGCGGGTGAGCGCCTGCGCGGCATCTGCGGAGGAGGTGAACGCGGTCGGCACGTTGACCACCAGCAGGGCATCGTTTTCGTTGTCAGCCAGCAGCGCTTCGATGGCAGCGGCATAGCGCTCGCCATCGGCGTCGACCACGATGTCCACTGGATTGGAACGTGACCAGCCCTGCGGCAGCACCGCGTCGAGCTGCTGCACGGTGCTCTCCGACAGCGTGGCAAGCGTGCCGCGCAGCGCCGCCAGCTGGTCCACCGCCAGCCGCCCGACGCCGCCGCCGTTGCTGAGGATGGCCAGCCTGCGTCCGGGGAAAGAGCCCAGCCGTCCCAGTGTCTCCGCGGCGGTGAACAGTTCGTCCAGCGCGCTGACCCGCAGCAGGCCGGCGCGGTTGAACGCCGCGCCGTAGACATCATCGGCGCGCGCCAGTGCCTGCACGTGGGTATCGTTGCCCGGCATGATGCGCTCGGCACGGCCGGACTTGACCACCATCACCGGCTTGGAGCGCGCGGCGGCACGTGCGGCCGACATGAACTTGCGCGCGTCCTTGATCTGCTCCACGTACAGCAGGATGGCGCGCGTGCGGTAGTCGGTGGCGAAGTAGTCCAGCAGGTCGCCGAAGTCCACGTCCATCGTATCGCCCAGCGACACCACCGCCGAAAATCCCACCGAACGCGCCACGCCCCATTCCACCAGCGCGGCGGCGATCGCGCTGGATTCGGAAATCAGCGCCAGGTCGCCTGCCTGGGGAACATGCGCGGCGATGCTGGCATTCAAGCGCGCGTGCGGGGCGATGACCCCCAGGCAATGCGGCCCGAGGATGCGCAGGCCTTTGGCGCGGGCACTGGCTTCCACCTGTGCGGCCAGCGAACCGGGCCCTTCGCCCAGGTGCGCGGTGAGGATGATCGCCGCGGCCACGCCCAGCGCGGCGGCATCGGCGATCACCTGCGGCACGATGCTGGCCGGGGCGGTCACCACCACCAGCTCCGGTACCCAGTCCAGGTCCTTGAGCCGCTTGGTGGTGCCGATGCCATCGATTTCCGCGTGGCGCGGATTGACCCAGGCGACCTTGCCGGCGAATCCCGCCCCGCGCAGGTTGCGCATCACCGCCCGACCGGCCGAGCGATCACGCGGACTGCCGCCGATCACGGCGACCGACTGCGGGCGGAACACGGACTGCAGGTTGTAAGTGCTCATGCCGCTAGTAGAGCAAAAAAGGGGTTACAGCAGGGTGCCGTGGAGGATGCTGGCGGCGATGCTGAAGTAGATCACCAGGCCGGTCACATCGACCAAAGTGGCCACGAACGGGGCCGAGGCACTGGCCGGGTCGAAGCCGAGGCGCTTGAGCGCGAACGGCAGCATCGATCCGGACAGCGACCCGAAGGTGACGATGCCCACCAGCGCAGCGGCCACGGTGAGCGCCAGCAGCAGCCAGTGTTCGCCGTAGTCGTGCAGGCCGCCCAGCTGCCAGATCACGATGCGGATCATCGCAAGGCTGCCCAGGATCGTGCCCAGCACGATGCCGGTCGGCAGTTCGCGCAGGGCAACCTTCCACCAGTCACGCAGCCGCAGTTCGCGCAGCGCCAGGCTGCGGATCAGCAACGAAGTGGCCTGCGAACCGGAGTTGCCACCGGAGCTCATGATCAGCGGGATGAACAGGGTCAGCACCACCGCGCGCGCCAGCTCGTCTTCGTAATGCTGCATCGCGCTGGCGGTCAGCATTTCGCCAAGGAACAGCACGCTCAACCAGCCGCCGCGCTTGCGCAGCATTTCCAGGAAGCCGATCTGCATGTATGGCTTTTCCAGAGCTTCCATGCCACCGAACTTGTGCGCGTCTTCGGTGGATTCCTCGATCAACGCGTCCAGGATGTCATCCACGGTGACGATGCCGAGCATCTGCATGCCCGCATCCACCACCGGGATCGCCAGCAGGTCGTGGCGGCGGATCAGCTGCGCCACTTCTTCCTGGTCCATCGCCACGTCCACCGTCACCGGTGCATTGACCTGCGCTACGTCCAGGATCGATTCGTCAGGCAGGCCGGTGATCAGCCGGCGCATGGTCACCACCTGGCGCAGCTGGCCGCTGGCCGGGTCGAGTACGTAGATGGCATAGACGGTTTCGCGGGTGCGCTCCACTTCGCGGATGTGCTGCAGGGTCTGGCCCACCGTCCAGTTGGCCGGCACGCTGACGAACTCGGTGGTCATCAGGGCACCGGCGGTATCCGGCGGGTAGCTGAGCAGGGTCTGGATGACCTGGCGCGCCTCGGCGCCGATCAGCGGCACCAGCCGCGCGCGCTCGTCCTGGTCCAGTTCGTGGACGATGTCGGTGGCGCGGTCGTCGGCCATCAGCCCCAGTTCGGGCGCTTCAAGCAGCTTCACCGCACGCGGCAGCGGCAGTGCGGCAAGCAGGTCGACCGCCGCGGCGGTGGGCAGCGTGTTGAGGTATTCCACCGCGTCGGCGGTGTTGAAGTTGGCCAGCGGTGCGGCCGTGGTGGCGGCGTCGGTGGCGGGACGCAGCATCTGCTTCTGGTTCATCGTGGTTCGCCTTTCGTCGTTGCAGCTGCAACGCCAACGCAGGCGAACCGTCCCTGTCAGGCGGTCGCCGTCGCTGGCGTCGAATAAGGTCGACTTCTACTGTCGCTGGACATGGGGGGTTGGATTCCGGAAGGGTGGTGCCAGCGGGCAGGCCGTGGCGGGGGGCAGGATGGACCTGTGGGCAGCATGGGTCAACCCCGGTGTGGCGGCCGGGTTTGGCCCGGCTCAGCTGCACCCCCGTGCGAGCGGCGGCGGGCGGCGCATAATGTCGCGCAAGGGCTGGCTGCACCCGGCTTGCCCTTCCTCCTGCGGCCATGACCTCGACTTCCCATGCATAGCGGCGTGCTCGAACTTGCCCTGGTCCTGCTGCTTGCGGCCGTCATCGCGGTGCCGGTGTTCCGCCGGCTGGGCTTTGGCGCGGTGCTTGGCTATCTCGCCGCCGGGGTGGTGCTGGGTCCGGATGGGCTGGGCTTCGTGCAGGACACGGACCGGATACTGGGCGCGGCCGAAATCGGCGTGGTGATGCTGCTGTTCGTGATCGGGCTGGAGCTGTCGCCATCGCGCTTGAAGGTGATGCGGCGTTCGGTATTCGGTGCCGGGGCGCTGCAGGTGGCGACCTGCGCACTGGTGCTGGGCGGCCTGCTGATGCTGGACCATTTCCACTGGAAGAGCGCGCTGGTGGTCGGCGTGGCGCTGGCGCTGTCCTCCACCGCGGTGGGCCTGCAGCTGCTGTCCGAACACAAGGCGCTCAACAGTGATCATGGCCGGCTGGCGTTCGCGATCCTGCTGTTCCAGGACCTGATCGCCATCCCGCTGCTGGCCGCCATTCCGCTGCTGGGCGGTGCGCGCAACCAGACCCTGCACTGGCAGGATGTGGCGCTGGCCATCGGCGCACTGGCGGTGGTGATCCTGTGCGGCCGGCCGCTGCTGCGCCGCGTGTTCGCCATGGTCGCACGCACGCGCAGCCCGGAAATGTTCACCGCCACCGCGCTGCTGGTGGTGCTGGGCACCGCCTGGTTCCTGCAGGAGGCCGGGCTGAGCCCCAGCCTGGGCGCGTTCCTGGCCGGGGTGCTGTTGTCCGATTCCGAGTTCCGGCACGAACTGGAAGCGCAGATCGAACCCTTCAAGGGCTTGTTCCTCGGCCTGTTCTTCATCGCCGTGGGCATGGGCATCGACCTGGACCGCATCGCCGCCGAACCGGGCATGATCGCCGCCGGCGTGGGCGTGCTGCTGCTGGTGAAGTTCGGCCTGCTGTATGCGATTGGACGGGTTGCCGGGTTGGCGTCACGCCAGGCGATGATGCTGGGCAGCGTGCTGTGGCTGGGCGGCGAGTTCGCCTTCGTGGTGTTCAACGAAGCGCAGCGCGCGCTGCTGCTGGGCAGTGCCAACCATGACCGGCTGGTGGCCATCGTCGGCCTGTCGATGGGACTGACCCCGCTGTTGCTGATCGCACTGCTGCGCCTGATCGGCCGCGAGACCGTGGCAAAGCCCGACGCCGCGCCGGCCGATGAGGTGAATCCGGACCACCGTCCGAAGGTGCTGATCGCCGGGATGGGGCGCTTCGGGCAGGTGGTGGCGCGACTGCTGACCGCGCAGAAAGTGCCGTTCGTCGCGCTGGAGGTCAATCCGGATACCGTGGCCGACCTGCGCCGCTTCGGCAACCAGCTGTACTACGGCGATCCGACCCGGCCGGAGATGCTGCGCGCGGCCGGCGGGGCGGAGATCGCGGTGTTCGTGGTGACCATGGATGATCCGGAAACCAACCTGCGCGCGACGCGGATGATCCGGCGGTTGTATCCGGACGCGCGGGTGCTGGCGCGGGCACGCAACCGCCAGCATGCGTGGCGGCTGATGGACATGGGCGCCGAGCCGTTCCGCGAGGTGTTCGGCACCAGCCTGGAACTCAGCGAACAGGTGCTGAAGCTGCTGGGGGTGTCCGAAGAGACGGCCCGCCGGCATGTGCAGCGATTCCGCGAACATGATGAGAAGCTGCTGCGCGATCAGTACCTGGTCTACGACGACGAGGCGGCGGTGATCCAGACTTCGCGCGATGCGCGCACTGACCTGATGCATTTGTTTGAAGCGGATGCGGGAAGCGGGAAGGAGGCGCCACCGGAGCGGTAGCGCCGAAGAGCGTGACGACCAACGGTCGTCACCCACCAGGGCCGTCACTACCGGTGATTCATTCGCGCAGGAACCGCGCCATCGAGGACACGCCGGGCACGCGCGGCTGGAACTCGGCGGCCACGTCGATGAAGCCGCGCATCACCGCGATTTCGCGGGGGCTGCGGTTGAGCGTGTCGCGTGCCTCTGGATCGGCACCGGCACGCAGCAGGCGCTGCACCAGCAGCGGCAGTCCGTGCAGCGCGGCCAGGTGCAGCGGGCCGAAGCCGCGCGGATCACGCACCTCCAGCGAAACGTCTTCATCCAGCAGGCGTTCCACACCGGCCAGTACCACCTGTTCGTCGCAGGCGGTCCCCGGTTCGGCACGTGCGCCCAGCAACAGCAGCAGTGGGGTCACCTCGCCGGCAGCGGCCTTGTCCGGCTCCGCGCCGGCCAGCAGCAGGGTGTCCAGCAGGGCCAGCAGGCGCGAGCGGTCACGAGCGGAGAACCCGTACAGCGCAGCGCAATGCAGCGCGGCCAGCTGCTGCGCGTCGCTTGCATGGACGTCCGCACTGGCGGTCAACAGCCGCGCCACGATATCCGGAAGGCCCAGCGCCGAGGCCAGCATCAGCACCGTGACCCCGCCGGGCAGGCGGTGTTCCAGCTGCGCACCGGCATCCAACAACGCGGACACGATATCCATCTGGCGCATGCTGACCGCCGCCGACAGCGGCGTGGCGCCACTGGCCGAGGCATGCTGCGGATCGGCATTGCGCGCCAGCAGCAGGTCGACCACCGCAAGGTGCCCACCACCGGCCCCCCGCAACAGGGCGGTGCAGCCCTGCGCGTCGACGCTGTCCACGGCGAAGCCAAGATCGATCAGCCGGCGTACGGCGTCCACGTCGCCGGCGGTGGCCGCGGCGGCCAGGTCGGATTCACGCAACGTCCTTCGTGGCAACGACCAGACCCGCCAGTCCAGCCAGTCCGCCAGGTCACGGCGGCCGCTGGACAGCGCCACACCCAGCGGTGTCTGCCCATCAGCCGCACGGGCTTCCGGCGAGGCGCCGTGGCGCACCAGCAGCTTGAGCGCGGCTTCGCGTCCCAGCGCAGTGGCCAGGTGCAGGGCGGTCATGCCATGGCTGTCGCGTGCCTCGCGATCCACCCCCAGGCCCAGCAGCGACTGCTGCAGGCGCAGCCAGCCCAAGCGCACGGCCAGGGCCAGCGGCGGATCGCCGGCGGGCGATGCAGCGAATGGATCAGCGCCACGCTCCAGCAGTTCCAGCGCCAGCTGCTCCAGCCCGCGACTGGCCTGGTCATGCTGCGCGCAGGCGGCGAGGAAGCGCGCCAGGCCACCACTGCCGGCAGGCGAAACGCCCTGCTCCAGCATCACCTGCAGCGCCGGCACCGCATCCACGCCGCGCGCCAGCAGCGCGAACATCGGCGTATCGGTGCAGGCATCCAGTACGTCGTGCGAGGCGCCCTGCTGCAGCAGCCAGCCGATGGCGCGCGGCTCCAGCGCCAGGTCCGGTTCGTGCAACAGGCTGCCCAGTTCTTCGGCACGGCACAGGCGCGCCATCGATTCCATTCCGTCCAGGTTGCCAAAGCGCAGCGATTCGCGCAGCAGCTCGAGCGGTGGCCGGTCCGGCAACAACGACGTCGCCACTTCGTTGCCTTCGCTGGCCGCCACCAAGCCGTCGCTGACCGCGGCAGGCAGCGGATAGGCCGGATCGAGCATGGCCACGATGGCCCAGCGGCCGGCTTCGGCCGCGCTGTCCACTGCGCGCCGCGCCAGTGGATCGTCCAGGTCGGCAACCAGCCCCAGCTCCAGCAGCCGCTTCACCACCAACGGCGGCACATCGGTCGCCATGGCGGCCAGCAGCAGGGCATTGCGGCCGTCGGCGTCGACCGCTGCTACATCGGGGTTGTGGCGCAGAAGGTGCTCGATGACCGCCGCGCGTCCACCGGCGGCGGCCTCCAGCAGCGGCGTCCGGCCGAGCGCATCGCGCGCTTCCAGGTTGGCACCGGCGGCAAGCAGGGCGTCCAGGATCGCGGTGTGCCCGGCCAGAGCGGCTTCGTGCAGGGCACTGCGGCGCTGGCGATCACGCGCATCGGCACGCGCCTTGTGCTTCAGCAGCAGCTGCACCCCGGCCGGATCATCATCTTCGGTTGCCGCGGCGGCCAACAGCACCGGAATGCCTTCGGCCGGTTCGGTACGGGCGCCGCGCTCCAGCAGGAACCGCGCCAGGCGCCAGTTGCCGACCTGGCAGGCCACCGCCAGCGGCGACCAGCCGTCCTGGTTCAGCGCGTCGATCTCGGCGGCGGCATCGCGCAGCAGCGCGGCGACGCCAGGGTCGGAACTGCGCGCTGCGTGGTGCAGCGGCGTATTGCCGTCGGCATCGGTGGCACGCGAATCGGCACCGTTGGCGAGCAGGGTCATCACCGCTTCCGGGCGCCCATGCCAGCTGTCACGGGTGGCCGCCAGCAGCGGCGTCATGCCCTTGTGCGGGGCGTTCACATCGACGCCGCGGGCGATCAGTTCGCGGAGCAGGCGCAGGTCCGGCAGTACCGCGGCCAGCACCGGCAGGTTGCGCTGGTCGCGCCACTGCGGATCCGGCGTGGCGTGCGGGTCGGCACCGGCCTGCAACAGCTGCAGCGCGCGGTCGATCCGGCCGTGTCGCGCCGCTTCGTAGAGTGCCGGCGACAGCGCGTCGGCCGGCATGGCTTCAAGTGCGACCGGTGCCGGATCGGCATCGGGTTGCTCGCGCGCCTGCCAGGCGCTGCGCAGCTCCTGCATGCCGTGCACAGGCGCAGGATGCGTGGTGCCCGCCGGCGCTACCCGCTGCAGCAGCAGGTGCAGCAGCGGCGACAGCAGCACGGTGGCGCCCACCGCGGGCCAACGCAGGCCTGCCGGCAGCAGCTCCGGCCAGGCCGGCATCACCACCAGCGCGCACAGCGCCAATACCAGCGCAGCGACGGCCAGTCCACGCCAGGCGCCCAGTTCGCGCCCGGCCAGGCCCGCAGCGTGGCGCTGCAGCCCACCGGCCAGGCGTTCCACGTCACTCCACAGCGGCCATGTACGCCATACCGCCAGCAGACCGACGCCCAGCAATACCGCCAGGCCCAGCGCGGCGGCCAGGCTGCCGCTTTCGCGCAGGGCGGCGAGCGGCCAGGCCATCAGCAGCGCAAGCACCGCTGGACCGGCCAGCCACAACGCCAGCAGCGCAGGCAGTTCTTCGCGCACCACCTGCGGCAGCGGACGCAGGACACGGCTTCGACGCAGCCAGGACACGCCCAGCGCGAAGGCCGGCTGCGCCAGCGCGGCCAGCAGCGCACCCGGCAGGCCGCCGATCGCCGAAGCCGCAGCGAGCAGCGCACCCAGGGCCAGCGCGGCAGGCACCATGCGCGGCCGCGGCTCAGTCATTGTGGCGCGGCATCATGCTGGTGATGCTCGGGGGCACCTGCAGGTAGAACCCGCGGCTGGCCAGCTCGTCGCGCACCTGCGCGGCGTCCGCGCGCGCCAGCCGACGGCCCTCGGTCAGTTCCACCTCCAGCACCAGCTGCAGCCGGCCCAGGGATTCGGCCAACGGCCCGGGCAGCACGCCGAAGCCATCCCGTTCGGCGAGGTAGACGTAGCTATCGTCTTTGCGTTGGCTCTTGTAGACGTAGGCTTGCATGCTTTCAGGTTTACCCTTTAAGGCATGATTGTGTCGGAAACCCGTCACCGGCGGAAGGCGTCAGGCCAGGCACATCCCCGCCACGCGCTGTTTCCCGACACGAAGTTCATCAATGTCAGGACGCGGTTCAGTCTTCCGCCAGCGGATGCCGGGCGAACACCAGCGAGGTGTTGATCCCGCCGAAGGCGAAATTGTTGCTCATCACATGGTCGACCTGCAGCGTGCGACCTTGTCCGCGGACATGGTCCAACGGAGCGCAGCGCGGGTCCACCTGGTCCAGGTTCAAGGTGGGGGCGAACCAGCCCGCGCGCATCATCTCGATGCTCAGCCAGGCTTCGAACGCGCCGCAGGCACCCAGCATGTGGCCGACGTAGCCCTTCAGCGAGCTGATCGGCACGCCCGCCCCGAACACCGCAGCCGTGGCCTGGCATTCGGCGATGTCGCCATGGTCGGTGGCCGTGCCATGGGCGTTGATGTAACCGATCTGCGACGGCGCCAGACCGGCGTCGTCCAGCGCCAGCTGCATGGCGCGCGCCATGGTCGGGCTGCTCGGCTGGGTCACGTGCTGGCCGTCGCTGTTGCTGCCGTAGCCGCGTACTTCGGCCAGGATCGGCGCTCCGCGCTCCAGCGCATGCTGGCGCTCCTCCAGCACCAGGGTGCAGGCACCTTCGCCCAGCACCAGCCCATCGCGGCCGGCATCGAACGGGCGCGGCGTGGTCTGCGGCGCGTCATTGCGCACGCTGGTGGCATACAGGGTGTCGAACACCGCGGCCGCCGTGGCGTCCAGCTGCTCGGCGCCGCCGGCCAGCATCACCGTCTGGCGACCGGCGCGGATCGTTTCGTAGGCTTCGCCGATGCCCTGGCTGCCGGACGTGCACGCGCTGGACGTCGTGTGGATGCGCCCGCTCAGTCCGAAGAACACCCCGATGTTCACCGGTGCGGTGTGGCTCATCATCTTCAGGTAGGTGGTGGCGGTGATGCCGGCGGTAGTGAAGCTGTTGAGCATGCGGCCGAACTCACTGATCGCCTCGTGGCTGCCTGCGGACGACCCGTAGGACACGCCGGTGCGCCCGCCATGCAGCACCGGATGATCGATCAGGCCGGCCTGCTGCAGCGCCAGTTCGCTGGCGCGCACGGCCATCAGCGCCACGCGCCCCATCGAACGGGTGGTCTTGCGGTTGTAGTGCGGTGGCAGCTCGAACGCCTCGGCCGGTGCGGCCAGCCGGGTGTTCAACCCTTCGTAGACATCCCACTCCGGCATCGCCCGCACGGCGTTGCGCAGCGAGCGCAGGCGTGCGTGGATGCTCGGCCAGTCCTGCCCGAGCGGGCTGATCGCCGCTGCACCGGTAACCACCACGCGGCGTCCTTCGCGCTGCATCAGGCCAGGCCTCCGTTGACCGAGATCACCTGGCGGGTGATGTAACCGGCATCGGCCGACAGCAGGAACGATACCGCCGCGGCTACTTCGTCCGGTGTGCCGACACGGCCGGCGGGAACCAGCTTGAGCGCGTGCTCGACCACCTCGGCGTCCAGCATCTCGGTTTCGACCAGCCCGGGTGCCACGCAGTTGACGGTGATCCGGCGACTGGCCAGTTCCAGCGCCAGTGCCTTGGTGGCACCGATGATGCCGGCCTTGGCGGCGCTGTAGTTGACCTGGCCGCGGTTGCCGATCAGCCCGGACACGGAGGCCAGGGTGACGATGCGCCCCGGCTGGCGGCGCCGCACCATCGGCATCACCAGCGGATGCAGCACGTTGTAGAACCCATCCAGGTTGGTATGCAGCACCTGGTCCCAGTCCGCTTCGCTGAGCGCGGGGAAGGCCCCGTCGCGGGCGATGCCGGCATTGCACACCACGCCGTAGTACGCGCCATGGGCGGCCACGTCGGCTTCCAGCACAGTGCGCGCGGCGGCGCGGTCACTGATGTCGAAGGCGAGTACGCGCGCCTGCCGGCCCAACGCGATGATCTCCGCGACCACGGCCTGCGCTTCGTCGATGCGGCTCCGGCAGTGCACGGCCACATCGAAACCATCGCGGGCAGCGCGCAGGGCGATCGCGCGGCCGATGCCGCGGCTTGCACCGGTCACCAGCACGGCAAGATTGGCTGTCATGCGTTTCCACTCTCCAGGTAAGCCTGCGCATCGGCCGGTTCGAACACCGATACGTTGGCGTCGACCCATGTTTCGGTGCCCGCACTGATACGGCAGGCGAACATTCCCAGGCCATTGTCACCCATCAGTTCGCGCCGCGCGTGGACCACCAGCGCGGTACCCGCCGGGAACACGGAAACCTGGCTGCTGTAGCGGCGACTGCCAAGCAGGAAGCCGATCCGCGGCGGGCGACCGTCACGCCGCGCGCGGCAGCCCGCCCACGCCGCGATGGCCTGTGCCATGTACTCGATGCCGATCCAGGCGGGCACGCCGTCGGCCTGGTTGAACAGGCCCGAGGCCGGCACCACCAGCGCCACCTCGATGCTGTCCTCGTCCCAGCGCAGCACCTGCTCCAGCAGCAGGGCACTGCCACGGTGCGGCACTACGTCCTGGATCGGATGGATCGTCATGCGCCGGGCGTCCGCTGCAGGGCCAGCACGGCATTGCTGCCACCAAAGGCGAACGAACTGCTGAGGAGGCGCTGCAGGGGGCCGGCCGCCACGGTGCCCGGCGCCACCAGGGCCAGCGCGGGCAGCTCCGGATCAGGCTTGCCATCCCACCAGTGCGGCGGCAGGCGGTGGGCGGGGTTGTCCGCCAGCGCGATCCAGCACAGCGCCGCTTCGATCGCCCCGGACGCGCCCAGTGCGTGGCCGGTCAGCGGCTTGGTGGAGCTGGCCGCGACCTGCCCGCCCAGCACTGCATGCACCGCACGCGATTCCATCGCATCGTTGTGGCGGGTGGCCGTGCCGTGCAGGTTGATGTAGTCCACGTCCGTCGGTGCCCAGCCGGCGCGCTCCAGCGCCTCGCGCATCGCCGCGATGGCACCGGCACCACTCGGTTCAGGGGCGGACATGTGGTGGGCGTCCGAGCTTTCGCCCCAGCCGGCAAGCTGTACCGGGCCCGGCTCGCGGGTCAGCAGGAACAGCGCGGCCCCTTCGCCGATGTTGATGCCCGCCCGCGTTGCCGAGAACGGAAGGCAGCGGGTGGCGGAGATCGATTCCAGCGCATTGAAACCGGCCACGGTGAAGCGGCAGAGCGAATCGGCACCGCCGGCGATCACCGCCTCGACGATGCCGGCGCGCAGCAGGCGCGCCGCCGAAGCCATCGCCTTGGCACCTGAAGAGCAGGCAGTGGACAGCGTCCACGCCGGCCCCGTTGCACCGCTGCGATGGCGCACGAATGCCGCCGCGCTGCCCATCTCCTGCTGGCCATAGGCGAAGCTGTCCGGCCAGCGACCGCTCTCCTCGCGCGCACGCAGGGCCGGCTCGGTTTCACCGATGCCGGAGGTGCTGGTACCGATGACCACCGCGACCCGCCCGGCACCGTAACGCTCGATGGCGGCCTGTACGGCGGGGGCGATCTGTTCCAGCGCAAGGTCCAGCAAGGCATTGTTGCGGCCGCGCAGCGCGGTGGGCAGCGCCGACAGATCCGGCAGCGTGGCCTGCACCCGGCCCAGCGCCAGGGTGCGTCCGGGCAGCACGTCGTCGCAGTCGCTCAGCCCACCGGGGTGGTCGGCGAACAGGCCGGCGGCGACCGGCGCGCGGCCGGCGCCGAGCGCGCAGACGATGCCCATGTCGTTGAGGAAAACCGGCGCGCTCATGGGACTTGCTCGCCGGTAGGCACCGAACGGATGGTCAGCGAATAGCCTTCGATGCGGTTGTCCAGCTGCAGGCTGCCATCGTCGTTGCGCTGCAGCCGCAGGGCCTCGACCCCGCTACGCTGCAGCCGGCGCACGCGGCCATCGTCGACCACCTGCCAGCCGTCGGTCAGCACCGCGGCAATCGCCGTGGTCGGCCACAGCGCGAACTGCAGGTCGTCCAGCACGCGCTCGGCACGTACCTGCCTGGGCAACCAGGCAGCGCGCTGTTCCTGCAGGTTCTGTCCATCCCACTGCACGCGGAAGCCGGTCTGGCCCATTGCCTGCACCAGCAGCTGCACCTGGTCGGCATCGGCTTCAAGCAGCGCATCCAGGTCGCGTTCGGCGCGACCGAAGCGGAAATGCAGCTGTTGCTGCAAAGCGAGCGTTCCCTGCAGGCTGGCCGGTGACAGGCGCAGCGGCGGCAGCGCCGCATCGGAGCGCACCGGCCGGCCGGCGCAGGCGGCGAGCAACAGGGTGAGCAGGATCGCAGGCAGCAGGCGGCTCATGTCACGGGGTTCCTGTCGTTGTAGGCGGTGCGGGGCGGAACAGCGGCGACAGCAGCCATACCAGGCCGATGCCGAGCAGCAGGGTCATGCCGAAGGCGCGCAGCGCCGGGGTGTTGGAAAGCCCGAGCAGGCCGAACGAAAGCCAGGTACTGGCCGCACCCACGCACACCGCGACCCAGGCGCTGGGATCGCCACGGTGTTCCAGCAGGAAGATGCCGTAGTCGATGCCCATGCCCAGCAGCAGCATCAATGCCAGCACGTTGAACAACTGCAGCGGATGACCAAGCAGGGCCAGCACGGCAAGCGTCAGGCTGCCGGCGAGCAGGGTGGGCACGATCACCCGCCAGGCATGACGGCGGTAGCGCCACCACAACGCGGCGAACACCAGCGCGATACCCGCCAGCAGCATGCCGCTCATCAGCTTGCGGTAATGCCCCAGCAGGCGCGAGAAATCGGCGGTGCGGTCGACCCAGCGCACGCCGGGCAGTCCGGCGCCGGCCTGGTCGAGGTCGGCCAACGCACGTGGCTGCGACAGGTCATCGACCAGCACCACGCTGGCCACGCCCTCGCCCAGTGCGCCGATCCACAACGAACGGAACGGTGCCGAGGCCGGCGAAGCGAGGAAGGCCTGCAGGTCGATCGGGGTGCGGGCGAATGCCGGTCGCTGCAGCGACTCGCCACTGACCGCGCCGACCGCCTGCAGCACGGCCGACTCGGCCTGCGCGGCCAGCCGGGCATCGGCATCCTGCTGCGACGGAGACGGCAACCAGTCACTCAGCGCGCGGTGGCTGCCGATGCGGCCTTGCCCTTCCAGCGCGCGCAGGCGCACGGTCAAGGCTTCTTCGCGCTGCAGCAGCTGACCGGCATCGGCGCCCTGCACCAGGAAGAACTGCGCCGGGCTGGGCATGCCGAGCAGGCGCGAAATCCGGATCTGCTGTTCCATCAGCGCCGGTGGCGAAGACTGCAGGCTGCGCAGGTCATCATCCACGTGCAGGAACAGCATGCCGCCGGCGGAGAACAGCAACAGCACCGCGATCACACCGCCCAGCGACCGGCCGCGCAGCCGCGGCCAGCGCTGCAGCGTGTTGCCCAGCCAATGCGAGAAACGCGTCTGGCGTACCGTTCCACCATCCAGCCACGGGAACCACAGGATCACCGTGACGAACGCAGCCGCCAGCCCGACCACCGAGAACAGTGCCATCTGGCGCAGCCCGGGGAACGGGGTGACCGCCAGCGCCAGATAGGCCAGGGCGCTGGTCAGCAGCGCCAGCCACAGGCCGGGCAGCAGATGGTGCAGCAGGGACCAGCGACTCTGCCGCGGCGCTGCCTGGCGCGAGGCGAACCAGTGGATGCCATAGTCTTCGGCCACGCCCACCAGCGAGGCACCGAACACCAGCGTCAGCAGATGCACCTTGCCGAACACCAGCACGGTCACGGCCAACGCCACGCCGCAGCCGACCAGCAGCGACATCGCCACCAGCAGGATCGGGCGCAGCGAACGGAACGCCAGCCACACCAGCAGCAGCACCGCAGCCAGCGAGCCCCAGCCGATGGTGTTGATCTCGCGGTTGGCCTGCACCGCCGCGGCTTCGGCATGCAGCGGCACCCCGGCATGCAGGATCTCCAGGCCGGGCGCGGCGGCGGTCGCGGCCTGCCCCGCGCGTTCCAGCAGCGCGCCGATATGCGGTTGGCCATCCAGCTGGAACGCCGAATCGCGGGTGTCCAAGCGCAGGACCGCCCACTGCTTTCCATCTGCCTGCAGCAGGCCGTCCTCACCCAGTCGCAGGCCGGCCGCCTTCGCCTGCTGCTGCCACCAGGCCGGCCACAGGCCCAGCGGATCCTGCAACCAGGCGGTCAGCCGTGGCCCGCCCATGGGCCCGTACAGCTGGGCCAACGCCTGTTGCGCCAACGCATCCGGTGCGGTGTGCTGCAGGGTGTCGCGCTGTGCGGGGGTCAACAGGCGGTCACGGTAGGGCGCGTAGAAGGTACGTGCCTCTTCGAACCAGCCATCGAGCGCCCCGGCTGGCTGCAGCAGCGCCGCATCGGCATCGCCTGCCATCGCATCGGCGAAGGCCGCCTGCGCGCGCAGCGTAGCGGCCGCCTCCGCACTGCCCAGCAGTACCACCACATCGCGCGAGTTCGCATCGGCGATGCGCCGGGTCACGTCCGACAGCAGCCGGTCCTGCGCGTCCTGGGGCAGCAAGGCGAGGATGTCGGTGTCGATCGGCGCATGCTGCCGCCACTGCAGGACCTGCTGCACGCCCAGCGCCAGCAGCACCAGCAGCCAGGCAAGGGCCAGCCAGCGCCAGCGGCGATGGGGGGTATCGGCGCGCGGCACGCGATCAGTCAAGGCGTGCTGCCTCGTCCGCCGCCAGCGTGGCCGGTGCATCGGTGAGGGCACTGAAGGTGAGGCGGGTACGGTCCTTGCTGGCCTCCACGATGTCGACCTGGCGGACGTAGCGGTCACCCCGCAGCTGCAACGAACTGAAGGCCTTGGCCAGCATCGGCGACTTCGGTGTCAGTGACAGGGCCCAGCCCTTCGCATCGCGTTGCGCCTCCACCGTGAACTGGCTGGACAGTGCCTGCACGTCGCCGCTCATCAGCGCGAACAGGATCGCGTTGACCGAGCGCATCGCCGGCTGTTGGCGTGCATCCAGCTCTACCCGGGTAGTGCCATCGCGCTGTCGGCTGAGGATGCGCTCGGCGGTGATCACCATTTCCGACGGGAAAGGCTTCAGCGTGGTCCAGATCACCCCGCGCTCGCGCGCCACCACGAAGCGGCCCTGCGAACGCAGCGGGTTGCGGAAACCGGCGACCTGTTTTTCCTGGCTGAACTGGCCGCGCAGCACCGCCGGCCGTGCGACATCGCGGGCGATCGCCTGCACCGCGTCTTCGGCGGCGCCGGCCACGAACGAAACGAAAAGCAGGCCGGACAGCACCAGCAGGCGCAGGAAATGAGGGGACTTCATGGCGCGGGAACTCCGAGTTTCTGCCACAGGATCGGCGGGCACAGGTACTGCATTTCACCGCTGGCGGCATCGACGGCCACCTGCACGGTGTGCGCGCGGGTCAGTCGTTCACCGCTGCCGGCGTCGAAGATCTCATAGGCGATCTTCAACCGGTTTTCCCATTCGACGATGCTTGCCCGCACCCGCACCTGCTGCTGGAAACGCAGTGGGCGCACGTACTTGACCCGTGCATCCACCACCGGCCACAGATAGCCCGATTCCTGCATCTGCGGATAGTCGTAGTCATAGCGCTGCAGCAGTGCGCAGCGCGCGATCTCGAAATACTTGAAGTAGTTTCCATGCCAGACCACCTGCATCGGGTCACAGTCGTGGAAGGCAGGCGCCAGGGTGATCTCTTCGACCATCTCATGCATCCGGATACAGCTCCCACTGACGGCTGCGGATGTCCTGCAGCAGTTGGCGCAGCTCGCCATCCAGCGAGCGGTCTTCTTCGATCAGCGCGATGCGCTGGCTGATGTCATCGTGCATCGCGGCCAGCTCACCCTGCAGCTGCGCCTGCAGGCCGACCCGCTGGCGCAGGGCCACCGCCTGGCGTGCGGCGATCAGCATGCCGGCGGCCACCTGTTCGGTTAGTTCGATCACCCGCAGGCAGTCGCGCGCGGCGATGGTGCCCATGCTGACCTTGTCCTGGTTGTGGCATTCGGTGGAACGCGAGAATACCGACGCCGGCAGGGTGTTCTTCAGCGCCTCGGCCGTCCACGCCGAGACGCTGATCTGCAGCGCCTTCAGGCCATGGTTGATGGCTGCACGCGGACCGGTTGCAGCGGACAGGTTGGCCGGCAGGCCGTGGCTGTAACGCGCATCCACCAGCAGCGCCAGCTGGCGATCCAGCAGGTCGGCCAGGTTGGCCACGGTATTCTTCAGCGTGTCCATCGCCAGCGCGATGTGCCCGCCGTAGAAGTGGCCGCCGTGCAGGACGCGTTCCTCGTCCGGGTCGATCAGCGGGTTGTCGTTGGCGCTGTTGAGCTCGGTCTCGATCAACTGGCGCAGGAACGGCAGGGTGTCTTCCAGTACGCCGATGACATGCGGGGCGCAGCGCAGCGAGTAACGATCCTGCAGGCGCTGTTCGTTGCGCGGCGGGCGATCGCTGTGCAGATCGGCACGCAGGCGCGCTGCGATGCGCGCCTGGCCCGGGTGTGGCTTGGCTGCGAACAGCGTTTCGTCGAAATGGTGCGCGTTGCCATCGCTGGCCAGCACGTTGAAGGCGGTCAGGCGCGTGGCCAGGCGGCACAGGTAATCCGCGCGCTGCCAGGCCAGGCAGGCCAGGCCGGTCATCACCGCCGTGCCATTCATCAGCGCCAGGCCTTCCTTCGGGCGCAGCCGCAACGGCTGCATGCCGATCCGCGGCAGTACCTCGGCGGCGGACTGCACACTGCCTTCGAACAGCACCTCGCGCTCACCGCACAGCACCGCCGCCACGTAGGACAGCGGGGTCAGGTCGCCGCTTGCACCGACCGAACCCTCCGCGGGAATGCGCGGCAGCACGTCATGCTGCAGCAGGGTGGCGAGGCCTTCGAGCAGCGCCACGCTGGTCCCGGACATGCCCTGGGACAGTGACGCCAGCCGCGCCGCCAGCACCGCGCGCGTTTCCTGTGCGTCCAGGAAACGACCCAGCCCACAGCCATGGTAGGTGTACAGATGGTGCGGCAGTTCGGCCACCAGCGACGGCGGGATCACCGTGGTGCAGGAATCCCCGTAACCGGTCGTCACCCCGTAGACCACCCCGTCCTCGCGCAGCAGGCGGTCGAGGAAATCCGCGCCGCGCTGGATGCGTGCGCGGAACCCGGGCGCATCGTCGAGCACGGCCAGCGCGCGGCCGTCCGCCAGCGCAACGACGTCTTCGATGGTCAACGGGCCGGCACCAAAGCGACAGCAGGGAAGCGGTTCAATCGGCATCGGTGGCCTGGTCCCAGAACGGAAAGAAGTTGAACCAGTCCAGCGGCGATTGGATCACCTGCTGTTCCAGCCATGCGGCATAGCGTTGCGCACAGTCCTGCAGCGCGGCTTGGCGGGCTCCGCGTGGCAGTACGATGCGTTCGTCGAACAGATCGAAGCGGATCCGGTAGCCACCGCCATTGTGCAGGCAGGACAGCGTGTACACCGGGCAACCGAGCGCGGCGGCGAGCACGTAGCCGCCCACCGGGAACGGCGCGCGATGACCGAGGAAGTCGGCATGCACCACGCGTTCGCTGTGGACCGGGACGCGGTCACCGACGATCGCCACGAAGCCACCTGCGGCGACCCGCTGGCCCAGGGTCATCGCCATCGCCGGGCCGACGTCGGTCACCTGCACCAGCTCCACCGACGCGAGCGGATCCAGACGTGCCAGCAGGCTGTTGAAGCGCTGCGCGTGCTTGGTGTGGACCAGCACGGTGAGATGCAGGCCCGGGACTTTTTCCGCCAGCACCTGGCACAGCTCCAGGCAGCCGACATGGGCGGTCAGGAACACCCCGCCCTGCGCGCGACCAATGCGCTGCAACGCCTCGTTGTCGTGCAGCTGCAGGCGCTGCGGCGGGTAGCGCCGTCCCAGCGCCAGCAGCTTGTCCAGCATGGTGTCGCCGAACAGCGCGAAGTGGCGCAGGCTATCCAGCCAGCCCGGCGCGCGGCCGAGCGCACCGCTGTGCGCCTGCAACCGCTGCAGGTACTGCAGCGAGGCGCGGCGTGCCAGGCCGTTGGCCAGCCACTGGCAGGCCACCGCCGGCCAGGCGCACACCCGGTACGGCCAGCGCCCGAACCAGCGGTGGATCCAGCACAGGACCAATACGCCGCGTACCGAGGTGCGCTCGCCGATGTCGGCCCAGTGCGGTGCGGCAGGACCAGGACGGGCAGCCATCAGGGCTGTCCCCGCAGGCGCCGACGCAGCAATCGAGGAGCGCGCCGCAGCATGCCCCCGAACAGCCGCGCGTGCATGCCGCTGATGCGAAGGTTGTCGCGCCACACATCGAAGTGCGACACGCCGTCCTTCGGATACGTGACCGGCGTGGCCAGGTGATGCACCGGCACCTCGCGCCAGTACAGGCGCACCAGGATCTCGGTGTCGAAATCCATGCGCCGGCCGATGGTTTCCTCCGCCATCACCTGCAGCACCGGTGCCAACGGATAGACCCGGAAACCGCACATCGAGTCGCGCAGGTGCAGCGACAGGGTGTTGATCCAGACCCACACATGGGTGCCATAGCGGCCGTACAACCGGATCTTCGGCACGGTTTCATCGTAGGCCGGGATACCGCAGATGACCGCATCCGCACGCTCGCGCGACAGCGCGGCGAAACGGCCCAGCTCGGCGGTGTCGTGCTGGCCATCGGCATCGATCTGCAACACGTGGGTATAGCCCAGGCGCGCTGCTTCGCTGAAACCGGCCAGCATCGCCCCGCCCTTGCCCTGGTTGTGTTGCAGCCGCAGCAGGCCTACGCCCGGCTGTCGTGCCAGCCTGGCCAGCACGGCCGCGCAGTCCGCGTGCGATCCGTCATCCACCAGCAGGCACGGCAGTCCCGCAGCGCGGATTCCGTCCACCACCTCGGCGATGGCGTGCTCATGGTCGTAGACCGGTACCACGACCAGCAGGGCGTACTCGGCGGCGGGGACCAGGGAATCAATCGGCATCGGCGAACAGTACTTTGCCACTGGCGTGGATGCCGTGATCGGAGCTGAACCGGAATCCCAGCACGCCGCGCGCCGCGTCCCAGTCCAGCTGCAGCATCAGCACGTCGTGGGGGCGCGCAACGTGGTGGAACTTCAGGGCATCCATGCGCAGGAAGCGCGGTGGCAGGTCGAATGCCTCGCGGCCCAGGCGGATCGCCCAGTCCAGCTGGGCCACCCCCGGCAGCACGGCGACTTCGGGAAAATGACCCTCGAAGGCGCCCAGGTCGGGCTCCAGTACAAGCTGCACCCGTGCCGTGGCGGCATCGCGCGCAAGCCACTGCGGCGACGGAAGCGTTTTCTGGAACAGCCCCTGCAGCAGCGCCTGGGTCGGTTTGCCCTGTGCATTGACGGGCAGTGCGGCAACCAGCCGCCAGCGCCGCGGCCGGGTCACCGCGTCATGGCCCTGCGCCAGCAGTGCGGTGAGACGGCCGATGAAAGCACGCCGCTCGGCATCACCGGCCTGCGCCAGCGCAGGGTCGCTCGGCACGATCACCGCGGCCAGCTGCTCGCGCGTACCCGGCAGCACCAGCACCTGCGCTTCAGCCACGCCCGCATCGCCACACAGGGCCTGCTCCAGCGCCCCCAGCGAAACCCGGCGCTCTTCGATCTTGACGATGCGGTCGGCCCGCCCGAGCAGGCGGAAGCCGCCGGCAGGACTGGCTTCGGCACGGTCTTCGCTGCGCCACCAGCCGCCCTGCGCAAGATGGGCCGATGCCACCGCCAGCTGGCCGTCATCGATGCGCCACTGCACGCCGGGCAACGGTTGCCACGCGGGGGCGTCATCGGCGCAAACGCGCCAGGCGATGCCACCGGTTTCGCTGCTGCCGAACACTTCGATCGGCGCGATGCCCAGCACCTCGCGCACGTCCGCGGCGGCCTGTGCCGGCAGCGGCCCACCGGAGGAAAACACCGCGCGCAACTGGCCACGCGCGCCAGCCCAGTCCAACTGCGGTGGCAGTCGTTTCAGGTGCGCCGGGGTGGCCACCAGCACACTGGGTGCGGCGGCCAGCGCGGCTACCAGGTCTTCATGGAAGAAACGTCGTGGCTGGATCGCCCGGCCCGCGGCCAGCGGCCACAGCACGCGGAACAGCAGGCCGTAGATGTGCTGGTGGGAGACCGTTCCATGCACCTGCGCACCGGCCAGCAGCGCGCCGAAGGCCTGCTGCAGTGCCTCGACTTCGCTGCCGAGCTGGTCCAGGCGTTTTTCGATCGCAGCCGGTTGGCCGGTGCTGCCGGAGGTGAACACCACCAGCCGGCAGGCGTGTGGATCCAGCACGACGCCGGTGGCGGGAATGTCGGTGGCCGGTGCCGCGTGCAGCGGCTGCCAGCACGGATCGACATCGCCGACGAAGCCATCCACGTGCGGGCGCAGCGCCTGCAGCGTACCGGGCAGGTCGTCGCCGGGCAGGTAGACCCGCTTGCCAGCCGACCATGCGCCCAGCAACGCAGCGGCGAAGGCCAGGCTGTCGTCGAAGTAGAGCGCCCAGTCACGCCCTTCGGCGGCCGCGAACGCAGCGTGCCAGCGGCATACCCGTGCCAGCAGCGCGGCGTGGTCCAGCGCTGCACCGTCGAGCGCGCCCACCGTGCGGCCAGGCCGTGCAGACTGCAGCAGGAGGTGCAGCGGGATCCATTCAGACATGGCCATGCGCTGCCTTCACCCGGCGCCGCACGGTCCATTCCCCGGCATGCAGCAGGCCCATCAGCAGATAGGCCAGCAGGCCGTTGTACAGGGCCCACGTGGCATCGGAGGCCCACAGCGCAGTGGCCAGCGCCAGGCTGCCGTTGAGCACGAAGAAGCCGCACCAGCCCTGGGTGACCCGGCGCGTGTAGACGATGGCGAACGGCGGCAACTGTGGATCCTGCAGGCGTGCGAAGCGCTCGACCACGGTGGGGGGATGGCGCAGGCTGACCAGGAAAAACACCAGCAGCACCGCATTGACCAGCGCGGGATACAGCTTCAGCGGCAGCGCTTCATTGCCCAGCAGGGCCACCATGGCCAACACCCCGGTGCCCACCGCCGACCAGATCCACAATCGTTCGCTTGTGCCCAGCGCGCGCAGCAGGGCCACCGCGAACAACAGCAGCGACAGCCAGCGCGGCTCGAACCGGCCCATCGCCAGGTACATCAGCGGCGGATAGGCCAGCGACAGCAGCACGAAAGCCAGCCTGCGCGGATGGGACACGAGGGAGTTCCGGCGCGCGCGGTCAGGCAGCGGCCGGGTCGGGCAGCAGCCCATGCACCACATCGACCACGTCCTGCACGGTGCGCACTGTCTTGAAGGCATCCGGCTGCAGGTTGCGGCCCAGCAGCGGCTTCAACTGCACGATCAGGTCCACCGCATCGATGCTGTCGATATCCAGGTCGGCATGCAGCCGCGCGCTGGGCACGATCAGGGCCGGATCGATCTCGAAGCTGGTCGTCAGCAGTCGGGCGATGTGGTCGAACAGGTCGGTCTTGGTCATGGCGTTGAGGTCACTCACGCGCGGCTGCCGGCGACGAAGGCCGCCAGCGCCTGCACGCTGCCGAAATGGCGGCGGGTTTCTTCCGAATCCGCGGACAGGCTCACGCCGTATTGCTTCTGCAGGGCCAGGCCCAGCTCCAGTGCATCGATTGAATCCAGGCCTAGGCCTTCGCCGAACAAGGGCGCGGTCGCATCGATTTCGGCGGCGGAAATGTCTTCCAGCGACAACGCCGAAATGATCAGCTCCTTGATCTCGTGCTCAAGTTCCTGCACGGGGCAGCTCTCCACAGGGTTGGAAGTATCGGGTGAGATGGTCGGTGACGCGCCGCGCGGCCAGGGCTTCCCCTCCTGCCGCTGCGTCCTCGTCGATGAACGTGCTGATCGGAATGTCCTCACCGACCTCCAGCGAAACGTGGAAGCGTCGCGGGGGCACACGATACCATTTCCGCCCCTTTTCCAGCGTCGGCGGGGTGCAGCGTATCCGTACCGGGGTGATGTCCCGCCGCCCGCGCACGGCGATGTTGGCCGCGCCACGGCGCAGTTTCAGCGGCTGGCCGGGCTCGCTGCGGGTGCCCTCGGGGAAGATCACCAGGCAGCCCCCGCCGCGTACCGTGGCGATGCCCGCTTCCACCAGCGCCGGTCCATCATCGTTGACGATGTAGCCGGCGGCCCGGACGGTGGCGCGCATGAACGGATTGCGCGCCACCGCGTGTTTGACCACGCAGTCCGCATCCGGCAGCAGCGCGACCAGCAGCACCACGTCGATCAGGGTCGGATGATTGGCCAGCACCAGCAGGCCTTCGCGCTGCAGCCGAGCTGCGCCGCTGACCGAAACCGTGAGCACGCCGAGGCGGCGCATGATCGCCACCTGCAGCGCGAATCCCCGTTGGACGCCCCGGCGCGCGAGCCGGCGGCGACGCGCGGGGTCGCGCACCAGGACCAGCATCCACGGCGCCACGACCAGACCGGCGATCAACCCGCCCAGCCCGAATGCCGCAAAGCTGAGGCCGGTGGCCAACACCCGCCAGGCCCGGTCCAGGCCGCGCAGCAGCGCCTCAGCAGCCACGCTTCCAGGTCCAGCGCTGGCCGTCGATCACCCGTTCGCAGGACGGCTGCGCGGACAGCAGGAAACGCTGCAGGTCCAACGCATGCGGCAGCAGCCCGGGCGGATCATCCGCCTGCCCGGTGGCCTGCCAGCCCAGCTGCAGGCGCACGCCCGGCGACTCGGAGCGCCGGACGCGCCAGCACCAGGCGTGGAACGGAGCCGGCTCATCGATGAACTCCGCATACAGTGCCGGCAACGGCGGGTCGTAGACCACGATGCGGACTTCCTCGGCGCCATCGGCCAGCAGCCCGGCCGCTTCCAGGCACGCCGCTTCGGCCGTGGCCTTGCCCGCCGCCAGCGCCAGGTTGTTGCCGCGGTGCCCACGGGTGATGGAGTACAGCGCGCCGATCGCGTTGTGCACCGACAGGCCGAAGGTGGTGGGTGAAAGCGCTTCTTCGGCCACCAGCGCGGCCAGCAGCTCCATCGAACGGGCGACATCGCCATGGCGGCTGGCGAACACCAGTGGCACCCGGCTGTCCGCCCCCTCGCCGGCTTCGCACCAGCAGGCGGCCTGGATCGCCATGCGGCCCAGCCGCTCGATCCGGCGACGTTGCATGGCCGGTACTTCCGGCAGCCCGGGAGTGTCCTCGCCTTCAGGCAGCCAAGGTGCCTGCGCCCATTCCTGCCAGGCGCTGCGGGTGGCCAGCCCGGGCGCCCAGGCGGCCCAGTCGACAACGGAAAACTCGATCATTGCGGAACGACTGCTGCGGTTGCGCGGAGCGCCGCACGCTAGCACGGCCGGGGCGAAGAGCGTGACGACCAACGGTCCTCACCCACCGCGGCCAACGGTCCTCACCCACCGCGCCTAGTGGTAGCCGGCGCCAGCTTCCACCTTGCCGCGGAATACCCGGTACGACCACGCCGTGTAGCCCAGGATCACCGGCAGCAGCACCACCAGGCCGACCAGGCTGAAGCCCAGCGACGACGCCGGCGCCGCTGCGTCCCACAGGGTCATGGTAGGTGGCAGGAGGTAGGGCCACATGCCCAGCACCAGCCCGGCGAAGCCGAGCACGAACAAACCCAGGCTGAGCAGGAACGGCGGCAGATCGCGCCCGGGATGCAGCGCGCTGCGCCACAGCGCGGCGGCCACCGCCAGGGTCAGGATCGGCACCGGCGACAGCCACCAGAAATTGCCGTCGGAGAACCAGCGCTGCATCAGGTGCGACTGCAGGAACGGCAGCCAGCTGCTGACCAGCCCCATCGCCACGATCACCGCCACCACCAGCGGCCGGGTCAACTGCCGGGCCAGCACCTGCACCGGGCCGGTGGTCTTGAGGATCAGCCAGGTGCTGCCGAGCAAGGCGTAGCCGGCCACCAGCGAGGCACCGGTCAGCATCGCGAACGGGCTGAACCAGCCGAGCGCCCCGCCGGTGTAGACCCCGTCGACGATCGGCAGGCCCTGCACCAACGCACCCAGGATGAGTCCCTGGGCGAAGGTGGCCAGCAGCGAACCCAGCCCGAAGGCCACGCTCCACAGCCGCTTGGAGCGGTGCGCCTTGAAGCGGAACTCGAAGGCCACGCCGCGGAACACCAGCGCCATCACCAGCAGCAGCACCGGCAGGTAAAGCGCCGACAGCAGCGCGGCGTACGCTTTCGGGAAGGCCGCCAGCAGGCCCGCACCGCCCAGCACCAGCCAGGTTTCGTTGCCGTCCCAGATCGGCGCGGCGGTGTTCATCATCTGGTCCAGTTCTTCTTCGCTGTGGGCGAACGGGGCCAGGATGCCGATCCCCAGCACGAAACCGTCCAGCACCACGTACATCAGCACGCCGAAGCCGATCACCGCGAACCACGCCACCGGCAGCCAGGTCATCAGGTCCATGTCAGCGCTCCTCCAGGGGTTCGTCCGCGCCGGACAATGGACGCGCCGGGGTGTGGTGGCCGCCATCCAGCGAGGGGCCGTCTTCGTGCGGCCTGGGGCCCTGCCGCAGGATCTTCACCAGATACCAGATGCCCCAGCCGAACACGAAGGCATAGCCGACCACATAGACGCCCAACGACAGCGCGGTCATCCATGCGCTCTGCGGCCCCACCGCATCGGCGGTGCGCAGCAGGCCGTACACCACCCATGGCTGGCGCCCCATTTCGGTCACGAACCAGCCCGACACCAGCGCGATGAAGCCACTCGGCAACATCCAGTTCCAGCCACGCAGCAGCCAGCGCGACTGCAGCAGCCTGCCACGCCACAGGGCGATGACCGACACCAGCGCCAGCAGCAGCATCAGCGTGCCCAGCCCGACCATGATCCGGAAGGCGAAGAAGACAGGGGTGACCGGCGGCCGCTCGCTGGCCGGCACGGACGTCAGCGGCGCGATGGTCCCCTCGCGTGAATGGGTCAGGATGAGACTGCCGAGCGTGGGGATGGCGACCTCGAAATCATTGCGTTCGTGTTCCTCGTTGGGCAGCGCGAACACCACCAGCGGCACCCCCTCCCCTGGCGCGGTTTCATGCCAGTGCGCCTCCACCGCCGCGATCTTCATCGGCTGGTGCTTGAGGGTGTTCAGGCCGTGCATGTCGCCAACGAAGATCTGCGCCGGCACGGTGATCGCGGCGAAGATCACGGCGGCGGTCAGCATGCGGCGGCCCGCTTCCACGTGCACGCCGCGGCGCAGGTAGAACGCGCCGATGCCGCCGATCACGAAGCAGGTAGTGATGAACGAGCCCAGCGCCATGTGGGTCAGGCGATACGGGAAGGACGGGTTGAACACCACCTTCCACCAGTCGACCGGATGCACGATGCCGTTGATCATCTCGAAGCCGGCGGGGGTATGCAGCCAGCTGTTGGAGGCCAGGATCCAGAAGGTGGACACCAGCGTGCCCAGGGCCACCATGCAGGTGGACAGGAAGTGCAGCCGCGGCGACACCCGGCCCCAGCCGAACATCATCACGCCGAGGAAACTGGCCTCCAGGAAGAAGGCGGTCAGTACTTCATAGGTGAGCAGCGGGCCGATCACCGACCCGGCTACCTGGATCAGGCGCGGCCAGTTGGTACCGAACTGGAAGGCCATGACGATACCGCTGACCACGCCCATGCCGAAGGACACGGCGAAGATCTTCTGCCAGAAGAAGAACAGTTCGCGCCAGATCGGGTTGCGGGTACGCAGCCAGCGCCATTCCACGAAGGCCAGCCAGCTGGCGGTGCCGATGGTGAAGGCGGGGAACAGCACGTGGAAACTGACCACGAAGCCGAACTGGAAACGGGACAACAGCAATGCGTCCAAGGGGACGTCCTCCTGCCGGGCGCGGGTGGGGATACCGGACCAGTCTGGGTGGATTTGCGTGAAGAAGGGATGCGACCGGGTGACGCGCTGCTTCACTTTGTCGCGGGGGTGCCAGCAACATCAAAAGCGTGCAGGGCTGGGGGTAGGTGGGGCGGGGTAGCTGTGCAGGACACGCCGTAAACCCATCCATGGGGGCTCGCTGTTGCCTTCCATGGCAACAGACGGTCCTGCACAGCCACCCCGCCCCACCTTCGACAGGTCCATGGCAGCCTGGGAACATGCGGCTCTGGTAGCGCCGACCCATGGTCGGCGGATCGTTGGGGGAACAGGATCTGATGGTCTCCGCCGACCATGGGTCGGCGCTACCGCTCGCTTGCTGGCGGCCACGGGAACTGTCAGAGCGACGGGCGGGTGGGCTGTCCGGGACACTGTGAGGCAGGAGCCGAACAGTAGCCTACAAGGACGTACTTGCGGCGTGTCCCGGACAACCCACCCGCCCGTCGCCGTCCCAGAGCAAACCAGCCCTTGCATGACCTGTGGGCCAGCCCCTGCCGGGAAGGGGCTGCTACCCTTGGCCGGTTTTCTCCTTCACGGTGCGTCCCGTCCATGTCCCGAGTGCTGCCGCTGTCCCTGTTGTTGTCCGCCCTGCTGGCCGCTCCGGCCGTTCAGGCTGCGCCGACCCCGATCACCATCGAACAGGCCATGGCCGACCCTGACTGGATCGGGCCGCCGGTGGAACGCGCCTGGTGGTCCTGGAACAGCCAGCAGGTCGAATACCAGCTCAAGCGCAAGGGCAGCCCGGTCCGCGATACGTTCCGCCAGCCGCTCGGCGGGGGCGTCGCCGCCCAGCTGGCCGACGACCAGCGCGGCAGCCTGGACGTGGCCGATCCGGTCTATGACAGCAGCCGCAGCCGCATGGCCTTCGCCCGCAACGGCGATGTGTTCGTGCGCGACCTGCGCAGCGGCGCACTGACCCAGCTCACCCGTGGCAATGAACGCTCGAGCGGCATCAATTTCGCCACCGACGGCGGGGTGATCTGGCGCAACGGACAGAACTGGTTCCATTGGACTGCAGCGAACGGCGTGGCCCAGGTGGCCAGCCTGAAGGCCGAAAAAAATCCGTCCGACGCGCCCAAGGCCGATACCCTGCGCGAGCAGCAGCTGCGCACGCTGGAAACCCTGCGCCGCGACCGCGAACAGCGCGAGGCCCTGAAAGAGCAGGACCAGCGCTGGCGCGAGACCGACCCGACCCGCGCGCCGGGTCCGGTGTTCCTCGGCGCCGATGTGGAGATCGTCGACAGCGTGCTGTCGCCCGATGGCGTGCACCTGGTGGTGGTGACCAAGCCGAAGGGCTTCGAAGAGGGCCGCACCAGCAAGATGCCGCTGTACGTGACCGAATCCGGTTACGAAGAAACCGAAGACACCCGCACCCGCGTCGGCCGCAATGAGCCGGAACCGCATACCTTCTGGCTGGTCAATGCACGCACCGGCAAGGTCGACAAGGTCTCGCTGGACGCGCTGCCGGGTATCGGCACCGATCCGCTGGCCAGCCTGCGCAGGCAGGCCGGCAAGGACGCGCTGAAGGGCAACCGCCCGCTGGAACTGATGAGCGACTTCATGGGCGGCGGCATCCGCTGGAGCGCCGACGGCCAGCAGGCCGCGATCATGCTGCGCGCCAACGACAACAAGGACCGCTGGATCGTCAGCGTCGGCGCGGCCGATGGCCGCCTGCAGAGCCGCCACCGCCTCACCGATGCGGCCTGGATCAACTGGGGCTTCAACGATTACGGCTGGATGGCCGACGGCCGCACGCTGTGGCTGCTGTCCGAGGAATCCGGTTTCTCGCACCTGTATACCCAGGCCGGCACCGGCAAGCCGCAGGCGCTGACCAGCGGCAAGTGGGAGACCTCCGCGCCGGCGCTGTCGGCCGATGGCAAGGGCTTCTACTTCCTGTGCAACCAGCAGGCTCCGCACGACTATGAAGTGTGCAGCGTCGACGTGGCCAGCCGCCAGGTGCGGGAGCTGACCAGCCTCAACGGCGTGGAGGATTTCACCGTCTCCCCGGATGGTCAGCAGCTGCTGGTGCGCTACTCCGGCGCCTATCTACCGGCCCAGCTGGCCGTGGTGCCGACGGCAGGCGGGCAGGCGCGCGTGCTGACCGACACCCGCAGCGCCGAATTCAAGGCGCGTGAGTGGATCCAGCCGAAGCTGGTGGCCGTGCCGTCCAAGCACGGTGCCGGCGTGGTCTGGGCGAAGTACTACGAACCGGAAAACAAGGAACCCGGCAAGAAGTATCCGATCGTGATGTTCGTGCACGGCGCCGGCTACCTGCAGAACGTCCACCAGCGTTATCCGGCCTATTTCCGCGAACAGATGTTCCACAACCTGCTGGTGCAGCAGGGCTACATCGTGCTGGACATGGACTACCGCGGCAGCGAGGGCTACGGTCGCGACTGGCGTACCGCGATCTACCGCAACATGGGCCACCCGGAGCTGGAAGACTACAAGGACGGCCTGGACTGGCTGGCCGAAACCCAGCAGGGCGACCGTGACCGCGCGGGCATCTACGGCGGTTCCTACGGCGGCTTCATGACCTTCATGGCGCTGTTCCGTTCGCCGGGCACGTTCAAGGCCGGCGCCGCGCTGCGTCCGGTGGTGGACTGGCACAACTACAACCATGCCTACACCGCCAACATCCTCAACACGCCGGACATCGACCCGGAGGCCTACCGCGTTTCTTCGCCCATCGAGTACGCGCAGAACCTGCAGGACCACCTGATGATCGGCCACGGCATGATGGACGACAACGTGTTCTTCCAGGATTCGGTCAACCTGACCCAGCGCCTGATCGAACTGCACAAGGACAACTGGACCATCGCGCCGTACCCGCTGGAACGCCATGGCTACACCCGTGCCGATTCCTGGCTGGACCAGTACAAGCGCATCCTCAAGCTGTTCAACGAAAACGTGAAGTAAGCGACCCGGATCGTGCCGATCCGCTCGGCACGATCGGTCTGGCGTTGCCTCCCCCTGCAAGGACACCGGATGTCACAGCTGCCTCCCACCCTGGCCCCCACCGGCCAGGCAAAACCACCGCGCACGGACTTCGTGCGCCCCATCGCGTTGACCACCCTGCTGGTCTGCGCGGCCATGATCGTGTGGTTCCTGCTGCAGGCGCTGGTGGCCTGGCCGCTCGGCGCCAGCCAGCCCTGGCAGATGCTGATCGAGCTGGCCGAGGAAAGCGGGTGGCCCGCCAGCCTGCGCTGGATGCTGGTCCACCCGGTGGCCACCAGCCTGCTGCTGGGCGCGGCCTGCGTGCCGTCACTGGTCTCCAGCTGGGGCCTGTACAAGGGCACCCGCTGGGGCCTGCTGAGCTTCGTCTGGCTGCTGGTGATCACCGGCATCGGCAACATCGGCGTGGCGTGGTGGATGGATCGCGTCGCCGCCGTGTTGATCGGCATGCTCGGCGAGGCGGACGTGGTCGAGGCGCTGAATGCCCAGCGCATCCTGTTCACTGCCACCGTGCTCGGCAGCTGCGTGTTGTTCGCGGTGCTGCAGGGCTGGCTGGCATGGCGGCTGATGCGCCCGGACATCCGTTCGCGCTACTGACCTCCCCTCTTCCTTCTTTACTTCCCCCCCCCGGAGTCTGCATGTCAGTGATGACGTTGCCGCTGCGCGCGATCACCGCGCTTTTCCTTCTGTCCGCCACTGCCGCGGCCAGCGCACAGGACTGTGCTGTCTACGATGAGGCCACCTGTGGCAACCAGCTGTACAGCGCCGATGCAACGCGCCTGCAGCAATGGTGCGAGCAGGGCACCGGCGTGGCCTGCAGCGGCCTGCTGCGTGAATGGGTCAGCGAGGCGCGTCAGGCCGACACCCGCGCCCCCAACGACGACCCGGACCTGCAGGAACCGGCAGTGTGCAAGCAAGCCGACCCCGCCTATGACGAGCAGGCCTGCGAGGAGGCGGCCAAGGCGGCGCTTTCCAAGGCGCTGGGCATGGCGCTGACCGGAGTGTTCGACCAGCGTGAGATCGTGTTGCCGACGGCCCGGTTGGAGGCCCTGCAGGCATTGTGCGTGGCCCATCCGGACGGCGATTTCTGCCGCGAGGTCGCCGAGGAACAGTGGAAAGCCGGCGGCTTCGCGCAGGCCGTGGCGGCGTTGCAGCTCAGCTGCCGCAGCGGCGATGAGCGCGCCTGCGAGCTGCATGCCCCGCTGCAGGCGCTCGGTGGCGCGCCGCGGCCGCAGCCGGCCACCAGCGTGCCGTGCGGCCAGTACCGCAGCGAGGGCGGCCTGCTGGACACGCTGGACTTCGGCGACGGCGGCCTGGTTGGATTGGGGTTGGGCGCACAGGCGCGCGCGCGGCTGGAAGACGGCGCGATCCGGCTGCGCCACGACAAGGGCGGGGACTTCGTGTTCCAGACCCTGCCCGGCGGCCGCCTGGTCGGCATGGACGAGTGGACCCGGATGCGGGTTTTCCAGCGTACCGGTGGCAAGGCGCAGTGTGCCGAAGCGGTGGTGTTCAACGTAGTGCCGCTGCCACGGGACTGCCCGCAGGCCGCCAGCGGGGATGGCGCCGCGGCCTGCTGCAAGGCCGGCAGCCTGCAGGGTTGCAACACACTGGGCAACCAGCAGGCCCTGGCTGGCGATTGGGTGAAGGCCGCCGGAAGCTACCTGCAGGTATGCCGCGCGGGCGTGCGCGAAGGCTGCGAGAACCTGGCCAGTGCACAGGAAAACAGCGCCGAGGTGGATGCGCGGGGGCAGTTGCAGCAGCTGTGCGAGGCCGACCGCAGCGGCCGTCACGTGGCCTGCGATGTGGTGGCCACCCGCAACTGGACACTGATGGAACTGGGCCGGGCGCTGCAGGACGCCGCCGAGGAGAGCAGCAACGACGACCCACCGGCACCGTCGCGCACGCGCAACCACAAGCGCTGATGGCATCGGCCGAGCGTGGCCCGGCGCTACCAGCGCTGCAGCGGGCGGCGGGCACCGGCTAAACTGCACGCATGAACCAGTTCGACCGCGTCCGCGCCTACCTCACCGACCTGCAGGACCGCATCTGCGCCGCCATCGAAGGCGCAGACGGCCAGGCCCGTTTCCAGGAAGACCTGTGGCAGCGCGCCGAAGGCGGCGGCGGGCGCACCCGCATCCTGCGCGATGGCGCCGTGTTCGAGCAGGCAGGCATCGGCTTTTCCGACGTGGCCGGCAGCCGCCTGCCGCCTTCGGCCTCGGCCAACCGGCCGGAGCTGGCGGGCGCCTCGTGGCGTGCCACCGGGGTGTCACTGGTGTTCCACCCGCTCAATCCGCGGGTGCCCACCACCCATGCCAACGTGCGCTTCTTCCAGGCCGAACGGGACGGTCTGGTGGTGGCCAGCTGGTTCGGTGGCGGCTTCGACCTGACCCCGTTCTACCCCGTCGATGAAGACGTGCGTCACTGGCACCAGACCGCGCATGACCTGTGCGCCCCGTTCGGCGCCGAGCGCTATCCGGCGCACAAGCGTTGGTGCGATGAGTATTTCTTCCTGCGCCACCGCAACGAGACGCGCGGCGTGGGCGGGTTGTTCTTCGATGACCTGCATGGCGATTTCGAGCGCGACTTCGACTACCTGCGTGCGGTCGGCGATGGCTTCCTGGATGCCTACCTGCCGATCGTGGCGCGGCGCAAGGACGACCCGTACGGCGAGGCCGAGCGCGAGTTCCAGCTGTACCGGCGCGGCCGCTACGTGGAGTTCAACCTGGTCTACGACCGCGGCACCCTGTTCGGCCTGCAGAGCGGCGGGCGCAGCGAAAGCATCCTGATGAGCCTGCCACCCCGCGTGCGCTGGGAGTACGGCTTCCAGCCCGAATCCGGCAGCGCCGAAGCGCGGCTGGCCGATTACCTGGTGCCGCGCGACTGGCTGTAACGGCGAGGCCCTGCAGATGCCCCAAATAAAAAGCCCCGCTGACCAGGGGGAGGTCAACGGGGCCGGGGAACGGGTGCTTGGGGAGGAGCCCCCGTTCCGAGATCTGCTCCAGGGGATGGGAGAGATCCACAACAGGCGTTGCGCCTGTTGGAGCCTATGGAAGCACTTCGAACATTGATGAATCGTGAAGGCGGCCCATTTAGCCAACCTCACCCACCAGAATATTCATCATTTAGTCAGCTAAATCCGTTCGATTAACCCATTCAGCGGCTTAAGGCGCCGAACGCGACTCAATGGGCTTGGTCCCAGTTGTGACCGTGCCCGGTATCGACCACAAGCGGCACCTTCAACTGTGCCGCTTGTGACATATGGAGGACCACCGCCGTACGCAGCTCGTCGATGTACCCGGCCTCGCACTCGAACACCAGTTCATCGTGCACCTGCAGGATCATCCTGGCCGGCGCCGCAGACGCCTTCAGCCAGCCGTCCACGTCCACCATCGCCCGCTTGATGATGTCGGCCGCGGTGCCCTGCATCGGTGCATTGATGGCCGCCCGTTCCGCACCGGCACGCAGGCCCTGGTTGCGTGCGTTGATGTCGTTCAGATACAGGCGCCGGCCGAACAGGGTCTCCACGTAGCCCTGCTCGCGTGCCTGCTGGCGCATGCGATCCATGAAATCGCGCACGCCGGGATACCGGCTGAAATACAGCGCAACGTAATCCTGTGCCTGGCCGCGGTCGATGCCCAGGTTGCGTGCCAGCCCGAATGCGCTCATGCCGTACATCAGGCCGAAGTTGATCGCCTTGGCGGCGCGGCGTTCGTTGCTGGTCACCTCGTCCAGGCTGCGCCCGAACACTTCGGCGGCGGTGGCGCGGTGCACGTCCGCGCCCTGTTCGAAGGCCCGTACCAGGCCCGGGTCTTCGGACAGGTGGGCCATGATCCGCAGTTCGATCTGCGAGTAGTCCGCGGCCAGCAGCAGCTTGCCCTCCGGTGCGACGAAGGCACGGCGGATGCGGCGGCCGTCGTCGGTGCGGATCGGGATGTTCTGCAGGTTCGGATCGGACGAGGACAGCCGCCCGGTGGCCGCACCGGACTGGTGGTAGCTGGTGTGCACCCGGCCGGTAGCGGCGTTGACCATCTCCGGCAGCTTGTCGGTGTAGGTGCTGCGCAGCTTGGCCAGGCCACGGTAGTCCAGGATCACCCGCGGCAGCTCGTGCTGTCCGGCGATCGCTTCGAGCGCTTCTTCGTTGGTGCTCGGCTGGCCCTTCGGCGTCTTCACCAGGGCCGGCAGCTTGAGTTCGTCGAACAACACCGCCTGCAGCTGCTTGGGCGAATCCAGGTTGAAGCTGCGCCCGGCCAGTTCGGTGGCCTTCTGCTGCGCAGCCAGCATGCGGGTGGACAGGTCCTGGCTCTGGCGGCGCAGTTCGGCCACGTCCACCTGCACGCCATTGGCTTCGATGCTGGCCAGCACCGGTACCAACGGCATTTCGATTTCCCGGTACACCTGGTCCAGCGACGGCAGCGCCAGCAACTGGGGCGCCAGCGCGCGATGCAGCCGCAGGGTCACATCGGCATCTTCAGCAGCGTAGCGGCTGGCCTCGTCGATGCCCACCTGGGAGAAGGAAATCTGCTTGGCGCCCTTGCCGGCCACGTCCTCGAACTTGATCGTGGTGTAGCCGAGGTAGCGCTGCGCCAGCGAATCCATGTCATGCCGGGTGGCCGTGGAGTTCAGCACGAAGCTTTCCAGCATGGTGTCGTCGTGGTATCCACGCACTTCGATGCCGTGCCGGCGCAGCACGTGCAGGTCGTACTTTCCGTGCTGGCCGAGCTTCTTCTTCGCCGGGTCTTCCAGCACCGGGCGCAGCGCATCCAGCACCTGCTGCATCGGCAGCTGGGCCGGCGCGCCGGGGTAATCATGGTTGAGTGGAATGTAGGCCGCCTTGCCTGGCTCCACCGCCAGGCTGATGCCCACCAGCCGTGCCCGCATGGCATCCAGCGCATCGGTTTCGGTATCGAAACTGACCAGGTCGGCCTGCTGCAGCCGCTCGATCCAAGCCTGCAGCTGGGCCGGCTCCAGCACGGTCTCGTATTCGCCCGGCAACGACAGGAACGGATCCAGGGTGGCCACCGGCGCCTCTTGGCCACCGCCACGGGCAAAGCCAGCGGCCGTCCCGCGCAGGCTCGGAACCGCCTCGCTGGCCGGGTTCGGGGCCAGCCCCGCGCTGCCTTCCAGTTCCTTCAGCGCCTGGGTGAAGCCGTACCGTGCATACAGTTCGCGCAGTGCCTCGACGTCGCGCTCGCGCAGCGGCAGGTCCTGCGGCCCGGCTTCAAGCGCCACGTCGGTACGGATGGTCACCAGCTCTCGGTTCAGCGGCAGCCGCTCCAGCGCTGCGCGCAGGTTCTCGCCGATCTTGCCTTTCATGGTCGGCGCGGCGGCGATCACACCGTCCAGGTGCTGGTACTCGCCCAGCCACTTGGCGGCAGTCTTGGGACCACATTTCTCGACGCCCGGCACGTTGTCCACGGCGTCGCCCATCAAGGCCAGCAGGTCGACGATCTGGTCGGCGCGCACGCCGAACTTTTCCATCACCGCAGCGTCTGAATCCATCCGGCTGCCGGTCATGGTGTTGACCAGTTCGATGCCCGGTCGCACCAGCTGGGCGAAGTCCTTGTCCCCGGTGGAGATGGTCACGCTGAGGTCGCGCGCCACGCCCTGCAGGGCCAGCGTACCGATCACATCGTCGGCTTCCACGCCGGAAACGCGCAGGATGCTGATGCCCAGCGCGTCGACGATGCGGCACATCGGTTCGACCTGGCTGCGCAGCTCGTCCGGCATCGGCGGGCGGTTGGCCTTGTACTGGTCGTACAGGTCGTCGCGGAAGGTCCTGCCCGGCGCATCGACCACGAACGCCACGTAGGCGGGGCGCTCCTTCAGGGTTGCGCGCAGCATGTTGACCACGCCGAACAACGCACCGGTCGGTTCACCCTGCGGATTGGACAGCGGCGGCAGCGCGTGGAACGCGCGATACAGGTAACTGGACCCGTCGATAAGGACTAATCTGCTCATGCCACGATTCTACGCGCCCCGCGCCTGCACGTCGGTCACGTCAGCTGGGGCATAATCCCTGACACACCCGGCCAAGGACTCCTGCCCATGAAACCCATGATGCTCGCCGCGCCGCTGCTGCTGGCCCTGCTGCTGGCCGGCTGCGCGACCTCCGGTGGCGCCGGTGCACCGCCGGTCGACGTGGCCGGTGCCGACATCGCCAAGCGCACGCTGGACAACGGCGATGTGCTGGAGGAATACCGCGTGGCGGGCCAGCTGCGCATGGTCAAGGTGACCCCGCTGCGCGGTGCCCCCTATTTCATCTACGACCAGAACGGCGATGGCCGCATGGATAATTCCAGGGACGGCGTGTCGCCGGTGTACTGGAAGCTCTACAGCTGGTGATGCACGTTCTTTCGAAATGAGCAACGTAGAACGCCGTAACCTGCCGATCGACCAGGCCGCCCTTCGCCAAGGGCTGACTGCCGAGCAGCTGTCCGCCGTGCAGACCCTGGAACATTTCGGCTGGCAGCTGCGCTTCGTGCGGCGGCCGCTGTTCCGCGATCCGATCCCGGTGCTGTTCGACCGCAGTGGCGAGCGCTACGTGGTGCTGCAGGCCGATGGCAGCCTGGACGAATCACAGACCCTGAAGCTGCGCGACTGAGCGTGGCGCGGCTGGCGTTGCGCAACAGCGTGACGACCAACGGTCGTCACCCACCACGACCAACGGTCGTCACCCACCGCGGCGCCGGGCGCCACCCACCAGGGCAGGAGAACGGCGCCGGCCGCTTCCTGCGACCGACGCCGGGTCCCCTCCCCGGGAACGCTGTCTCAGCGGATGACCAGCACCGGTATGCTGCTGCGCGCGAGCACTTCAGCGGTCTGGCTGCCCAGCAGCACGCGGGTCATGCCGCGCCGGCCATGCGAGGTCATCACGATAAGGTCCGAGCTGCGCTCGCCGGCCACGTCGATCACACCGTCGGCCGCATAGCGGTCCAGCACGTGCACGCCGTTGGCGCGCACGCCCTGCGCCTGCGCGGTGGCCAGCGCGGGCTGCAGGATCTTCTGCGCCGCCTCTTCGCGGTCGGCCTTGTATTCCGGGCTGTTCATGTAGCCGACGCTCCAGCCCATGGCGTCATACATGCCAACGGCCCAAGGCTCCGATACGGTAACGATATCGACCTCCGCGTCCAGGTCCTTGGCCAGCTCCAGACCCTTCATCAGGCCTTTTTCCGACAGTTCGGACCCGTCGGTGGCAATCAGGATGCGCTTGTACATGGCCGGGCTCCTTGGTGATCCGCCGTGTGGGAACAGAAGCATTACATACCCGGCGTGCAGGCCGCGCCTTGAGCACGATCAATGCAGTGCAGCATGGCGCAGCGGGCGGTGCGTGCCAGAATCGGCCGCATGCGCACTCTCATCTCCTGCTGCCTGGCCCTGTTGCTGCTCCCCTGGCCGGCCTTTGCCGACGATGCGATCCTGATTTTCACCCGGACCGCCAAGTTCCGCCACGACTCCATTCCAGCAGCCGTGGAAACGCTGGGATCGCTGGCCGCCGAGCAGGGACTGCGGGTGGTGCATGGCGAAGACAGCGGCGTATTCACTGCTGAAGGGCTGTCCGCCTTTCGCGCCGTGGTGTTCGCCAACACCACCGGTGACGTGCTGGATGAGTCGCAGCAGGCCGCGCTCCAGGCTTTCATCGAAGGCGGCGGGGGGTTCCTCGGCCTGCATTCGGCGGCCGATACCGAATACGACTGGCCGTTCTATGGCGAACTGGTCGGTGCCTGGTTCCACAAGCATCCACCCGGCCTGCAAACTGCGCCAGTGACGCTGCACGGCGAGGGCCATGAGGGCGTGCAGTGGTCGATCACCGATGAGATCTACAACTATCGCCGCAATCCACGTCCGTGGGTGCAGGTGCTGGCCACCGTGGATGAAGCAGGCTACGAAGGCGGCACGATGGGCAATGACCATCCCATCACCTGGTGCCGGCCGATGGGCCGCGGCCGAAGCTGGTATACCGGCTTCGGCCACGATGCGGCGGTGTACGCCGATCCCGATGTGCGCGCCATGCTGCGGCGGGGACTGGCGTATGCCAGTGGTGCGTCCCCGCACTGCTGACCGACGCCCCGCGGCTCATCAGGTGGTGCTGCCGGACGCTCCGCTGTGAGGGTCAACGTACTGCCGGGTGCGTTGCCGCGCGGGGCGGGAGGCAGGCGCCGCGCCTGCGCGTGGAGAGCCTTCCCTGAGCGCCCGCAATCGTTGTTCCAGCGCGGCCGTGGCGCTGTCTTGCCGCAGCGCGTGCAGGCGCCTTTCAAGCTGCGCATCGGTGTGCCTGACAGCGGACGTGGAGCCGCCGGCAACATCCGGGCTGCGCAGCATCGCAAGGCGTGTTTCAACCTCGTTTCTGAATCCGCGGTTTTGGACGATCGCATCACGCGTGGCGCGGGCCGAAGCTTCGCTGGCGGCCTTGGCAGCTGCGCGACGCTCGGCCTGCCTGTGCGCGGTGGCCTGGGCCTGCGCACTGGCCTGCGCATTTGCCTGCGAAGAGGCGGTAAGAGCCGCAGCACGGGTGGCGCTTCCAGCAGCACGGGCAGATGCCCGCTGAGCGGATTCCCCGGCCTTGCTGCGCGTCTGCTGTTCGGCCTGTGCCTGCGCATCCCGCTGCGCCTGGGCTGCTGCACGGGCTGCCATGTCGCCTGCGGTGGCAGCCGCGTGCTGCTGCGCGCGTTGGCCGATGCCCACTGCATGCAAGGCCTCATTGCCGGTGTCGCCCGCGTCACGCACCATGTTGCGGATGTCGACCTCGATCTCCGCGGCACACTGTTTGAGCAACCGACGCCGGTCCGGCAGCGACAGTCCCGGCTGCGCCAGCACCGCGTCCGTGTAGCGCCGCTCACCGGCCTGAACCCGTAGCTCGGCGTCGGCTTTGCGCAGGTTCCTCATTCGAATCCGGTAGTCGTCCAGTGCTTCGCCCTTGAGCGTTTCGATCATCCCGGGCGGCACGGGGGCGTTGCGTGGAAGCCGGTGTTTTGCCAGGGCCTCCTTCCAGGCGCCTTCCACGCTGTCCTGCACAAGCGCCTGCAGCGCCTGGTCCTCGGCATGGCTGGTCAGCTTCATGTGCAGGTTTGCGCGTATGACTTGCAGCTCCAGTTCAATGATGCGGCGGACACCATATGCGCCTTCGACATGCTGCACGAGGGCGCGCAGCGGCAACGCAGAGCGTTGTCCTGCGTCCGCTGCGATCCTGATCGGTTCGTCACCGCGGCGCGGCGCGTAGGACAGCTTCTTCGCCGCCCAGCTGCGCCACGACCGCAATCGGATGTACTCCGCGTTGCCCGGCAACAGCTCGGCCAGTTGCAGGCGACGGTCCCAGGCGGTCGATGCGCCTGATGCCGCCAACGCGGCGTAATAGTTGGGATAGCCCTTCTCCTTCGCCGTCAGCAGGCCCTCGCGCAGCATCGTCGGGGTGATCTCCGCCGATCTGGCGATCAGGGTCTCCAGCAGTTCGATGAACGCCATCCCGAGCGCGGGGTCACGATGGGCGTGCGCGCCGACGTTGGGCGGATAGGCGGATCCCTCGAACGGCTCCAACAGGCAGCGCGTGACCCGCGTGGCATCGAGGTGACCTGCGTCCACCAGGCGGGTCAGCAGCAACAGCCAATCGCGGTTTGCCTCGAAGCTGGCGTGCCCGAGGACATCCGAGCCCGGACCCAGTTCCAGGTCCCTCAACAGCTGCCCGAATACCAATGGGGACAACAGTTCTTCGCCGATCGCACGGATGTCCGTTTCCTCGTTGGTGTCCAGCGCGGCCGCCAGCCTTCGATTGCAGTCATGCAGCTGCTGCAGCGTCCTGATCCGTGCCGTGGTGGCATTGGGGGCGTGCGCCGTGGCGTCACCCATCACAGCGGCAAGGTCGCCGTCCAGCAGCATCTGATGCCCGGCGTGCAGGGCGTTGGAGTGTTCCTGCAGGACCGTGGGGTCGGCATCACCGCCCAGGGCAGCGCCGATGCCGTCCAGCATCTGCTGCCGGACCCGCGCGGCGCGCTCGGGGTCGGCGCTGATCCAGTCGCGGATCTGCGCTGGCGCATACTGCGCCAGCAGGGCCTGCCGGCGCTGCACCAGAGTGCTGGCCATCCGTGCGGCGTCCGGCCAGTGGCCTTGCGGCGCGCCAGCGGGAACCTGCCATCCTGCGCCGACGACGGCGTGCACCGTCATTGCAGGAACCAGCGCGAGCCGATACCCCATTTCAGCCATCGCATCGGCAATGGCCGGGTCGGGCGCGGCGGGCGCACGCATGAGCTCGGCAACGCTCTCCGACTGGAATCCATAGGGCCAGCCCAGCGTGTCATGCAGCCGGCCGGGATCTGCCCCCATGGCGTCGAACTCCGCAGCGTTCTCAACGAAGGCATCGGGTATCGGGAACAGCGAGGCGGGCCGCTGCAGCATGGCGATATCGCCACTGGCCTGCTTGGGCAGCATCACCCTGCGCGCATCGAGCGTGGCGAATCCAAGCGGCCCGCACGAACCGAAATCCACGGTCATCGCCACGGGCTGCCCATCGCGCTCGGCGTAGCCGAAATTCTCCATCCGGAAGTTGAGATGATCCCAGTTGCCGAGCCATCGCGAGGCGATGAAATGGCGGACCTGGTCGCTGCGCACTGCGGTCGGCAGCAAGCGGTTCATCGCCTCCAGCGCATCGAATCGCTGCCTGTCGGCCGCTGCGTGTTCGGCCTGCAGTCCAGCGTCCTGCACCTGCCAGAAGTGCGCGACCCCAGCGCGCTGCAGCACCGCATCGCAGGTCGAAACAGCCGCTGCATGGTCGCTGCGCAGTTGGGCGTAGCGCATCCTGGCCTCTTCATCGCCTGCGGCGGCCAAGGCTTCGGCAGCCGGCGTGGCAAGGAAGCTGCCAAGGTCCTTGAAGCTGGGTTCGTAGCGCGAAGCAAAGCGCTGGCTGTCGCCCGGCAGCGAGGCGTCGGCTGCCATCACGCGCGCGTCCGGCGCGGCCAGGCCGGTGAGCTGGAACACGCGGGACAGGCTGGCCTCCATCGCACTGAGCCCGGTGTCCCCGGTTTCCTTCACCCTCCAGTCGGCGTCATCGAGGCAGACCAGCGCGGCGGGTCGACTGCCGGCGCCGGTCCATGCGCGGGCCGCTGCCGGGCCCTGGCCGTCACCTTCCGCATCGGAATCTGCATCGGGATGGAACAGGTGGACCCGCTGGTCGACGCCCTGCACGGCTTCTCCGGAAAGCTGCGGCAGCAGCGCACCGCGCTGGATGCTGAACAGCGAAGGGCCCGACCCGGCGACAGCAGCTACATCCTCGTTCTGGATCCCGGCAAGCAGCAGGTTTCCCTGCACGCGTCGCAGGCCACCGATTTCTCGCGTGCAGGTGACCGGGGCATCCCGGCTCAGCGATTCCAGCGAGTGCGCCCGTGATGGCGTGGACTGGAAGAACGGGCTGTCGCGCAGACCGCCGGGCCCACCGCGCTGGAACTCCATCGACACCATGCGGCCTGCCCACTCTGCTTCGGAAGCAGGGATGAGTGCTGGCATGTTGGCGTCCACGCTACGCCGCAGCAGCGAAGACTCCAGCGCGGCCGAGCGCCGGCCAGCCCCCGTGCGTCCGCTCTGCAATGCCCGCCGCACCTCGTCCATCTGGTCGTACAGGGCGCGCAGCGTGGTCGTCTGCCGCATCGCGTCGGCTGATCCAGCGACAGGCGGGTAGTTCTCCGCCGACACCCGCCGCGGGCCCGAGGGCGCAGAGAGACGGCGCACGCGCAACGGGGCGGTGTTGCCGACCAGCAGGCTGCCGAGGGTGGACGCTGTGGCGCGTCCCTGCACAGGGCCGGATGGATGCCGGCCGCGGATCAGTGCGGGCGTTGTCTGCGACGAGGAGCCAGCAACGGGCATGCGCCTTCCTTCATTGAACAAGAAGGAAATACTGCTTTCAGCCATAGGCGCGGGCTTTCATAAATACGGCACTGGTCAGCATTACACCGTCATCCGCCAGCTGGACCGCGATGCCGTACGCCCACGCCGGCCACTCAGCGCAGGTGCGGACTGACCTTGCGCTTGAGCAGCTCGACCAGCACCGGGTCCATGTAGTCGTAGTCATCCGGGATATCCAGGCACACCACGCGCTTGCCGTTCAACCAAGGGGCGAAGCGTGCCGACAGCCGCGTGCGGTGCGCACGCTCCATCACGAACACCAGATCGGCCCATTCCAGCAGCTCAGGCCCTAGCAGTTCATCCGCATCGGCCAGCAACCCGGCCGACGCGGTTTCAATGCCAGGCCAGTCGGCGAACACCTGCTCGGCCGTCGGGCTGCGCAGGCGGTTCTGGCTGCACAGGAACAGCACGTGGCGGGACATGGCGTGCGCTGCTGACGTTACAGCGCGGTCAGGTTGGCGTAGGCCATCACCAGCCACTTGCTGCCGGCATCGGCGAACTCCACCTGCACGCGTGCATGCGCACCGCTGCCTTCGTAGTCGGTGACCATGCCTTCGCCGAACTTGGGATGGGTGACCATCGTGCCGAGCTTCAGCGGCGGTGCCTCCAGCGCGGCATGCCCGCCGCCGCGGCTGGCGCCCAGCGATGCCGGCCGCGACACCTGTACCTTCGGCCGTACTTCATGCAGCAGCTCGCGCGGGATCTCGCGCAGGAAGCGCGATGGCACCCCATAGTTGTCCTGGCCATGGATGCGCCGTGATTCGGCGTAGCACAGCACCAGCTTCTGCCGCGCGCGGGTGATGCCGACGTAGGCCAGTCGGCGTTCTTCCTCCAGCCGCCCGCTTTCTTCCAGCGAACGAGCGCTCGGGAACAGGCCGTCTTCCATGCCGGCCAGGAACACCAGCGGGAACTCCAGGCCCTTGGCCGAATGCAGGGTCATCAACTGCACGCCGTCTTCGTTGGCCTGCGCCTGTCCTTCGCCCGCTTCCAGCGCGGCATAGGCGAGGAAGGCGACCAGCTCGTCCATGTCCTCCACTTCTTCGACATCGTCGGTGCGGCGCACGAAGCGCGAGGCAACCGACACCAGTTCGTCGAGGTTGTCGGTGCGCGATTCGGAGTCCAGCGCGTTGCGGCTTTCCTTGCTCCAGTGCTCGCGCAGCAGCGAGCGCGCCAGCACGTGGTCGATGCGCTCGGCCAGGGTCATGTGCACGGTCTGCGCCTGCAGTTCATTGACCAGCACCAGGAAGCCGGCCAGCGCATTGCGCGCGCGTGCCGCCAGCGCGTTGCCCTGGGTAACCAGCATGGTGGCTTCCCACAGTGAAATGCCCTGCGCACGCGCCTCGCGGCGCACCTCGTCCAGGGTGCGGTCGCCAATGCCACGGGTGGGGGTATTGACCGCACGCTCGAAGGCCGCATCGTCGTTGCGGTTGGACAGCAGCCGCAGATAAGCCAGCGCATCCTTGATTTCGGCGCGTTCGAAGAAGCGCATGCCGCCGTACACGCGATACGGTACCTGCTCGCTCAGCAGCACCTCTTCCAGCGCGCGCGACTGCGCGTTGCTGCGGTAGAGCACCGCCACTTCGCCATGGCTGCCGCCGTCGCGCACCCACTGGCGGGCACGTTCAACGATGTAACGCGCCTCGTCCATCTCGTTGTAGGCCGCGTACAGGTCGATCGGATCGCCCTCGCCGCTGTCGGTCCACAGCTCCTTGCCGATGCGGTCCGGATTGTGCGAAATGACCGCGTTGGCCGCGCCGAGGATGTTGGCGGTGGAACGGTAGTTCTGTTCCAGGCGGATGGTCTGCGCGCCGGGGAAATCACGCAGGAAGCCCTGCACGTTTTCCACCTTCGCACCGCGCCAGCCATAGATGGCCTGGTCATCGTCGCCGACCACGAACACATGCCCGGTGTCGCCGGCCAGCACCCGCACGAAGGCGTACTGGATGGAGTTGGTGTCCTGGAATTCGTCGACCAGGATCTCGCGGAAGCGGGCGCGGTAATGCGCCAGCAGGGCCGGGTTGTCGCGCAACAGCTCATGCGCGCGCAGCAGCAGTTCGGCGAAGTCGACCAGGCCGGCGCGGTCGCAGCGCGCCTGGTACTCGGTGTAGGCCTGGCGCATGGTGTCCAGCCAGGCGTCATTCGGCTCGGGCTGGATGTGCTGCGGCCGGCGACCCTCGTCCTTCTGTTCGTTGATCCACCAGGCGATCTGCTTGGGCGGGTACTTGCCGTCATCCAGCTCCAGGGCCTGCACCACGCGCTTGACCAGCCGCAGCTGGTCATCCGAATCCATCACCTGGAAGGAATCGGGCAGCCTGGCTTCGGCCCAGTGCAGCCGCAGCAGGCGGTTGGCCAGCCCGTGGAAGGTGCCGATCCAGGCGCCACGGCTGCCATTGGGCAGCTGCGCGTCGATCCGGTGGCGCATCTCGCCGGCCGCCTTGTTGGTGAAGGTCACCGCGAAAATGCCATGGGTCGGCACGCCGAACACTTCGTGCAGCCAGGCGATGCGGTGGGTCAGTACGCGGGTCTTGCCGGAGCCCGCGCCGGCCAGCACCAGGTGGTGGCCAGGGGGGGCGGACACGGCATCGCGCTGGGCCGGGTTCAGGCCATCAAGCAGGTGGGAGACATCCATGCCCCCATTTTACGGCATCGCTGCTTCGAGCTCCCGCACCGCGTGGCGCGCCGCATCTTCGGCCTGCTGACGCAGTTCAGGCACGGCCAGGCTCTCCCACAGCGTGCCGATGCGCAGGCTGCCCAGCACGCCGATGGCGCCATGCGCGGTGCCGTCTGCATCGATCAGCCGGTCACCTGCTGCCTCGCTGTCCAGGCCGAGGCCATGCGGCCCCGGGCGCGCGATGCCTTCAGCCAGCAGTTGCCTCAGCAAGGGATTGCGCAGGCCCTCCGCACGCGTCTCCACGCCGGTGGCGTTGACCAGTGCGCCAAGGTCCCACTGCACCGCTGCGCCGTGCGACAAGGCGGTCAGGCGCAGGCCCGTGTCCGTTTCCACGACACCCTGCAGGCGCACACGATGCAACTGCAGGCGACCATCGGCCAGCGCATCGCGCAGCTGCACATGGACCTCTTCAGCGATACGGTGCCGGTGTACATCCCAGTGCCGTACCACGTGGCGCAGGAAGCGCCGCTGGTCAGCCTCATCGAGGGTCTGCCACAGTGCCTTGCCCAGTGGGCGGATGCGCTCCATCACGCTCTGCCAGGGAATGCCGTGCGTAGCCGCCTCACGGGCATGCCGACGCAGCGTGCGCAGGCGCGCGCGCAAGCCCATCGCCAGCAGCGGTTGTGGATCATACGTGGCGGGCGCGCCGTGGGCATGCGGCAACGGCATCAGCGCGTGACGCGAAAACACGTGCAGCACGCCGGTCTGGCCCGCCGCGAACAATGCCACCACGCTGTCCACCATGCTCAGCCCGGAGCCGATGATGCCGGTCGCCTGGTCACCCGCCAGCAGGCGCACCCCATCGTAATCCCAGGCCTCGGCGATCGACTCGTGCGGCAGGGCATCGGCGCCAGCCAGCGGAATCGGGCGCACGCTGTTGCCGCAGGCCAGCACGACCTGGCGGGCATCGACGACGGTGCCGTCGGCCAGCTGCAGCCGTGCCATGTCGTCCTCCTGGCGCAGCGATAGCACCGCCTGCGCGACCACCTGCACCTGCGCGCTGCTGGCCTGCTCCGCTTCGGCCAGGCGCTGGCGCAGATACGCCGCGTAATGCCGACGCGGCACGAAGCGGCCCGCCAACGTCGCATCATCATCCTGCGGACAGGCATCGACCTGGCGCAGGTAGGCGGTGAAATCGGCGGGCTGGTCGGGCAGCGCGCTCATCCGCCCGGCCGGCACGTTGAGCAGGTGCTGCGGTGCCGGCGTGGCATAAGCGATGCCCTCGGCCAGGGTCGAGGCCGGCTCGAACAGCTGGACCTTCAGCGGGGTCGTTGCGTGGTGCAGCAGGTGCAGGGCGGTCAGCGCACCGGCGGCGCCGCCGCCGATGATGGCCAGGTCGATGCGGTGCGGAGTCGCTGTATCGTTCATGCGTTGATTGTAGGCGATGCGTCGGCCAGCGCCTTACATCAGCGCATCGGCCAGCCGCGCGATGCCTTCGCGGCTGCGCCGCCAGGTGGCGCGCTTGCGCCACTGTGAAAGCTCCAACGGCCGCGAGTTGCGCAGGTAATCGTCCTCGATGTCCAGCAACTGGCGCACGATCTTCCGGTCATAGCAGAGCAGGCCGACCTCGGCATTCAGCGCGAACGAACGGATGTCCAGGTTGATCGATCCCAACAGGGCGATGTCCTCGTCCACGCTGAGGTGTTTGGCGTGCAGGAAATGGGGCTCGTACAGCGCGATGCGCACGCCGCTGCGCAGCAGTTCATCGTAGTAGGCTTCCTGCGCCCACGCGGTCAGCCGAGCATTGCTGGTGGCCGATACGATCAGCTGCACATCCACCCCGGACAGGGCAGCAATGCGCAGCGCGCTCAGGGTGGCTTCGTCGGGCACGAAGTACGGGGTGACCAGCACGATGCGCCGGCGCGCCAGGTGGATCAACGCATTGACCGCATCGCGCGCGTTGCTGAAGGGGTAGGCCGGGCCACTGGGCAGCAGCTGGGTGGCCACGTCTTCGCTGCACACCGGCACATCGGCCATCACCTCCAGCCGCTGGCCGGTTTCCATGTACCAGTCGCTGGCGAACACCGCTTCCAGGTGGGCCACGGCGGGGCCGCGCACCCGCGCCACCAGCTCGCGGTTCGGCCTGCCGCGCACGAAGCCGGCATCGGCCAGGTTCTGCGAGCCGATATAGCCGACCTTGTTGTCGATGACGGCGATCTTGCGGTGGTTGCGCAGGTCCATGCGCCCACTGCGGCGCCAGCGCAATCCACCGGGCAGCATCGCGCGGACATCGATATCGCGCGCCAGCAGGCGCTTGCGGTAGGCCCGCAGTCCACGCTTTGCGCCTACCGCATCCAGCAGCAGGCGGCAGTGCACGCCGCGCGCGGCGGCACGCTGCAGCGCCTCCACGATGGCCTCGCCCACCGCATCGTCGAACATCAGGTAATACAGAAGGTGGACGCGCTCTTCGGCCTGGTCGATGTCGGCGATCAGGTGGGCCAGCGAGTCGTCGTAACCGGTCAGCAGGTCCAGTGCATTGCCGTGCACGGGCATGAAATCGCCCTGCCGCTCCACCAGTGGCACCATTTCGGCGACGGTGGTGTCCGCGTCCGGCTGCCAGCGCAGGGCCGCCTGCAGCGCCTGTTCTTCGCGGATCACCTGCGAGGCTTCGGCCTGGCGGCGCAGGCGCTCGGCCGACAGCCATGGATGGCCGAACAGCAGGTACAGCGGCAGGCCCAGCAACGGCACGAAGCCGACCAGCAACAGCCAGCTGCGTGCAGCCCCGGGTGTGGTGCGGGTGGGGATCCACAACAGCGCGGCCAGCCGGATCAGCCAGTCCAGCAGCAGCAGCCATGAGCCCAGCATCCACTCGAAGAGCATCGCGCCACCCGCCCGGAGGAAGCCGCATTCTGCCACGGGCTGGGCCACGGCCAAAAAAAACCCGCCTCGCGGCGGGTTTCTTCATTCGGGAAGCTCAAGCATCCTGGCGGATTACTTGATCTTGCCTTCCTTGTACGGGACATGCTTGCGCACGACCGGATCGTACTTCAGGAATTCCATCTTCCCGGGGGTGTTCTTCTTGTTCTTGTCCGTCGTGTAGAAGTGGCCGGTACCGGCCGTCGAAATCAGACGGATCTTGTCGCGCTTGCCTGCCATGATTTACTCCTCAGACCTTTTCGCCGCGCGAACGCAGCTCAGCCAGAACGGAGTCGATGCCGTTCTTGTCGATGGTGCGCAGTGCATGCGCGGAAACACGAAGCTTGACCCAGCGGTTTTCGCTGGCGACCCAGAAGCGGCGCTCATGCAGGTTGGGCAGGAAACGACGACGGGTCTTGTTGTTTGCGTGCGAGACGTTGTTACCCGTCTGCACTCGCTTGCCGGAAACTTGGCATACGCGGGACATTGCGCACCTCGATAAGTTTGTATTGAAAGTCCGGCCAGGGAAGGCCGAGCTTCTGCGGAAGGATCCGCACATGTTGTCAGCCCGTAGCCCGGGCGACGGCGGCCTCGATGGTTGCCCACCACACGTCAAGAGAATCAAAGGGTTACGCTGTCCTAGGCGCACCGGAGGACGTATTCCCGGTACCGCCATCCGGGGTTGACCGGACACAGCGAGCCGCGAATTATGCCGCGAACCGGGGAAACCTGCAAGCCTGCCCGGCGGCGTGAGCCGGTTTACGGAGCCCTCGCCCGGTCCCTGCTACACAGGGCACATGAGACTGCTCGCCCTTACCTACGGCACCGAAGGCGACACCCGCCCGCTGACCCTGCTCTGCCGCGGGCTGATCGACGCCGGGCACCAGGTGCTGCTGCTGGCCGACGGCGGCACGCTGGGCAGCGCGCGGGCGCTGGACGTGCCGCACGCCGCCCTGCAGGGCGACATCCACGAAGAAGTGGTGGCGCTGTTGTCGCGCGGCAACAGCCCACGCGCCGCCAGCAGCGGGCTGGCACGGATGGCACGGCGGCATGTGGCCGACTGGATGCGCCAGGCCGACCAGGCGGCGTCAGGCTGCGAGGCGGTGCTGGCCGGCGGGCTGGCCGCCTTCGTCGGCCTCAGCGTGGCCGAGCGCCACGGCATTCCGGTGATCGGTACCGGCATGATCCCGATCACCCCGACCCGCGCCTTCCCCTCGCCGTTCCTGCCGCCCGGCTGGACGCCGCCACCCCTGAACCGGCTCAGCCACCGGGTGGTGACCCGATTGATCTGGCAACAGTTCCGCGCGCCGATCAACCAGGCCCGGCGCGCCGTGCTGGGCCTGCCACCGGCCACCACGCCGTGGATCGATGCGCCGATGTTGTACGGCGTGTCGCCAAGCCTGGTCGCCACGCCCGCGGACTGGCCGGCCGACCATCGGGTGTGCGGCCAGTGGCGACTGCCCGACAGCACCGGCTGGTCGCCAGCGCCCGCACTGCAGGCGTTCCTGGATGCCGGCCCGCCACCGGTCTATGTGGGCTTCGGCAGCATGACCGGATTCGACCGTGACGCCGTGCTGTCGGCCCTGCTGCGCATGCTCGAAGGACGCCGCGTGCTGTTGTCGCCCGGATGGTCCGGCACGCCGGCATTGGCCCTTCCCGGCAACGTGCATGTGGTGGGGGCGGTGCCGCATGAAGCCTTGTTCCCGCTTACCTCGCTGGTCATCCACCATGGCGGCAGCGGCACCACGCACTCGGCGTGCCGCGCCGGCGTGCCCTCGATGGTGATGCCCTTCGCGGCCGATCAGTTCTTCTGGGCCGACCGCCTGCATCGGCTCGGCGTGGCGCCGCCGGCCCTTTCGCCGCGGCGGCTGGACAGCCAGCGATTGTCCGCGGCACTGGCCGTTGCCGAACATCCGGACGTGCGTGCGCGTGCGACGGCGCTGGGTCGGCGGATGGCGACGGAAGACGGTGTGGCCATCGGAGTGGCGGCCGTGGGGCAGCTGCTCGGTCAGCCGGCCACCAACGGCAGTGCCATGGCGCCGAGCGCGTCCGCGCGTTCCCGATCAGACCCATGAAGCGCGCAGGTCGCCGATCCCGCCCACATACGCCTGGTAGCCGTCGGACAAGCCTTCGAACGGAAGCAGGATGCCGTCCATATCGAACCGGGCGGCCTCACCGGGAGGGGCCGCCGCCAGACGGCACCCAGGTCGGTTCATGCCTTCATCAGCGCGGTCACCCAGTCGATGAACACCCGCAGGCGCTGGTTCACGTGCCGGCCGGGGGAAAACATCAGGTACATCGGCATCGGCTCGATCTGCCAGTCGTCGAACAACGGCACCAGTTCGCCGCGCGCAACAGGTGCGGCGGCCATGTAGTCCGGCACGCAGACAATGCCGAGTCCGGCCAGGCCAGCGGCGAGATAGGCGTCGCCATCGTCGATGGCGATCACGTGGCGTCCCTGCAGGTCGATCTGCTCTGCACCACGCTGCATCACGAAGCGGCGCGTGCGGCCGGTGCGCGGTCGCAGGAAACCGACCGTGAGCTGATGCGGCCCTTCCAGTTCGCCGGGATGGGTGGGCCTGCCATGGCGCCGCAGGTAATCAGGCGATGCATGGATGCCGAAGCCGAGGTCACCGATATGGCGCGCCACCAGCGACTGTTCGACCGGCGCACCGCCGCGGATCACGCAGTCCACGCTGTCCCCGATGAGGTCGACCTCGCGGTCGCTGACGCCGATCTGCAGCTCGATGTCCGGGTAGCGCGCATGGAAGTCCGGCAGCGCCGGCACCAGCAGCAGGCGTGCGAACGGGCTGGGCACGTCGATGCGCAGGCGGCCACGCAGGGCGGCGGTGGCGGTGGAAAGGCTGGCTTCGGCATCGTCCAGCTCGGCCAGCAGGCGCACCACGCGCGCGTAGTACAGCTCCCCTTCCGCGGTCAGGTTGACCTGTCGGGTGGTGCGGTTGAGCAGGCGTACGCGCAGGTGCGCTTCCAGCTGCTGCACCCGTTCGGTCACCCCGGTCCGGCCCAGCTGCAGGGTCTGCGCCGCACGGGTGAAGCTGCCGGTTTCCACCACCCGCGCGAACGCGCGCATTGCGTCGAAGCGGTCCATGCCGGGCCTCATCTGTCGGTTCTGCCGAACAATCTAGGCGGCTTCTGTCGGTTTATCCAGCAGGCCAGCCGGTCCAGCATGCAGCTCGTGCTGCGGCAACCTGCCGCGCCCCCTGATGGAGTAATCCCATGACCCGTGACGTCGTTTTTCCCGCTGGCCGCCAAGCCTTGTATGAGCGCAACCGCTACTCCCCGGCGGTGCGCGCCAACGGCCTGCTGTTCGTATCCGGCCAGGTCGGCAGTCGCGAAGACGGCTCACCCGAGCCCGAGCTGGAAGCGCAGGTCCGGCGCGCCTTCGACAACCTCAACGCGGTACTGGCCGCGGCCGGCTGCAGCTTCGACGACGTGGTCGACGTGACGGTGTTCATCGTCGACCCGGAGAAGAACTTCGAGAAGGCCTGGGCGATCGTGCCGGAGTACTGGGGTGAGGCGCCCCACCCCACCCTGACCGGCATCGGCGTGACCTGGCTGTATGGATTCCAGTTCGAGATCAAGGTGATCGCCAAGTTGCCGGCGTAAGTGGATGGGTGACGACCCTACCCGGTGGGTGGGTGACGACCGTTGGTCGTCACGCTCTTCCAGCAGCCATGGGAAAGCAGAAGCGGTGACGACCAACGGTCGTCACCCACCAGGGCGGTTCGTTACCCGCCAGAGCGGTTCGTCAGCCACCAGCGCAGGTCATCGCCACCAGGGCCTTTGTTCAGTGTTCGCGGCGGTGCAGCCAGCGGTACAGCACCGGCAACAGCAGCAGGGTCAACAGCGTGGACGACACGATGCCGCCAATCACCACCGTTGCCAGCGGCCGCTGCACTTCCGAACCCGCACCGACATTGAACGCCATCGGCACGAAGCCCAGCGAGGCCACCAGCGCGGTCATCAGCACCGGCCGCAGCCGGCCGAGCGCACCGTCGCGCACCGCGTCCGGCAACGCCAGTCCCTGCCCGCGCAGCTGGCGGATGAAGCTGATCATCACCAGCCCGTTGAGCACCGCAACGCCGGACAGCGCGATGAAACCCACTCCGGCGGAGATCGACAGCGGCATGCCGCGCAGCGCCAGCGCCAGCACGCCACCGGTCAACGCCAGCGGCACACCACTGAATACCACCAGCGCATCGCGACCGGAACCGAAGGCCCAGAACAGCAGCGCGAAGATCAGCACCAGGGTGACCGGCACCACTACCGCCAGCCGCTCGCTGGCGGAAATCAGCTGCTCGAAGCTGCCGCCGTAGTCGATCCAGTAGCCGCTGGGGACCACGACCTGCGTGCCCACCGCTGACTGCAGTTCAGCAACGAACCCGCCGAGGTCACGGTCACGCACGTTGGCGGTGACCACGATGCGCCGCTTGCCGTTTTCACGGTTCACCTGATTCGGCCCTTCGCTGGTTTCAATGCGGGCCAGTTCGCGCAGCGGCACGGTGCGCGGGCCCCCACTGGCCGCGCTGTCGCCACGGCTCAGCTCGTCGGCGTCGCCGTTGGCAAGCGCCGTTTCCAGCGACACCGGCAGGTCCGCCAACGCCGCCGGGTCCTGGCGCAGGGCTTCGGGCAGGCGCACCACGATATCGAAGCGGCGATCACCTTCGAACAGCTGCCCCGCCACCGTGCCGCCGACGGCGGTGGCCACGGTCGACTGCACCTGGCCCGGATTGAGCCCGTAGCCCGCCAATGCCTGGCGATCGGGCCGCACCGTCAGCAGCGGCAGGCCGCTGGTTTCCTCCAGGCGCACGTCGGCGGCGCCGGGCACGCCGGAAACCACCTGCTCCACGCGCCGGCCAAGCTGCGCCAGCATGTCCAGGTCATCGCCATACACCACCACCGCCACATCCGCGCGCACACCGGAGACCAGTTCGTTCATGCGCATCTGGATCGGCTGGGTGAACTCGTAGTTGTTGCCCGGCAGCTGCTCCACCGCCGCTTCCAGTTCGGCCAGCAGCAGGCTGCGGGGCTTGCGCGGATCGGGCCAGTCGCGGCGGTCCTTCATCATCACGAAAGTGTCGGCCACCGAGGGCGGCATCGGGTCCGACGCCACTTCCGGCGTGCCGATCTTGGAGAACACCTTGGCCACCTCGGGCACCTGCAGCAGACGCGTTTCGATCTGCACCTGCATCCGTACCGACTGGCCCAGGCTGGTGCCGGGAATGCGCATGGCATGCATCGCCACGTCACCCTCGTCCAGGCTGGGAACGAACTCGCTGCCGAGGCGGCTGGCCAGCACGCCGCAGCCCACCACCAGAACCAGCGCGGCGGCCACTGCCCAGCGCCCACGCTGCAGCACCAAGCCCAGCAGCGGCTGGTAGCGCTGGCGCAGCCAGGCCATCACGCGGTTTTCCTTTTCCTGCACCCGTCCACCCAGGAACAGCGCGATGGCGGCCGGCACGAAGGTCAGGCACAGCAGCATCGCGCCGGTCAGTGCCAGCACCACGGTGATCGCCATCGGGTGGAACATCTTTCCTTCCACCCCGGTCAACGCGAAGATCGGCAGGTAGACCGCGGTGATGATGCCCAGGCCGAACAGGCTCGGGCGGATCACTTCGGCGGTCGCGCTGGCGGTTTCGGCGAAGCGTTCGGCGGCACTCATGTCGCGACCCAGCGCATGCTGGCGCTCACCGAAGCGGCGCAGGCAGTTCTCGATGATGATCACCGCGCCATCGACGATCAGGCCGAAATCCAGCGCACCCAGGCTCATCAGGTTGGCCGACACGCCGCCGCGTGCCATGCCGGTCAGGGTGAACAGCATCGCCAACGGGATCACCGCCGCGGTGATCAGCGCGGCACGCACGTTGCCCAGCAGCAGGAACAGGACCACGACCACCAGCAGCGCACCCTCCAGCAGGTTCCTGGCCACGGTGGTGATGGTGCGGTCCACCAGCGCGGTGCGGTCGTAGCTGGCAGTGGCGGTGACTCCTTCGGGCAGGCTGCGCTGTGCCTGCGCCAGTTTCGCTGCCGCAGCCTGGGCCACCTGGCGGCTGTTGGCGCCGACCAGCATCACCACCGTGCCCATCACCACTTCATGACCATCCTGGGTGGCCGCGCCGCTGCGCAGCTGCGCCCCTTCGACCACTTCGGCCACATCGTGCACGTGGATCGGCACCCCTTCGCGGCGGTCCAGCACGATGTTGCCGATCTCTTCCAGGTTGGCCACCTGGCCGGGTATGCGCACCAGGAACTGCTGCCCGTTGCGCTCGATATAGCCGGCACCCACGTTCTGGTTGTTGGCTTCCACCGCGGCCGCCACGTCCTCGAGCGTGAATCCCAGTGCGCGCAGCCGAGCCGGGTCCGGGGTGATGTGGACCTGGCGCTGGAAGCCGCCGATGGTGTTGACCTCGGTGACTCCTGGCACGTTGCGCAGCTGCGGGCGGATCACCCAGTCCTGCAGCGTGCGCAGGTCGGTGGCGGTGTAGGCCGTGCCATCGGGCTTGCGCGCTCCGGGCGCGGCGTCGACGGTGTACATGAAGATCTCGCCGAGTCCGGTGGCGATCGGCCCGAGCTGGGGATCAAGGCCGTCGGGCAGCTGCGAGCGGACCTGCTGCAGGCGTTCGGCCACCTGCTGGCGGGCGAAGTACAGGTCCGTGCCGTCGTCGAACACCACCGTCACCTGTGACAACCCATAGCGCGACAGCGAACGGACCTGCTCCAGTGCCGGCAACCCGGCCATCGCGGTTTCCACCGCATAGGTGATGCGTTGCTCGCTCTCCAGCGGCGAATATCCGGGCGCTGCGGTATTGATCTGCACCTGTACGTTGGTGATGTCCGGCGTGGCATCGATGGGCAGCCGTCCGAAGCTCCACGCACCCACCAACACCAGCACCACGGTCAGCGCCATCATCAGCCAGCGCTGGGCGATGGCGCCGCCAATCAGACGCTCCAGCACGCCAGGCCTGGCGCGGCCGCCTTGCGGTTCAGTGCTCATGCGCTGCGCCCGCCTTGCCGATGTCCGCCTTCACCGTATAGCTCTGCTCCACCACCACCTGCTCGCCGGCCTGCAGGCCGCCGGTGACCGCCACCTGGCGTGCGTCGCGTGCACCCAGCTGGACCTCGCGTGCCTGGTAGGTTTCACCGTCGCGGACGAAGACCACGTCCTTGCCATCCAGCGTCTGCAGTGCGCTCAGCGGTACCGCCAGCGGCGCCGGCGTGCTGGCCACCACGATGCGCGCGCGCACCGCGGCACCCGGCCGCCACAGGCCATCGGCATTGTCGATGGTGGCCCGGGCCACGGTGCTCTGGCTGGCCGTAGCGGTGCCCGGCAGCACACGTTCCAGGGTCACGGTCTGCGCGGCGCCATCGGTCATGCGGGTGATGGTGACCGGCACGCCGGCGGTGATGTGCTGGGTATCGGAACCGAAGATATGCAGGTCCACCCACAGCTGTGACAGGTCGCCGATGTCGAACAGCACCTGGCCTTCGGCTGCCACTGCGCCCAGTTGCACCTGGCGCGACAGGACAACGCCGGAGATCGGCGCGGCGATGCTGTAGGTGGTCAGGCTGAGGTTGCTCTCGATGCTGGCCAACGGCTGGCCGGCGCGCACCCGGTCACCGACATTGGCGCGCAGGGCGCGCACCGGTCCGGGAAAACGCGCGGTGACCTGTGCGCTGCGCCCATCGACCGGCGCCAGCAGACCCTGCACTTCGTGCTCGTCGGCGATGGTGCCCGGGCCTGCCGCTGCGCTGACGATGCCGGCGGCGCGGGCCTGTATGTCGCTGATACGGGTGCTGTCGGCAGGCGCTTCATCATCGTGCGACCCACCTTCTGCGTGCGCGTGTGGGTCTTCATCGGTGGCCTTGGCTGCCTTGTCACTACAGCCCGCCAGCAGGGCGGACAGCAACAGGATCGCGAGCATGCGGCGCGGCGCCACGGTGGTGGAGGTCATGGTGCGATTCCTTGGGTTGCGTTGGCGACCAGTGGCTGTCCGGTCAACCGCTGGATCTCGATCAGGGCACTCTGCGCGGACACCGCTGCATCCAGCTGGCGCTGCCGCGCCTGGATGCGCATCGCCTGCAGCTGGGCCCATTCCAGGTAACTGATGGCACCGGCGCGCCACGCGGTTTCGGCGCCCTTTTCGGCGCGGCGCAGCTGCGGCAGCACATCGCGCTCCATGCGGGTGACCTCCAGCCGGGCGTTGGCGTAACGCCCATGCGCTTCGGCCAGGGTGGCGTGCAGTTGCAGCGCGCGCGCCTGCCGCTCCACTGCACTCATTTCCAGTTCGCTGCGCGCCGCGCGGATCTCTGGATCGGCACGCCGGGCGTTGCCCAGCGGCACGCTGAAGCCTCCCACCAGCGATGAGTCCCGGCCTGCCCGGTCGTTGCGGATCCCCAGCTGCCAGGACACATCGCCGCGCAGCTGGCTGCTGGCCAGCTGCAACTGGGCCTGGCGCACCCGCTGCTCGCCGGCGATCAGCGCCAGCTCCGGGGTCCGCTCGAGCAGATCGGCCAGCTGGCCGAATTCCTGCAGGGCAGGCAACTGCAGCGGATCACCACTGGCCACGGCGAAGTCGACGTCGCGTGCATTCCACAGCGCGGCCAGCGACAACCGTGCCGCCCTGCCCTCCTGCAGTGCACGGTCACGGTCAAGCTCTGCCTGGGCCAGTGCGGCCTGCGCGGTCATCAGGGTCGAGGCTGGCGAAGCACCGGCGCTGAGCCGCCGGCGCGCCGCGTCCACCGCGCGCCGGCGCTGCTCGATGTCTTCCAGCGCGATGCGCTCACGGCCACTGGCGACGGTGATCGCAAGGTAGCGACGGGCCGCCTCGGCCATCATGTCCAGCCGGATGATCTCGCGCTGCGGCGCCAGCGCATCGATGTTGGCCTGGGCCACGGCACGGCGGGCATCCAGCTTGCCGCCGCGCTCCAGGACGCCGGCCAGCGATACCGTGGTTTCCAGCGCGTCGATGCCGCGGCTGTCGCCACTGCCAAGCGCGTTCTCAAGGTCCACGCCGAACACCAGCGGCGGTGCCAGCCCGGCGGCGTCGTAGCGGGCGCGGGCGGCCTGCTGCTGCAAAGGCAGCAGTCGCAGGTCGGGGTGGGTGCGCGAAACACGCTCGATGGCAGCATCGAGCGTCAACGGGACAGCAGACGATGTCACCTGTGCGCCTGCGCACGGTGCCATCGCCAGGGCCGCAAGCGCGGCCAGGCGTTTCCACATGGGGTTTCTCCAGCAATCTCAGGACAGGATCGGGTCGTCCGCTGCGTGCGGACCGCGGATCAGGCCTGGATCGGGGGACGCAACGGGCTGTCCTGTGGCGCCGGACGCCACGTCGCGTCATGCCGAGCGTGGCGCACGCCAGCCGGTGCAGTGATCAGTTCCCAGCCGGCGTAGGCAAAGGGCAGCACGCCGCCTTGTCCATGACAATGGCCGCAATGCACGAGTGCATGCAGCAGGCGCGCGCCGGTATCGTCATCGTCGTGGCCGGTGTCTGTTTCTGCATCGCCATGCGGCACCGCGGGGTGAGCGGCGTGGGACAACTCATGCAGGTCACCCAGCGCCGACGCCAATGCGCCACCGGCCGTGCCAAGCGCCACCACCACCAACATCAGCAGGCGGATCAGGAACAGCGGGCGTCGGCGGACGGTGCGGATCATCATCGTCAGGGTAGCGGCCGCACGCGGCGTTACACAATCGCAGCGCCGCGGGCAGGCGCTACAGGTGGCTGATGTCCGGGTCGCCAACGGATATTGCGTGCACTTCGCGCATGCCGGGCGGCAGCGCCGCCTTGAGCGCCTGCAAGGTCTGGAAATGCCTGCCTCGCACTGCCGACCACGCTGGACTGGCGTTGTCGGCGACCTGCAACTGCCAGCCTGCCGCCGAGAGTTGCAGCGGCGTGCGCACCAGCTGTGCTGGGCTCAGTGCTGAACGCGAACGATGCACCAGGATCAAATCCCCGCCTTCGGCATGGCGTACACAGAAGCTGCCCGGGCGCTGGAACTGCGTGCACAGGGCGCGATAGCTGACGTGCGCCTTGGCCTGCTCGGGATCGATGTTGACGATGCGCTCCGGGTCGTTCAGCGCATTCCCGTACCGCGCATGGTCGCTGGCGATGACGCCGCGCTCCTGTGCTGTCAGCACTTCAGTGATGCCCTGCGGCGCCTGTCCGCCGTAGCATGGCATCCCGGCCATCCAGATGGCGGTGATGACCGGAGCATTGCCCACGGCGCGTGGCACCAGCGAAGCCGCCGGGCCGCTTGCCGGGGCAGCGACGCTGCGGATGGTGAAAATACCTGGCGCGGCCGGATGGGACTGTAGGGGTCGGGGCATGCGGCAGGCCTGTCTGTTGGATCCGACAAGCCTGCCGCAGCGCGCGATTCCCGCTACCAGGAATCAGCCTTTCCTGCGTTCTGCGATGAACGCCTGGATCTGCTGTTCCAGCACCGGCAGCGGCACCGAGCCCTGCTGCAGTACTGCATCGTGGAATGCCTTGATGTCGAACGAATCGCCCAGTTCCTTCTCCGCCTGCCCCCGCAGCCGCACGATGGCGATCTCGCCGAGCTTGTAGCTCAGCGCCTGGCCCGGCCAGGAAATGTAGCGATCCACTTCGGTGGTGACTTCGTGTTCGCTCAACGCAGTGTGGTCGCGCAGGTAGGCCAGCGCCTGCTCGCGGCTCCAGCCCTTGCTGTGCACGCCGGTATCGATCACCAGCCGCGCCGCACGCCACATTTCGTAGGTCAACCGGCCGAAGTCTTCGTACGGGGTCTCGTAGATGCCCATCTCCACGCCAAGCTTTTCGCAGTACAGGCCCCAGCCTTCGCCGTAGGCGGAGATATAGCTGTTGCGACGGAACTCCGGCAGTTCGCCCTGCTCGGCCGCCAGCGCGCCCTGCAGCGCGTGGCCCGGATCGGACTCATGCAGGGTCAGCGCGGGCAGGTTGTACAGCGGGCGCGCCGGCAGGTTGTAGGTATTGAGCCAATAGGTGCCCATGCCACCGCGGCCGGCGGTCCAGAACGGGGCGATGTCCGGCGGCACCGGCACGATGGTGAAGCGCGCACGCGGCAGCGTCATGTACCTGCCGATCACCCCGTCCACCCGCTTTGAGATCCAGGCCGCGCGATGCAGCAGTTCATCGGGCGTCTTGGCGTAGAACTGCGGATCGGTGCGCAGGAAGGTCAGGAACTCACCGAAGCTGCCCTTGAAGCCGACCTGCTTGATGATGGCGTTCATCTCAGCCTGGATGCGCGCCACTTCGGCCAGGCCGATCGTGTGGATCTCATCCGGGCCCAGGTCCAGCGTGGTGTACTCGTGGATCTGCTGCTTGTAGAACGCCTTGCCGTCCGGCATCGCCTCGGCGGCCAGGGTGGTGCGCGCCTTCGGCACGTACTCCTGCAGGAAGAAGCGGCGCAGCTGCTGGAACGCCGGGATGACCTTGCCGGCGATCGCCTCGCGCGCCTGCGCCTGCAGCTGGGCCTGCTCGGCGGCGGGAATGCTGGAAGGCAGCTTCTTGAACGGTGCGTACAGCGGCGACCGGGTCGGATCGGTGAGGTCGGCGACGTTGGAGATCGCCACTTCGCGGCCGTCCAGCACGGCGCGCGGCACGCTGAAACCACGCGCCAGGCCGGCACGCATGTTGTCGGTCTGCTGGGCGAAATAACGCGGCACGTCGTTGAGGCGCGCGATGTAGTCGCGATGGTCCTGCGCGGTCTTCATTTCGCGGCGGGCCATGAAGGACAGGTTCGACCAGAACGAGGAATCCGAATTGAACGGCATCTCGTAGGCGCGCAGGCGCACTTCCTCGGCCAGGTTGAACACCTGGTCGCGGTAGATCGCCAGGTTGACCTGGTTCACGCCAGACAGGGCCTTGGCATCCAGCCCGTCCAGCTGCTTGAGCACACCGTCCCAGACCGCAAGCCGCGCCTGCTGTGCAGCCGGGCCTACATCGGGCATGCGCGCGGCGCTTTCCGGAGCGTCGCCGTCTTCGCTGGCTTCACCCCCACCGGCCTGGCGCCATGCCCATTCCTTTTCATAGATCGCGCGGAACGCCGCATCAGCGGCGCTTTCGTTGGCAATGCTGGCCGGCGCGGCGGTGGCCGCCGGCGGGGCCGCGTGGGCGAGCAAGGGAGCGGACAGGGCGAGCAGCAGGGCAACGGCGAGGCGGGTTTTCACGAGCGGCAGATTCCCGGGGAGGCAGTCCTTCGATGATGGCACCGATGGTCGTCGCCGACATGGGTCGAACGTCCTGCCCGCTGCCTAATGAGCGGCCTTGTCGCGCTTCCAGCCGCGGTGGGCGATGTCCAGCTTCAGGCTGTACAGTGCGGTGAACGCAGGGAACAGGTTCTGCAGCACGCCGACGGAGTCCTGTTTGGCGGAGAACAGGAAGTAACTCAGCGTCATCAGGCTGCCGACCACGCTCATGTACCAGAACAACCGCGGGATCACCGGCTTGCCGGCGCGCCGCGAAGCGACGAACTGCACCAGCCAGCGGCCGCCGAACATCAGCGCGCCGGTGTAGCCGATCAGCTTCCAGCCGGTGACGTGCAGGCCGGTCCAGTACAACCAGGTCAGCGGCTGGTCCAGCAGGGGAAGGTCCATCAGCGTTCTTCCACGGCCGTACGGCGGCTGCGCGTGATCAGCCACGCCACGCCGCGCAGGTCGCGCAGGCCGACCAGCGCCCGCTGCAGGTTGTTGTACTTGGACACCCCGGCGGTACGCGCACGGTGGTTGACCGGCACGCACTGCGTGGTCCAGCCGGCACGCTGCATCAGCGCGGGCAGATAGCGGTGCATGTGGTCGAAGTAAGGCAGGTCCAGGAAGGCCTCGCGCTCGAACAGCTTGATGCCGCAGCCGGTATCGGGCGTGGCGTCGTGCAGCGCGCGCGCGCGGATCGCGTTGGCCCAGCGGCTCGCCCAGCGTTTGCTGCCGCTGTCCTTGCGGTTGACCCTCCAGCCTGCGAACAGCTTGACCTGGGCATCGGCCGTCGCGCGGGCGTCGAGCAGCTTCGGAATATCGGCAGGATCATTCTGGCCGTCGCCGTCCAGCGTGGCGATCCACGCGCCGCGGGCCTGCTTGACGCCGGTCCGCACCGCCGTGCTCTGCCCGCTCTGGGTGAGGTGGTGCAGCACGCGCAGCTCCGGCGTGGTGGCCTTCAGGGCCTGCAGCACCGCCAGCGTGTCGTCCTGCGAATGGTCATCCACGTAGACGATCTCGAACGCCACGCGGCCGCGCAGCGCTGCGGTGATTTCAGCGACCAGCGGGGCGACGTTGTCGCGTTCGTTGAATACCGGGACGACGACGGAAAGCTCGGGATGACTCATCGGGAACTCGGCCAAGGGGAAGTAAAACAGCGCGCATTCTCCGCTTCCGAGGTTATCCGAAGATGAACCCGGCTGCCCAGCATGGCCGCCTTCAGCCGCGTTCGCCGAAATAATCCCGGCACCACGCCACCACAGGCGGCAGCCCCTGTTCGATCGGCAGGGACGGCGAATAGCCGAACGCCTCATGGGCACGTCGGGTATCGGCCATCGTGCGCACCATGTCGCCGGCCTGCATCGGCTTGTAGACCTTGCGTGCAGGGCGCGCGGCGGCTTGCTCGATTACCTCGATGAACCGCTCCAGTTCCACCGGGGTGTGGTTGCCCAGGTTGAACACGCGGTGCGGCACCGGCTCGGTGCTGGAATGCGCGAGCGCGCCAAGGATGCCCGCCACGATGTCGGAAACATGTGTGAAATCGCGCTGCATCCGGCCTTCGTTGAACACCTCGATCGGCCGCCCGGCCAGCACCGCGCGGGCGAACAGCAGCGGCGCCATGTCCGGCCGCCCCCAAGGGCCGTATACGGTGAAGAAGCGCAGTCCGGTGGCGCGCAGGCCGTACAGGTGCGCATAGCTGTAGGCCATCAATTCGTTGGCGACCTTGGTGGCCGCGTACAGCGAGCGCGGCTGGTCCACGCGCTGGTCTTCGGAGAACGGCGGCGTTGCCGAATCGCCATACACCGAACTGCTGCTGGCATACACCAGATGCTGCACGCGGTGGTGGCGGCAGGCCTCCAGGATGTTGACGAAGCCACTGAGGTTGCTGTCGACGTAGGCCTGCGGATTTTCCAGCGAATAACGCACACCGGCCTGCGCGGCCAGGTGGATCACCGCCTGCGGCCTGACCTCTTCGAACAACGCGGCCAGGCCGTTGCGGTCGGTCAGATCCAGCGTGCGCAGGTCCAGCTGCGGGCACAGCGCCGCTACGCGGTCGCGCTTCAGCTGGGGATCGTAGTACTCATTGAAGTTGTCCAGCCCGACCACCGCTTGGCCGGCCTGCAGCAGGGCCTGCGCGGTGTAGGCCCCGATGAATCCCGCAGCGCCGGTAAGCAGGATCGTCATGCTGTCGCGCAGCCGCGCTGGGCCCGCAACCGTTCAAGCACGCCATCCAGCGTGTCCAGATCGGTGTAGTGGATGACCAGCTTGCCCTTGCCGCCGCGCCCGTGGTTGATCGCCACCTTGGCACCGAGCGATTCGCTCAGCTCGGTTTCCAGCGAGGCGATATCCGCCTGTGGCGCGCTGCGCGGCGCCGGCTGCGGGCGGTTGCCCGGCACTTTGCCGGCGGCGAACGCCTGCGCACGGCGCTCCACTTCACGTACCGACCAGCCTTCATCGGCTGCTTCCTGGGCCAGCTTGCCGGCCAGTTCCGGGGCCAGCGTCAGCAACGCGCGGGCGTGTCCCATTTCCAGCCGGCGTGATTCCAGCAGCACGCGGATCGCGATCGGCAGTTCCAGCAGGCGCAGCAGGTTGGACACCGACGCACGCGAACGGCCGACGGCCTCGGCCGCTTCGGCGTGGGTCAGGGTGAACTCGCTGATCAGCCGATGCAGGGCTTCGGCTTCTTCCAGCGGGTTGAGGTCTTCGCGCTGGATGTTCTCGATCAGCGCCATCGCGATGACGGTGCGGTCTTCCAGCTCGCGCACCACCACCGGCACTTCGTCCAGCCCGGCCAGCTGCGAGGCACGCCAGCGGCGTTCGCCGGCGACGATTTCGTAGTTGCCGCCCGGCAGCTGGCGCGCCAGGATCGGCTGGATCACGCCCTGAGAACGGATGGAATCAGCCAGTTCGGCGAGCTTGGCCTGGTCCATCTCGCGCCGCGGCTGGTACTTGCCCGGCTGCAGCTGGCCGATCGGCAGCCTGCGCAGCACTTCACCAGGCAGCGGTTCGATCACCGCCGTGGCCTGCACCTGGCTCACCGAAGCCTTCGGTCCCAGCAGGGCATCCAGGCCGCGGCCGAGGCCACGCTTCTTGCCTGCGGCGGGCTTGGTGGTCATCAGGCAGTCTCCACGGCCTTGGCGGCCTTGTTGCGATCGTTGTTGCGACGGATGATCTCCCCGGCCAGGCCGAGGTAGGCCACGCCACCGCGCGAGCCACGGTCGTAGCCGACGATGCTCTGGCCATGGCTGGGCGCTTCGGCCAGGCGCACGTTGCGCGGCACGATGGTGCGGAACACCAGGTCGCCGAAGTGTTCGGTGAGCTCGCCGGACACCGCGTTGGCCAGGTTGTTGCGCACATCAAACATGGTGCGCAGCACGCCTTCGATTTCCAGGGCCGGATTGAGGTTGCCGCGCAGCGCTTCGATGGTTTCCACCAGCGCGCTCAGGCCCTCCAGGGCGTAGTACTCGCACTGCATCGGCACCAGCACCGAATCGGCGGCGGCCAGGGCATTCAAGGTCAGCAGCGAAAGCGCCGGCGGACAGTCGATCAGGATGTAATCGTACTCATCGCGGATCGGTGCCAGCGCGCGCTTCAGGCGCTGTTCGCGCTCGCCCTGGCCCATCAGCTGGATCTCGGCGGCGGTCAGGTCGATGTTGCCGGGCAGCAGGTCATAGCCTTCGGCCGACTTCACCCGCACTTCCGCCGCGGTGCTTTCGCCCAGCAGCAGGTCATAGGTGGACGAGGCCAGCTCGCGCTTTTCCACGCCGCTGCCCATCGTCGCGTTGCCCTGCGAATCCAGGTCCACCAGCAGGACGCGCTTGGGGGCGTGGGCCAGGGCGGCGGACAGGTTGACGGCGGTCGTGGTCTTGCCGACGCCACCCTTCTGGTTGGCGATGGCGATGATGCGGGCCATGCGGGTGAGCCTCGTCGACGGTTGCTGGGGCTGGTCATTATGCGTACAACCGGCCCCGGGCGGAAATCGGGATGCGCCAGGACCTTGGCGGACAAGGACCGGCGCAGCCACTCAAGGACCGGTAATGGTCACCAGGTGGCGCTCTCCGGACAGGCCCGGAACCTGCAGCGGCACTACCTCGCGCACGCTCCAGCCCTTCGGCAGTGCGGCGATTTCATCGTGCGGGTGGATGCCTTTCATTGCCAGCAGCACCCCGCCCGGGCGCAGCAGGTGGCCACCCACGCGCACGATACCTTCCAGCGTATCCATCGCACGCGCGGTGATCTGGTCGTACTGGCCGGGCTCGTCCAGCGCTTCGGCACGCGACTCGGCGACCCGCGCATTGCCCAGCTGCAGTTGGCGCATGGCTTCGCGCATGAAGCGCGCCTTCTTGCCGTTGCTTTCCACCAGAGTGACCTGCAGGCCCGGGCAGGCGATGGCCAGCGGAATGCCGGGCAGCCCCGGACCGGTGCCGAGGTCGGCCAGGGTGCCTTCGGTGACGTGCGGCTGCATCGCCAGCGAATCCAGCAGGTGGCGGGTGACCATCTCCTGCGGATCGCGCACGGCGGTGAGGTTGTAGGTCTGGTTCCAGCGATGCAGCAGGGCCAGGTAACGCAGCAGCGGCGGTGCCAGCTCGGCAGCCAGGCCCATGTCGGCCAGGCCACGCTGCAGCGTGTCGGCGACGGCAGGCGGAAGATTGTGTTCGCTCATGCCGTGATTATCGCCGGTTTATTGCCGTTGAGTTGATCGGGCCGGCCTTGGTAGCGCCGAGCCATGCTCGGCGGACACTGTCCGACGCCGCGCTTCGCGCTCGCCGAGCATGGCTCGGCGCTACCTTCAGACGGCATGCCAGGCCAGCGCGGCGCGGAAATCGGCGCGCGCCTGCCACTCATGCAGGTGCCAGCGCGCGGCCGGGCCGAGCGCCGCATCGCACCAGTGCAGCTGCAGGCTGCCGTCGCGGGCGGGGGCGAACTGCAGGCGGTGCAGGCCGAAGGAGATGCCTTGCCCGTCCGCCTTCAGCATGGCCTCCTTGGCACACCAGACACGGAAGAACCAGTGTTCGCGATCAGCCTCGGACAGGCTTTCCAGCCATTCGATTTCCGCCGGGTGGAAAAAGCGGCGAACGATTTCCAGCAGGCGCGGCCGTGGACGCAGCAGTTCCAGGTCCACCCCCAGCCGTACGCCTTCGCCCAGCGCCACCAGCAGCAGCTCGCCGCTGTGGCTCCAGCCAGTGCCGTAGCCGGACAACGCAGCAGACAGCTCCGGGCGGCCACGCGGGTCACGGACCAGGGGCAGCGCCAGCGGATCGCCTCCCAACGCCTCGGCCAGCACCTGGCGCGCCTGCGGTTCGCCGCGGTGTCCCGGCACGTGGGGGCGGCGCCAGACCGTCACCGGCCCGAACTGCCACGGGCCATCAAAGGGCGACTGCAGGCTCACGTCGCGTGCCTGTCAGCACGGCTGCACAAGCGGTTCACGGCCGGGCGCGTCAACTGAAGGCCCTTGGGACGTGGAGGTGTGGCGATGGGCATCATCATCTGGTTGATCGTAGGCGGCATCGTGGGCTGGCTGGCCAGCATCATCATGAGGCGCGATGGCCAGCAGGGCATCATCCTCAACGTGGTGGTCGGCATCGTCGGCGCGCTCATTGCCGGCTTTCTGTTCGGTGGTGGGATCAACGACGCGATCACGCTGCGCACCTTCCTGTTCTCGCTGATCGGCGCGGTGATCCTGTTGGCGATCGTCAACCTGTTCACCCGCAAGAGCATACGCTGACGCCGCCGTGGTGCCGGCCGCTGGCCGGCGGATGCATCAGCACGGGGCCCGGCAAAATGCCGGGCCTCGTTGTTTCAGGCCAGCTGCACCCAGGCCGGTGCGTGGTCGCTGGGGCGCTCCCAGGTCCGCGGCTCGCGATCGATGCCCGATGCCACCGCTGACGCCTTCAGCGCCTCCGATACGAGGGTGAGGTCGATGCGCAGGCCCAGGTTGCGGCGGAAACCGGCGGCGCGGTAATCCCACCAGCTGAACACTCCGGCCTCGTCACTGTGCAGGCGGAACGCATCGTGCAGTCCCAGCTGCAGCAGTTTGTTCAGCGCGCCGCGTTCGGCGGTGGAGGTCAGGATGTGGTTTTCGTTCCAGACCAGCGGGTCGTTGACGTCACGCTCGTCGGGGGCGATGTTGAAATCCCCCATCACGATCAGCTTCGGGTAGCGCTGCAGCTCATCGGCGATCCAGGCATGCACTGCTTCCAGCCAGCGCAGTTTGTAGGCGTATTTGTCGGTGCCCACGTCCTGGCCGTTGACCACGTACAGGTTGATCACCCGCAGCTCGCCGAAGGTGCCGGCGATGACGCGCTTCTGCTCGTCCTCGAAGCCGGGGATGCCGATCTGCACGTCCTGCGCCGGCTCGCGCGACAGCAGTGCCACGCCGTTGTAGGTCTTCTGACCAGCGAACACGCTGCGGTAACCGGCGGCGATCAGCGCCGAATCCGGGAACTTGTGGTCTTCCAGCTTGGTTTCCTGGATGCCGACGATGTCCGGGCCGAAGTCCTTGAGCCACTGCTCCAGGTGCGGCAGGCGGACGTTGAGGGAATTGACGTTCCACGAGGCGATTTTCATGGCGGGGATTGTAGCCCGCCCAGGCCCGGGGCCCGGTAGCGCCGAGCCGTGGTGGGTGAGGACCGTTGGTCGTCACGCTGTTCGCTTGGTGGGTGAGGACCGTTGGTCGTCACGCTGTTCGCTTGGTGGGTGAGGACCGTTGGTCGTCACGCTGTTCGCTTGGTGGGTGACGACCGTTGGTCGTCACGCTGTTCGCTTGGTGGGTGAGGACCGTTGGTCGTCACGCTTCTGGATCCCGCCGAACATGGCTCGGCGCTACCGGCTCAGGCCGGCGCGACGTCCCAGCCGAACAGATCCAGCGCCTTCTGGAATGCGGCGTCGACCGGTGCGCGCACGTCCACCGTGCCGCCGTCCGGATGCGGGAAGCGCAGGCGCTCGGCATGCAACAGCATGCGGTGCACGCCCTGCATGCGGAAGATGCGGTTGTGCCGCCCATCGCCGTGGCTGGTGTCACCGATCATGTGGTGCGACAGGTGCTTGAGGTGGCGGCGGATCTGGCGGAAGCGCCCGGTCTGCGGCTGGCAGCGCAGCAGCGCATAGCGCGAGGTGCTGAACTCACCACTCGGCACCGCCAGCTCGCCGGTCGCCAGACGCTGGAAATCCGTCACCGCCGGCTTCTTCACCGGCTTGCCGGGACCGCCGTCGAGGTCATGGTCGACCTGCCAGCTTTGCTCTGCCGGCCACCCACGGCACACGGTCAGGTAATCCTTCTGCACTTCCCCACCCATCAGCGACTTGCCCAGCGCGCTGGCGGTTTCGCGGTCGAAGGCCAGCAGCAGGCAACCGCTGGTGGCACGGTCCAGCCGGTGCACCAGGAAGATCTGCCGGCCCAGCTGCTCGCGCAGCCGATCAGCCAGGAAGTCATCCTCGCCGCGCGCCAGCTTGCTGTCGTGGACCATCAACCCGGCGGGCTTGTTGACCACTGCCAGCCGCTCGTCCTGGTGCAGCAGCTGCAGCGGCGGCAGTGGCGTGACTGCGGCCGCTTCGTCAGGGATCGCCTCGTCGACCACCGACCCGCCCGCGGTCATCGCCACCACGCCCGTGCCAACGCCAATGCACCCAGGGCGCCGGACACCCCGCTCCAGATCGGCATGTCGCCGAAGTACAGGCCCGGCGGCTGCAGCACGTACAGCAGCGCGGCGATCGCCAGCAGGCCGACACCGGTGATTGCGCCCACGGCGCGCTTCTGCAGCCGTTGCAGGCTGGCATCCAGTGCGGCCAGGTCGCGCGAGCGCATCGACAGCTCGTGCCGTCCTTCCACCTGCTGGCTCAGCCAGGCATGTACCAGCCGCGGCATGTCCGGCGCATGGGTCATGATTTCCGGCACCCGTTTGCCGATCTCGCGCAGCACCCGGCGCGGGCTGTAGCGCGCGCGCAGGATCTTCGCCAGCACCGGCTTGGCCACCGCCCAGATATCGATCTGCGGATCCAGCTGGCGGCCCACCCCTTCGATGTTGAGCAGGGTCTTCTGCAGCAGGATCAGCTGCGGCTGCAGGGTCAGCTGGTAACGCTGCGCCACGCGGAACAGCTTCATCAGCACTTCGGCCAGCGAGATCTGCGACAGCGGACGGGTGAAGTACGGTTCGCAGACCGAACGCACCGCCGATTCCAGCTCGTCGATGCGCACGTGGTCGGGCATCCACCGGGCCTGCACGTGCAGTTCGGCGATGCGCCGGTAATCGCGGTTGAAGATGGCCATGAAGTTCTCGGCGAGGTAGTACTGGTCCTCCTGCGAGAGCTGGCCCATGATGCCGAAATCCAACGCGATGAAGCGCGGGTTGGCGCGGCGCTGCGGGTCGATATCGACCCAGATGTTGCCGGCATGCGCATCGGCGTGGAAAAAGTTGTCACGGAACACCTGGGTGTAGAACACCCGCACGCCCTTGGCCGCCAGCGCGACGCGGTCGATGCCGGCGCGGTCCAGCGCTTCGATGTCGTCCGAGGGAATGCCCCAGACGCGCTCCAGGGTCAGTGCGCGTTCGGCCGTGTGGCTCCAGATCACCTCGGGCACGTACAGGTCGTCGGAGTTCTCCCAGAACCGGCGCAGCACGCTCGCATTGGCGCCTTCGCGCTGCAGGTCCAGTTCGGCCGAGAGCGTGTTTTCGATCTCGGCCACCACCTCGCGCGGGCGGATCTTGTCGGCGCGCGGATGGGTGCGCTCGACCAGCGTCGCCAGCGAATTGAGCAGGGCGATGTCGGCGACGATCTGCTTCTCGATGTCCGGGCGCAGCACCTTGACCACCACTTGGCGCCCATCGCCGAGCGTGGCGGCGTGCACCTGCGCGATCGATGCCGAGGCCAGCGGCTCGGTATCGAAACTGGCGAATGCCGCAGTGACCGGCATGCCCAGCGCCTGTTCGACGATGCGCCGTGCAGTATCGCCGTCGAACGGCTTGACCCGATCCTGCAGCAGGGTCAGTTCGACGGCTACATCCGGCGGCACCAGGTCGCGGCGGGTGGAAAGGATCTGTCCGAACTTGACGAAGATCGGGCCGAGGTCCTGCAGCGCCAGGCGCAGCCGCGCACCGCGGGACTGCGCGGCGATGTCCGCCGATGCACGTGGCACGAAGGGTTTGGCCAGCCGCAGCCAGCGCTCGGCCGGGGTGCCCTGCAGCAGGTCGTCCAGCCGGTAGCGCAGGATGATGCGGCCGATGCGGCTGGCCCGCAGCAGCGCCTTCATGCGGCCCCCCGCAGGCGCTGCACGCGCGCGGCGAGGCGCTCCAGGTCGTCACGCAGCACGTCCACGTCGTCATGGAAGGCATCCAGTTCGCCGCGCGGCACCACGTCGCGCGATTCCTCGGTAACGAACTCCGCGGCCGTATGCGCGAGGTCGGACGCGCCGCGGCGCGCGTGCTGCAGGGCGCTGCGCAGGGTGTTGGCCACCTGTACGCCCAGCACCTCGCCGAACACGCGCACGAAGGGCAGTTGCCAGTCCGGATCGAATCCCTTCGCCAGTTGCTGCAGGCGGCGCGCCAGTTCGGCATCGCCGGCCACCCGCACGCGCCCGGCCGTGTTGGCCTGGGCGCTGCGTGATTTCGCCAGCAGCGGCAGCTGTGCCAACACCCCGGACAGGCTGCTGCGCACCGCCAGGTCGGCTTCGCGATGGTCCACCGGACCCACTTCCAGTGCCTCGCCGTGCACGCTGATGCGCATCGCCAGGGCGGGCGCTTCCAGGGTCAGGTCGATATGGCGGCCATCCAGTGCGGTCAGCGCCTGGCGGGTATCAGGGTCCAGCGCAAGCGCGCGGTTGAGCGCGGCTTGCAGGGCGCGGCCGGCAACCGGCTTGAGCGACTTGAGCAGGGAAAGAGGCATGGCGGGCATTCTACCTGCCTGATGCGGCAGTGACCGCCACCGGCCCGGTAGTGACGGCCGCTGGCGGTCTGCCGCGGCCGTGGTGGGTGACCACCGTGGGTGGTCACGCTGTTGCCGCTGCGCTCGCCGAGCATGGCGCGGCGCTACCACCATTGCGGCCGCGGGGGGCCCGCAGAAACAACAAAGCCGGGCGATGCCCGGCTTTGTCTTTCAAGCAACCCGACCGAAGGTCAGGTTCGCTTGCGGAACATCGAGATGATGGCCAGCACCAGGAAGACCACGAACAGGATCCAGGCGATGTTGCTGGCGGCACCGGCGATACCGGAGAACCCAAGCACGGCGGCAATCAGGGCGATGACGAAAAAGATGACGGCGTAATGCAGCATGGCGATCCTCGCGGTTAACGTGCCGGGGTGGCGTTGGGGACCATACTCACGTGCCAGCGGTGTTCATCTGGTGACGGAAATCTCGCCGATTGATGAAGCTTTCAGCCGCGTGAGCCCTTCGTCAATGCTCACCACGGGCACATAACCGAAGTCGCGGCGCGCCGGTTCCATGCTGTACCAGTGCGCGGTGCACAGCTGTTCGGCAAGGAAACGGGTGAGCGGCGGCTCACCCGGCAGGCGCAGCAGCGGCCACAGTTTTTCGGCCACCGCACCGATGCGATACGCGGTCTTGAAGCTCACCGACTTCGTCACCGGGGGCGCGCCTACCGCAGCCAGCAGCTTGTTGAGCAGCTCGCGCATCGGCAGCGGTTCGCCGTTGGAAATGAAGTACGCCTTGCCCGCACACGCCGCACCGGGAGCCAGTGCATCCAGCGCCAGGAAATGCGCCAGTGCGGCGTTGTCGATGAAGGTGGTATCGACCAGGTTGCTGCCATCGCCGACCAGGCGCAGGCGTCCAGCGCGCGAACGCTGCGCCAGCCGCGGCACCAGCTGCAGATCGCCCGGCCCCCAGATCAACCGGGGGCGCAGCGCCACGGTGGCCAGCGCGGCATCGTTGGCCGCCAGCACGCGTTGTTCGGCAATCGCCTTGGTCGCGGCATACGGCGCCTGGAAGTCTTCGCCATACGGCACCTGGTCCGCACCCAGCCCTTCCACCGGATGCGTAGCGCGATGGGTCACGCTGGGGGTAGAGGTGTAGACCAGCTTCGACACCCCCTGCGCACGGCATGCGGCGATCACGTTGTCGGTGCCGACGACATTGGCCCGGTGGTAGCTGTCATAGCTGCCCCAGGCCCCTGCCTTGGCCGCGTTGTGCAGCACCGCGTCCATGCCCGTCACCGCGTGCAGCACCGCCTGCGCATCAGCCAGATCACCCTGGATCTGGCCCACGCCCATGGCCTGCAGCGCCGGGTAATGACCCCGATTGAAGCTGAGTACCTGGTGCCCGCGTTCGGCAAGCCCAGCGCACAGCGCCTGGCCGAGGAATCCACCGCCACCGGTGACAAGGATCTTCATGCGTGTTTTTCCCGTTGCGAAGCGGCCCAGATCGCCAGCTTCTCGCGGCCGATCTTGGCGTTGTGGCGGATGTCCACCGGGAACCCCGGATGGACCAGGAACTCCTGCAGGCGTGCCTCGGGCAGGCGCACGGCCGCCTTGGTGCGCAGCGCTTCATGCAGGGCCGCGGAATCGGAATGCCCGCGCAGCAGCTCCACGCACAGCACCGGCACCTGCGCACCCGGCGCACCCACGCCGACCAGCGCGGTGCGCGCCACGCCGGCCACGGTGTTGAACACCGGCTCGACCTGTTCGGTGTACAGCGGCCCGTGCGCGGTTTCCACGCGCTGGGTCTTGCGCCCACAGAACCACAGCTGGCCCTGTGCATCGAAGTAGCCGACATCGCCCATGCGGTGCACCACGCGGGTGCTCCCATCGGCCAGCGTCTCGCTGATCTTGGCCGCCGCAGTTGCCTGCGGACGGTTGAAATAGCTGTCAGTTGAGGTAGGCCCGGCGACGGTGATCTCGCCCACTTCGCCCACCGCCAGCTCACGCACCTGCGACCAGTCCGGCAGCGGGGCGTCGTCGATGGCGATGATGCGCACCTGGTTCGGTGCCACCACCCCGCCCACGCAGGTGCCGGCACCGCCTTCGGTGGCGGCGCGGGTGTTTTCCAGCGCGCGCCCCTCGATCACCGCGACCGGCAGGCATTCGGTGGCGCCATATGGCGTCCAGAACTGGGCATCGGGCGGCAACAGCCGGCGGATCCTGGCGACCACGTCCGGCGGCACCGGCGCCCCCGCCGAGGTCACCCGCTTGACCCCCGGCAGCGGCTGGCCATGGTCGGCCAGCACCCGCATCAATGCCGGCGAGCCGAACAACTGGGTGACGCCGTGGCGCTTGATCGCATCGTGCAGGCGGCGCGGATCGGCCTTGGCCGGGCGCGTGGGATCCATGTCCGGTATCACCGAGGTCAGTCCCAGTGCCGGGTCGAACAGGGCGAACGGCGGGAAGGTCGGCAGGTCCACCCCGCCCGGTTCCATGCCGAAGGCCGCGCGCAGCAGCTCGACCTGGCCGACGAAATGGCGGTGGCGGTAGACAACGCCCTTGGGCACGCCGGTGGAGCCGCTGGTGAACAGGATCGCCGCGGTGTCTTCGCCATCGGTGGCGGCCAGCATCGGCGGCGTACCGGCGCCGGCCCGCTCCAGCGCGGCCAGCGTGGTGCCACCCCAGCCCAGCCGGCGGCCCACGGTCACCAGCAGCGTGGCCGACGGCGCCCAGCGCAGCGCCAGCCGGGCCACGTGGGCCAGCGGAATGCCGATGAAGGCCTGCGGCTGCGCCTCGTCCAGGCACTGCTTCAACGCGCGCTTGTCGATGCCCGGATCCACCAGCACCGGCACCGCGCCCAGCTTGAACAGCGCGAACATCAGCAGGAAGAACTCCGGCGAAGGACGCACCATCACCACCGCCCGTACGCCGCGGCCGATGCCGTAGGCGGACAGACCGGCGGCCATCGCATCGCTGCGCGCATCCAGTTGACGGTAGTCCAGGGTCACATCATAGGCCGCCATGCCATTGCCCGGCCCGCGCCGTCCGGGACAGCGGATGGCGATCTGGTCGGGTCGTTCGCGCGCCAGTTCGGGCAACCGCGCGGCAATATTGCTGTATCGGTTCATCCGTTCATTGTCGCCGGATACGGAATTTCTTGCGCGCTGGCCCGCATCGTGGAAAATCCGCACTCTCTTTTCATCTCGCCAATGGCCGCCCGAGGCGCCCTGCCCATGCAACACCCCTGCATGACCTGCGGCGCCTGCTGCACCCAGTACCGCGTGGCGTTCCACTGGATGGAATCGGACGAAGTCACCCCCGGCGGCGTGCCGCACCGACTTACCGAAGTGCTGGACCCGCATCGCCTGTGCATGCAGGGCACCCATTCGGCGCCGGTGCGTTGCGTGGCGCTCGACGCCCAGATCGGCGTGTATTCGCGGTGCACGATCCATCCAAACCGGCCCAGCGTGTGCCGCGAGGTGGACGCTTCATGGGAATACGGCAAGCCGAGCGCGCAGTGCGAGAAAGCCCGCCTCGCCTACGGCCTGGACCCGCTGACCCCGGCCGACTGGCGCTGGCGCGACGCGGCCGGCAACGATGACGACCACCCGGACGACAACGGCTCGCCGCAGGCCCCGATCGCGGCCTGAGCGGGAGGGGGTTGGCGGGGGCGTTAAAGCCGCATCGATGCGACCCGCGAATCCCCTCCCGCCCTGCCCTGACAGTCCGGGCGCTTCACGCGCGTGACGACCACGGTCGCCACTCACAGAAGCTGTGCTTACAGGGGGTTGCGCTCCAGGAACGCGCGGATCTGCGGCACCAGTACCTCGTGCTTGTCTTCCAGCACGTAGTGGCCGGCATCCTCGAACGCGTGCACTTCCGCCTGCGGCAGCGCCGCCTGGAAGCCCTCCAGGAAGTGATGGTCGAAGACGAAGTCGCGCAGGCCCCAGCCGATGAAGGCGGGCCGGTCGGCGAAGGACGGCAGCACCTGGCCGGAGCGCTCCAGCAGCGGCCACGCCTTGTCGGCCGGCGACAGCGGGATGTCCTGCATGAAGCGGATCGTGCTGATGCGGTTGGCATAGCTGTCGTACGGCGACACGTAGGCGCGGCGCACCTCGGCCGGCATCTTCCGCTCCACACCCAGCCACGACGCACCGGAGGAGAACGCATTGAAGGTGCGGATGATCCACTCGCCGATCTTCCAGTGCCGCCCCAGTGCGATCTGCCACGGCATTTTCTTCGCCGCCGGCATCGGGAACGCCGCGGTATTCAGCACCACCAGCCGCTTGACATGGGCGTGGTGGGACAGCGCCCAGCCGAAGCCGATCATGCCGCCCCAATCGTGCACGGCCAGGGTCACCGGACCGGTGATGCCCAGGTGCGCCAGCAGCGCGTCCAGGTCATCCACGCGCGACTGCAGGGTGTATTCGTAGCGGTCATCGGCCGGCTTGTCCGACAGGCCCATGCCGATGTGGTCCGGCACGATGCAGCGGTAGCGGTCGGACAGGCCGGCCACCAGCGTGCGCCAGTAGTAGCTCCACGACGGATTGCCGTGGACCATCACCACCACCTCGCCATCGCGCGGGCCTTCGTCGAGGTAGTTCATCGACAGGCCCGGACGGACCTCGAACCGATGGGGAGTGGACGGGTAGCCGGGAAGATCGCGCATGCGGTGCACCTGTAAAAAGGGCCGGTAGTACCGGCCCTTGGGGAGACATTACCGGGCCTGGGTCACCAGACCACTTCAGCCATCGAGCAGTTCAGCCCCGAGCCGATGCCGAGCAGTGCGATGCGATCGCCCTTTTTCAGCTTGCCCAGCTGCTTGAGCTTGCTCAGCACGATCGGCACCGAGGCCGGGCCGATGTTGCCGTGCTCGCCGAAGATGGTCATCACCTTCTTCGGATCGATGCCGAAGTTCTTGATGAACGCGGCGGTGTGCGGCTGGCTGACCTGGTGGATGACGAACTGGTCCAGTTCCTCCACCGCCCAGCCCAGCGCGATCTTCGCCGCGGCGAAGGTCTTCTGGGCCAGCTTGATGCCTTCGATCAGCAGCAGGCGGGTATCGGTGACCATGCGGTCCAGGTTGCCCAGGCACAGCTGGTTCCATTCGGTGGCCGACCGGGTGACGCCGCCCTTGTAGCGCGGGGCATCGGGTACCAGTTCCGAACGGGCCATCACCATCGCCGCCGCGCCCGACCCGGTGGTCAGCGCCGCCAGCTCGTTGCGGAAATCTTCGGCGGTAACGCCCGGGGCAGTCATCCGCTCCAGGGTCTTCTCGTACACCAGGTTCGCCGTCTCGCCATCGACGACCAGCGCGTAGTTCAGCTCGCCACGCTCGATCATCCGCGCGGCGATGTCCATGCCATTGATGAAGGCAAGGCAGGCGTTGGCCACGTCGAAGGTCACGCATTCCTCGCCCACGCCCAGGTTGCCGGACACGATGCTGGCGGTGGACGGCTCCAGGTAGTCGCGGCTGACCGAGGTGTTGATCACCAGGCCGACGTCGGCCGGGCCGATGTTGGCGTCTTCCAGCGCCTTGCGGGCGGCCATGGTGGCCGCATCCGAGGCCAGCGTGCCTTCATCCCACAGGCGGCGCGCATGGATCCCGGCAACGTCACCCAGCACGTCGGTACGGATACCGAGGCGGTCCAGGGTGGGCTGCAGGCGTTCGTTGATTTCCTTGGTCGTTAGCGTGTGGGGCGCGTCGACATGCGCCAGGCCGGCGATCGAGACATTCTTGAAGAGCATCGAGTTAGCGCCAAGGCTCAGGCAAAGGGGGCGTCATTCTATAACCCTCTTGGCCTGACCGCACCTTTACCGATTCAGCCTTGGCCGTATGGTGCGTTTCAGCGCGGCGGGCACTGGAAGGCGGCAAAGCGCTGGCTGCCATCGGCGGGCGGTGCGGCGGCCTGCACGGCGTTGGCGCCGGCGCTGGGCGCCTCGTTGCGGGCCAGGGTTTCCAGCTCTTCCTGCACGCGCAGCGGGTTGCGGTTGTAGAAGCCGACCTTGCTCTTCACGGTCACCACCACCTCGCCCTTGGCCTGGCAACCGGCCGGCACCGCGCCAGGGGCCAGCACGCGCACGGTCTTGCCGGACGACTCGATCGGCACCCACGTGCAGGCGGTGGTGGCGAGCAGCAGGGTGGAGATCAGCAGGATGCGCATGGCGGAGTACCGGATGAGGTTTCCGCGATTGTGCCTGAACAGGCTGAACGGGAGGTAGCGCGGTCAGGCATCCGTCACCGATTCTGAAGCGTCCTCGCTCCCTGTGAGAGCGCCCTTGGGCGTCTGTCGGTCCACTGCGCTGCGCGTGGCGCGCAGCAGGATGCCGCTGCATTGATAGGCTGGCATTTCTCCACCGCCACAGTCATCGACCACGTTGCCATACCAGCGTTCCAGATCTTCCACCACGCTGCTGTGGCGGGCGGGCAGCTTCAACGGAGTTGTCCAAGCCAATGCGACGGGGACCGAGATCGCAACACAGTCCGCCAACAAGGCAGCTGCGGCGAGGTGCCACAAGGTAGAACCACGTGCTGCGCGCTTCATCAGATCCTTGCTCCGTCATACCGACGACGCGCCGGCATCAGGATTCCAGCATCCACTGCGCCAGCAGAGTGAGCGCGTGATCATGGATGCCGCCCGCAACGTGGAAATCCGACATGAGGCAGGGAGACCTCCTCGCCCACCAGCGCCGGCCTGGTAACGACGCGCCATGCTCGCCGAGCGCAGCGGCGCGGCAGCGGCGTGAGGACCGCCGATTGCGACCCAGCAACGGCCGAAGACTGACGGCCAGCACCCGTCACTACCGGGCTTGAACGCGAAAGGGCCGCGGATTTCGCCGCGGCCCCGATTCACTTCGTGTCGATCCCGGTTACTTGGTGATGTCCACGTTCTTGGTATCGCGCAGGAACAGGCCACCGATGACCACCGTCATCACTGCGATGGCGATCGGGTACCACAGGCCGTAGTAGAGGTTGCCGGTGCCGGCCACCAGCGCGAAGGAGATCGCCGGCAGGAAGCCACCGAACCAGCCGTTGCCGATGTGGTACGGCAGCGACATCGAGGTGTAGCGGATGCGGGTCGGGAACAGTTCCACAAGGTAGGCGGCGATCGGGCCGTAGACCATGGTCACGTACAGCACCAGGATCCACAGCATGAAGATCGTGCCGGGGATGTTGATGCGCGCGTTGTCCGCCTTGGCCGGATAGCCTGCGTCCACCAGCGCGGCCTTCAGCTCGGTACCGAAGGCATCGGCCTTGGCCTTGCCGTCGTCCTTGGTCAAGCCAGCCGCTTCATACGAAGCCACCTTGGACGCGCCGACATTCACCACCGCCAGCGAACCGGCCGGTGCCGGCTGCACGTCATACGGCACACCAGCCTTGGTCAGCGCGGCGGTCGCCACGTCGCAGGAGCTGGTGAACTTGCGCAGGCCCACCGGATCGAACTGGAACGAACAGGTGTTCGGATCGGCCACGACCAGTGCCGGCGAATTGGTGCGTGCTTCTTCGATGGCCGGGTTGGCGAAGTGGGTCAGGCCCTTGAACACCGGGATGTAGGTGACCGCGGCCAGCAGGCAGCCGGCCAGGATGATCCACTTGCGACCGATACGATCGGACAGCCAGCCGAAGAAGATGAAGAACGGCACGCCCAGCGCCAGCGCCGCGGCGATCAGCAGGTAGGAAGTGGTGGCATCGACCTTCAGCATGCTGCTGAGGAAGAACAGCGCGTAGAACTGGCCGCCGTACCACACCACCGCCTGGCCGGCCGCTGCACCCAGCAGGACCAGCAGCATCAACTTCAGGTTGCCGTCCTTCAGGCTGTCACGGAACGGGGTCTTGGAGCCCTTGCCTTCGGCCTTCATCTGCTGGAACAGCGGGGATTCGCTCAGCTGCAGGCGGATCCACACCGAGATGCCCAGCAGCACGATCGACACCAGGAACGGGATGCGCCAGCCCCACGCTTCGAAGGCTTCGTTGCCCAGGAAGTAGCGGCAGGCCAGGATGATCAGCAGCGACATGAACAGACCCAGCGTGGCCGTGCACTGGATGAAGCTGGTGTACAGGCCGCGCTTGTTGGCCGGTGCATGCTCGGCCACGTAGGTGGCCGCGCCGCCGTACTCACCGCCCATCGCCAGGCCCTGGGCCAGGCGCAGGATGATCAGGATCACCGGTGCGGCAACGCCGATCGAGGCGTAGTTGGGCAGCACGCCGACCAGGAAGGTCGAGATGCCCATGATCAGGATCGTGACCAGGAAGGTGTACTTGCGGCCGATGCGGTCGCCGAGGCTGCCGAAGAAAGCCGCGCCGAACGGACGCACGAAGAAGCCGGCCGCGAACGCCAGCAGGGCGAAGATCATGCCCGTGGTTTCATTGACCCCGCTGAAGAACTGCTTGGCGATGATGGCGGCGAGTGAGCCGTACAGGAAGAAGTCGTACCACTCGAACACCGTGCCAAGGCTCGATGCGAAAATGACTTTCTTGTGGCCGTGCGTCAGTGACGCAGGTGCGGGTGCAGGTGTTGTTGACATGGGAAGCTTCCCCTCCGAAGCATGGTGACGGTGGGTGCCGACCTGGGTCGGCACTCAGTTAAAAGCTGTACTTGGTGGTGAACTGCACGCGGTTGATGTCGCCCTTGCGACCGTCTTCGATTTCGCGCACGCCGTACATGTATTCCGCACCGATATCGACCTTCGGCATCGGCGTATAGAACACGTTGCCACGGATGCTCTGCACGCTCTTGGTGACCAGCGGGCCCAGCGTTCCGTCGTTGTCGTAGTCACTGCGCGCGTAGATCAGGTTGGTGCGCAGCTTCGGGGTGAACGCATGCCGCCAGCCCACGTAACCGGCCAGCACGCCGGTGGTCGCCAGCTCATCGCGCGCGATGTCATAGGCGGTATCGGCGGTGATGCCCAGGCCGATGTAGCGCGAAATGCCTTCGCCTCCGGTGAGCTGGTAGTGCAGCGTGTCCGAGTCGGCCATCACCCATTTGCCGCCCAGCGTCAGGCCGCCGGCGATCTTGTCCGCGTCCGCGCCGGTGGTCTGGTTGTCGACCTTCAGCTGGCGGACCAGGCCGGCCACGCCGAAGGTGCCCCAGTCGCCCTTCCAGCCATAACGCACGGTCAGGTCGGGCAGGCTGCCGCGATCGGAGTTGGCGCTGGCATTAGTCCACGCACCGGTCACCGGATTGCGCACGCCGGTCAGCGTGGTGGTTTCCGGGTTTTCCAGCGCAACGCTCAGGCCGCCGGTGGTGTAGCGGATCTGTGCCTGGCGCACGAACACCACGCCATCGGTGGGACCGACGAAGTCGGCGGCTTCGGGAATGGAGGCCGCGTCCATGAAGTTGGTCCAGGTCTGGCCGGCCGTCCACTTGTTCCAGTACATGTAAGCGTGCCGCAGGGTCACGCCGTAGGTATTGGTGGCGGTCTGGTTGCCGAGCGAATTGCCGAAGAAATCCATCTCGAAGAACGCACCGGCCTTGTTGCCGTTCTCGCTGACGTTGTCGATGCCCAGGTTGAAGCGCGAGAACTTGGCGTGGGCGTTGAAGTCCACGTCCGAACGCTCACCGCTGCCGCCCGCGCCGGCCACCGGGGTCTGGCCCGGCAGGTACAGCGCGCGGCCGGTGGCGTCGTCGGCCAGCTGGCCATCGCCAGTCTGGGTGGCCAGGAAATCAGCCTTGATGAAGCCGCCGATCTTGACCGTGGTGCCCGGCGCGGCGCCGGGGGTGATGGTGGTGACCTGGATCGGCTGCTTGCCTGCCGGTACGGCCGGCTTCTGCTCGGCCTGCACCGTCCTCACTTCGGTGACCGCCTGCTGGGTCTGGCTGATCTGGCTCTGCTGCTGTTGCTGCGAAGAAAGCAGCAGCTGAACCTGACGCTCCAGCTCGCCCACGCGTGCTTCCAGGGCCTTCTCTCTCGCGGTTTCGGCCAAGGCCATGCCCGGTGCCGCCAGTGCGACCAGCATGCAGGCAGCCAACGGCTTGCGCAGCATCTTCAACGTACGGTGATTCATGTTGCCCTCTCTCCCAAGTGGCAAATCGAAAGACGCGCGTGGGGCACGGTCGAAGCCGAGGGTGCGACCGGTTGACGCACGGCGGCTATTGGCCATTAGTCGTACCTGCTGCAGCGGGCGGGGCCGTATTCACCGCGCGCAGCCTCTGCGCCTGTCGGCTTGCGACCATGGTCTAAGCACGGCGGTGTCGCGGGCGGGGGCGGATCGGGCAAACTGGGTGGCAACGGTTGCGCCGCATGCTGCAACCGCACATCAAAGTCCACGTGCAAGTGAGGGCGCCATGGCTGATCTCTATCCCGTCGACCCGCAGTTCGCCAAGAACGCGCGGATCGACAAAACCACCTACCAGCAGCAGTACCAGGCCTCGATCGCCGATCCCGATGCGTTCTGGGGCGAAGCGGCGCAGCGGCTGCAGTGGTTCAAGCAACCCAGCATCATCAAGAACGTCAGCTACGACCTGGCCGACTTCCACATCAAGTGGTTTGAAGACGGTGAGCTCAATGCCAGCGTGAACTGCCTGGACCGCCAGCTGGAAACGCGTGGCGACAAGACCGCCCTGCTGTTCGAACCGGACAGCCCGGACGCGCCGGCCCAGCACGTCACCTATCGCGCGCTGTACGAGCGCACCTGCCGGCTCGGCAATGCGCTGCGCAGCCTCGGCGTGCAGAAGGGCGACCGCGTCACCATCTATCTGCCGATGATTGTCGATGCGGCCGTGGCCATGCTGGCCTGTGCGCGCATTGGTGCGATCCACTCGGTGGTGTTCGGCGGGTTCGCGCCGAACTCGATTGCCGATCGCGTCAGCGACTGCGCCAGCAAACTGATCATCACCGCCGATGAAGGCCTGCGCGGTGGCAAGAAGATCCCGTTGAAGGCCAATGTCGATGCCGCACTCAAGCTGCCCGGCACCAACACGGTGGAAACCGTACTGGTGGTCCGCCATACCGGCGGCGCGGTGGACATGCAGGCCCCGCGCGACCGCTGGTTCCACGATGTGGTGGACAGCCAGCCGGCCGAGTGCGAGCCGGAACGCATGAACGCCGAGGATCCGCTGTTCATCCTCTACACCTCCGGTTCCACCGGCAAGCCGAAGGGCGTGCTGCATACCACCGGTGGTTATCTGTTGTATGCGGCCTACACCCATGAAGCGGTGTTCGACCTGCGCGAAGACGATATCTACTGGTGCACCGCCGATGTCGGCTGGGTCACCGGCCACAGTTACATCGTCTACGGACCACTCGCCAATGGCGCCACCTCGCTGATGTTCGAAGGCGTGCCGAACTTCCCCACCACCTCGCGCTTCTGGGAAGTGATCGACAAACACAAAGTCAGCCTCTTCTACACCGCGCCGACTGCCATCCGCGCGTTGATGCGCGAAGGCGAAGATCCGGTCAAGCGCACCTCGCGCGCGTCATTGCGCCTGCTCGGCAGCGTCGGCGAGCCGATCAATCCGGAGGCCTGGCGCTGGTACTACGAGGTGGTCGGCGACAGCCGCTGCCCGATCGTCGATACCTGGTGGCAGACCGAAACCGGCGGCATCCTGATCTCCCCGCTTCCCGGTGCGGTGGACCTGAAGCCGGGCTCGGCCAGCCTGCCCTTCTTCGGCGTGCAGCCGGCCCTGGTCAATGCCGATGGCGAGATCAAGGACGGCGCCACGGAAGGCAACCTGATCATCCGCGATTCGTGGCCGGGCCAGATGCGCACCGTGTATGGCGACGACCAGCGCTTCATCGATACCTACTTCCGCACCTATCCGGGCGCCTACTTCACCGGCGATGGCTGCCGTCGCGACGAGGACGGCTATTACTGGATCACCGGCCGCGTCGACGATGTCATCAACGTGTCCGGCCACCGCATCGGCACCGCTGAAGTGGAAAGCGCGCTGGTATCGCATCCGAAGGTGGCCGAAGCCGCCGTCGTCGGCTTCCCGCACGAGGTGAAGGGCCAGGGCATCTACGCCTATGTCACGCTGATCGCCGACGAGGCGCCCAGCGACGAACTGCACAAGGAACTGGTGGCATGGGTGCGCAAGGAAATCGGCCCGATCGCCACGCCGGACCACCTGCAGTGGGCCCCCGGCCTGCCGAAGACACGTTCGGGCAAGATCATGCGCCGCATCCTGCGCAAGATCGCCGAGAACGCGCCGGACCAGCTGGGCGACACCTCGACCCTGGCCGATCCGTCGGTGGTGGCCTCGCTGGTGGACGAACGCAAGGTCAAGTAATGCGCCACGCCGCGGACCGGGAGGAGGGCCCGGTCCGCCCATTGGATGCAGCAGCCTTCGCGTGGCGAAGAGCGCTGTGTCCGTCCCCTGCCCCTCCTGTTTTGCGTAAGCTGATCCCATGCCCACCCTCCTGATTGCCGACGACCATCCGCTGTTCCGCGAGGCCTTGCGAGGCGCCGTGAAGCGCGTCATCCCCGGCGTGCAGCTGTTCGAAGCCGACAGCGTGGAAGCGCTGTACGCGCTGGCCGACCAGCACAACGATGCCGACCTGGTCCTGATGGATCTCAACATGCCCGGTGCCCAGGGATTCAATGCACTGGTGCACATGCGATCGCTGCACCCGCACCTGCCGGTGGTGGTGGTGTCCGCGCGCGAGGAACCCAAGGTGATGCGCCGTGCGCTTGATCATGGCGCGTTCGGCTTCATCCCCAAATCGGCTGATTCGGACACCATCGGCCATGCGCTGGGAATGATCCTGGACGGCGAAACGTGGGCACCGCCGGAGGCGCACAACGAGCCACCCACCGGCCGCGAAGAGCGCGAGGTCGGCCAACGCCTGCGCGAGCTCACCCCGCAGCAGTTCCGCGTACTGCAGATGCTGGGCGCGGGGCGCTTGAACAAGCAGATCGCCTACGACCTGAATGTGTCCGAGGCCACCATCAAGGCGCACGTCACCGCCATCCTGCGAAAGCTGGGCGTGACCAACCGCACCCAGGCCGTGCTGATGGCCGGCAAGCTGGCCATCGACGACGAGCAGATCGTGTTGCCGCCGGAAGAGGATTGAGCCGTCTCCGGTAGCGCCGAGTCATGTCCCGGCGGCGCTGCACGACGCGCGTTATAGCCACAGCTATGAAAACCAGCTTCACCTGCGCAATCGCAGGGTGACGCCACAGACCGGGACCCCGGTGCTAAGCTTCGCGTCCCCTTGGGGAGTAGCCGGTTTCCTGCTGCAGGAAACGCCCGTATCAACATGCTCGGCCAGTGCGCCGTGGTGCGGGCAACCATCTTGGTTGGCGAGACCAGCGGTCCGCGTGCGCAACGACAGGTTGGGCGCGAACGCGGGCCGTGCGTCCGTCTTCGCCCGACCTGTCGTGAACTTCATGTCCCCTCTTTCGATCCTCCTGATCGGCTTTGCCATGTCCACCGATGCCTTCGCCGCGGCAATCGGCAAGGGCGCCGCGATGCGCAGGCCGGTGTTCCGCGATGCGCTGCGTGCCGGCCTCATCTTTGGCGCCATCGAAGCGGTCACCCCGGTGATCGGCTGGATGCTCGGGCGCGCGGCACTGGAGTACGTGGAGGCCTTCGACCACTGGATCGCCTTCGGCCTGCTGATCGCCCTGGGGCTGCACATGATCGTCAACGGCCTGCGTCCGCAGCACGATGATGCCGACGAAGACCCGCAACGCCACCACGGCTTCTGGCAGCTGGCGGTCACCGGTTTGGCCACCAGCATCGATGCCATGGCCGTGGGCGTCGGACTGGCTTTCATGGAGGTACACATCGGCGTGGTGGCGGCGGTCATCGGCCTGTGCACCCTGACCATGGTCACCGCCGGCATCATGCTCGGCCGCGTGCTCGGCAACATGGTTGGCAAGCGCGCGGAGATCATCGGTGGCGTGATCCTGATGATCATCGGCGCCACCATCCTGTACGAGCACCTCAGCGGCGCCGCGTGACCGGCACCCCGCGGCTCACCCTTCCCACCAGCGGCCTGGCCGGCGTGGGGTGCCCACCAAGGGGAGGTTGCGGGTACGCCGGTGACGGATGGTCACCACCGATTCCACGGTGGGCCGGCAGCCGTCCGCCAGCGGGCGGATATCGCGCTCGGCGACAGGCAATTCCCGCTGCGCGGGCCTGCGATCCGACCTGGGCCCGGTCACGGAAACGGACATTACTGCGATGCAGCCATGCACGTATCTTCGGGAACTCGTTCAGCACCCTCCAGCGCTGCTGGTGGACCGTGTCATCAGGATGGCGATCGCGCGGGGGGAGACTCAGTTGTCCGAACGTGCGTAAGCGGCGAGGAACGCACGCAGCGAAGCCGGCTTGATCGGCTTGGTCAGCACACGATAGCCGCGGTCGCGTGCCATCCGCTTGAGCTCATCACGGCCATCAGCCGTGAGCAGGGCACCGGGCAGGTCGCTGCCAGCCGCCTCGCGCAGCGCGACCAGCGTGTCCAGGCCGTCCAGACGATCATGCAGGTGGTAATCGACCAGCATCACATCGGGGTGCGCGGTGATTTTCTCCAGCGCCTGGTCCACGGTGCTGGCGGTGATCACCTGTACCTGCCAGCGCCCGAGCAAGGCGCGCATGCCATCCAGGATCTCCTCATCGTTGTCCACGCACAGCACGCGCATGCCGGCCAGTGAATCCGGACGCGAAGCCGGCGCCGCTGCGGCCATCAGTTCCTGCTCGCTGGCGCCCGGGGTCGCCGCTACCCGTGGCAGGGTGATGGAGAACATCGACCCGCTACCGACCCGGCTGCGCGCATTCAATCGATGGTCGAGCAGGCGTGAGATGCGCTGGCAGATGGACAGGCCCAGCCCCAGCCCCTGTTCACCCCAGTCGAAGGGCTGCTGGTAGCGATGGAACTCATCGAATATCTGCTGCATGTGGTGTTCGGGAATGCCAGGGCCGGTATCCCACACCTGCAGTTCCACTTCGTCGCCACGCAGGCGCACGGCCAGCACGATGCGGCCCTGCCGGGTGTAACGCAGCGCATTGGCCAGGAAGTTCTGCATCACCCGCCGCAACAACCGGCGGTCACTGCGGACCCAGGCTTGGCGCGCGAACAGGTCCAGGCGCAATCCGCGGCCCGCGGCAACCGGCGAGTACTGGGCCGCCAACTCGCGCATCAGGGCACTGGCATCGAACTCGCCGATCACCGGATTCAGGCCGCCGGCGTCCAGTCGCGAAACGTCCAGCAGGCCATCGAGCAGTTCCTCTGCGGCACGCAGCGAGGCGTCCACGCGCTCGGCCAGATGGCGCTGCTCTTCGTTGTTGTGGTGGCTTTCGCGCAGCGCCGAGGCGAACAGCCGCGCCGCATTCAGTGGCTGCAGCACGTCGTGGCTGATCGCCGCCAGGAAGCGGGTCTTGGACTGTTGCGCCGCCTCGGCAGCATTGGAGCGCTCGGCCACCCGCTGCTCCAGTGTCTCGTTGGCTTCAAGCAGCGCTTTTTCAGCGTGTTTGTAGTCGGTGATGTCGTTGTAGCTGGTGACGTAGCCGCCGCCGGGCAACGCCTGTCCCCGCATCTCGATCACCTTGCCATCGCTGCGCGTACGTTCGAACACGTGCGGCGAGCCGGCACGCATGTAGCGGATGCGGCGGCTGATCTGGCGTTCGATATCGCCCTCGCCCAGCTCACCGCGTTCGGCGTTGTAGCGGATCAGGTCGGCCACCGGGCGGCCCACGTACAGCATGCCGTCCGGATAGCCGAACATGTCCTGGTAGCGCCGGTTCCATGCGGTCAGGCGCATGTCCGGGTCGACCACGCTGACGCCGGCACTGATGTTTTCCAGCGTGGTGGACAGGATCTCCCGATTGAAGCGCAGCTCCTGGCCGGCTTCGTCCAGTACCGCCACCACCTCGCCCAGGTCCATGCCCGAACCGCGCAGCAGGCTGGTCAGCAGCAGGCGGGCCGACGCGGCGCCGATGGAGGCGGCAAGCAGGCGTTCGGTGAACTGCACCCAGGGCCGATCCGCCGGCACCTGGGTCTGCAGTTCGCGCCCCAGCGACTGCGCCTGTTCGAAGAACGAACGGCGCGCATGGCGCTCGCCCACCACCCGCGATGCCAGCGCCAGCAGGTCGCCTACGTGCACGTGGCCCGGCCAGCCACTGGCCACCGAGGGCCGCTGCGCATACGGATCCAGGAACGGTGCCGCGCGCAGGCGCTCGTCCACGCTGGGCCGCCAGCGTGCCGACACCAGCATCATCGTCGCCGCGTTCACCAGCAGCGACCAGAACGTGCCGTGGGTCAACGGATCCCACCCGTTCATGCCGAACAACTGCTGCGGCCGCAGCCATGCCACGCCGAACGGCCCTTCGCTCAACCACGCAGCATCCACCAGGCCGGACTGGGTCAGCGCGGGCAACAGCAGGGTGTAGATCCAGGTGGCGAAGCCCAGCACGATACCGGTTTCCACGCCGCGGCGGCTGGCCCCGCGCCAGTACAACCCCCCGATCAGCCCGGGCGCGAACTGCGCCACCGCCGCGAACGCCATCAGGCCATAGGACGCCAGCGAGTTGTCGTTGCCGCTGCTGCGGTAGTACGTGTAGGCGATCAGCGCCAGGAACAGGATCGCCAGGCGGCGGATCCACAACACCCGCGATGCCACGTCCGCCGCCTCGCCGGTGCCCCCGCTGCGTCGCAGCAGCACCGGCATGACCAGGTCGTTGCTGATCATCGTGGCCAGGGCGATCGACGATACGATGACCATGCCGGTCGCCGCCGAGAACCCCCCGACATAGGCCACCAGCGCCAGCGCGTTGCGGCCCTCGTGCAGGGGCAGGGCCAGTACCATCGCATCGTCGGCCACCGTGCCGCCGGTGCCGAACAGGCTGACACCGGCCGTGGCGATGGGGATCACCATCGCCGAAATCACCACCAGGTAGCCGCCGAACATCCAGCGCGCGCGGTGCACGTCACGCACATCGCCACACTCCACCACCGCCACGTGGAACTGCCGCGGCAGGCATACGATGGCCAGGAAGCTGAGCAGGGTCTGCGATATGAACCCCACCGGGGGCAGCGAAGTGAACAGCGTATGCGCCGACTGCACCACCGCATCGGTGCGCTCGCTCAGCCACAGGTAGGCGAACACGCCCACGGCCACCATCGCCAGCAGCTTGATCACCGATTCCAGCGCGATGGCCAGCATCATGCCGTGGTGGTGCTCGGTGGCATCCACCTGGCGGGTACCGAACAAGGTGGCGAACAAGGCCATCAGCAGCGCCACGTACAACGCAGGATCACTGAAGTAGCCGGTCGGCCCGCTGTCGCCGGTCAGTACCTGCAGGCTCATCGCAACGGCTTTGTACTGCAGCGCCAGGTAGGGCACCACGCCGATCAGCGCGATGATCGCCACCAGCGCCGCCAGCCGCCGCGAGCGACCGAAGCGCGATGAGATGAAGTCGGCGATGGAGACCACATTCTGGCTGCGCGCCACCAGCGCCAGGCGTTCGATGATGCGCCAGCCGAACAGCATCATCAGCAGTGGGCCGATGTAGATCGACAGATAGCCCACCCCGCTGCGCACCGCCGTCCCGACCGCACCGTAGAAGGTCCACGAGGAGCAGTACACCGCCAGCGCCAGGCTGTAGACCACCGGGCGCAGCCAGGGCCGGTCCGGATACAGCGGGCGTCGGTCACCCCACCACGCCACGCCGAACAGCAGCGCAGCATAGGCGACGGACACCAGCAGCAGGATCCAGCTGGAAACCAAAGGCGGTCTTCCGGGGCGGCAGTGCCGACAGTGTAGTGGGTTGGGTGGCGGTCAGCCTGTGCGCAGGCGAGCGCTCGATGAAGGCCGTCGCCGTGGCAGGAGTGCACGCTATCGGGCTGCAGCGCCTGCCGTTGTGCCTTGATGCCCGGATCGCCATGAATTCGACCGCCCCTGTCCAGTCAACCTTTCCCGTGCTTGTTTCCACGCACCGCGGCACCGATCCCGATCATTCGGCGATCCGCGACGTCGCGGGCCCGCCGGCGACCCCCGGCCGGGTAGCGAATGCGCCGCTGCAGCACACGACCGCGACACCGGCAGCGGAGGTGCGCCTGCTCGTCGAGCGCGCGCTGGCAGCGGCCACGTGGGAATGGGTGCAGGAGCGCACGGCTGATGAAACTACCCGGCTGGTGGACACGATCAGCGCCGATCTGGCCCGGGACAGCGCCAGGCAGGGCATCGTGCTGTCATCGGTGCGCATCGTGGAAGGCTGGGACCAGGGCGTGCACGGACTGTTCGTGTGTGCGTGGAGCGCCACGACCGCCCCGCCTGTGTTCCAACCGCAGCCAGGCAGCAACGCCATCGGCTGGGATCCGAACAACCCGCTGGATATCCCGCAATACCGTCAGCCCACCTTCGATGCCATGGATGCACCGGTGCGCCGCCTGCTGCTGACGTTCATCGCGCGCTGAGGGGGGGCCACCCTTCTCCCGCCGGCCCCGCTCATTGTTCCGCCGGCACACCCATTTCCTGCAGCAGTGCAGGGGCCGGATAGACCTTGGCCAGCAGCCAGCGCAGGTAACGCATGTCCACGTGGACGGCGCGCTTGAAGCGCGGATCGAACCACCAGCTGGCGCTGACCGACTCCCAGTTGCTGTCGAAGTTGAGGCCGATCAGTTCGCCCTTGGCATTGAGCACGGGGGAGCCTGAGTTGCCGCCGGTGGTATCCAGGTTGGTCAGGAAGTTGACCGTCTGGGTCTTCAGCGCCGGATCGGCGGTGCTGCCGAAGTCGCCCTTGGCGATGGCGTCCAGCAGCGGGCGCGGTGCATCGAACGGATACGCATTGGTGTTTTTCTCCACGATGCCGGCCACGGTGGTCACCGGATCGAAGTGCACGCCATCGCGCGGGCTCAGCGCTTCCACCTTGCCGAAGCTGATGCGCAGGCTGCGGTTGGCGTCGGGGTAGACCGCCCGGCCCTGCTGGGCACGCCAAGCGAACAATGCCTGCATGTAGGCCGGCCGCAGGCGCAGGCCCTCGCCCTCGCGGGTCTTGCGCTCGCCTTCCACGCGCAGCTGCGCCTGTACCAGCGGGCCGGCCAGGGCCAGCAGGGGATCCGGCGCCAGCGCCTTGCCCTCACGCGCTGCGGCAAAGCGCGACAGCCGCTGTGCTTCATCGCCGAGCGTGGTGCGTGCATACAGGCTATCGAGCGCGCTGCCCAGCGACTGCGGCGTGCGCCCGAAGGCGGCATCGAACTCCGCCAGGCGCTGCGCATCCGGCAACTGCTGGTAGCGGCCCAGCAGCGCACCCAGCAAGGCTTTTTCGACGCCCGGTGCATAACGCCGCTGGGCCTGCTTCAACACCCCTTCGATCAGTGCCTGGTCGCGCTGCTGGAAGCCGCTTTCACGCTGGGCATCCGGCTTGGCCGATTCCAGCCGCAGGCGCTCCAGCAGCAGTGCCGAGCGCAGCAGCTGGGTCTGGCTGGCGATCTGGTCCAGCAGCAGGTCGCGCTCACCTAGCGAGGCGCCCTGTGACAGCGTGGCCAGCAGGGCCTGGATATCATCGCGATAGCGGGTATCGGCATTGGCCAGCATCGCCTGCTCGTCACTGGCACGCTGGGCCTTCGCGTCGCTGCGCAGCAGCCCCTCCAGTTCACCGGCGGCGCGCTTGCGGTTGTTCTTCAGCGACTGCAGCTGCGAGGCATAGCGGGTGCGTGCCTGCGCATCGCCCTGGGTCGCCGCCTCGATGGTGTCGATCATCTGCTGGAAAAGCGCGACGCGGCGCGGCAGCACGCTGTCGATCTGGCTGGCGAACTCGTTGGCAGTGCGATGCCGATAGGTGATTCCCGGGTAACCGGCCAGCATCGCGAAGTCGCCCGCCTTCGGGCCCTCCAACGACATCTGCAGGTGCGCCGGCGCCTGGTAGGGCACGTTGTCGGGGCTGTACGCGGCAGGCTTGCCATCCTTGCCGACGTAGGCGCGCAACAGGGTGAAATCACCGGTGTGGCGCGGCCACATGAAATTGTCGATCTCGTCGCCATAGTTGCCGATCGCCCGCGGCGGTGCGTAGACCAGCCGCACGTCGCTGAGTTCCAGCTGGGAAATACGGTAGAAATCGGTGCCGTAGTACATGTCGGCCACCGAGCAGCGCACGCTGCCGTCGCGTTCGCAGTCGGCCACGATCTGCTTGCTGGCGCTGTCCACGGCATCGAAATAGGCACGCCCGGTCTTGCCCTTGGCCTGCGCCAGCACCTGATCGGTGACCTTGTCGAATCCCACCGTGACCAGTACGCGGAAATCCGGATTGGACGGCCGCTCATCGCCCCGGCCCTTGGCAATGAAGCCCTCGTCGATCAGGTTGTGCTCGGGGGTGCTGTTGTACTGGATCACGCCCATGGCCACGTGATGGTTGGTCAGCAGCAGCCCTTTGGGAGAGACGAACGAGGCGGTGCCGCCCCCTGCGCGCACAACGGCGCTGAGCGGCGGCGCGGTGACATTGGCGAGATCACGCGGATCGCCCTTGAAACCGGCCGCTTTCAGCGGCTTGGCCAGCGCTGGCAGCTGGGTGGGCATCCACATGCCTTCGTCGGCATGTGCGCCTGCCGCCATGGACAGGCCCAGGGCCAGGGAGACGGAAAGGGTTGTGCGGGAGAACATGCGGGCATCCGGCGGATCAGGTCAGCCCGTGACCTTAGCCTCTGCGTGCCCCACACGACAACCGCCGGACCTTGGGCAGGTCCTGGCCGGCAGCCGGGCCAGCGTGCGCAGGCCGCTGACCTCGATGACACCAGCGTCCTCGGGACGCTCCGCGACGCTATTTTTCGCGGCGCCAGTTCAACGAGCCCCGGTTCTCCACCGTGCTCGATTCCACCTCGATATCGAAGCCGCGACTGAGCAGGTATTTCAGTGTCAGCACCGACCCGCTGCCCACCAGTGAAACGCCGTAACCAACATACAACTTCGGCGAAATGAACTTGCCCACGCCCAGCACCGATCCCCCGAGCGCGCGCGACTGGCTGACGCCCGCGTCATCCAGCCCCAGTTTCGCGCCCAGCTGCGAGGCAAGCAGCCCGCTGCCGGCCGACAGAGCCGCCGATGCGGCGTTGACCTGCTGGGTCTGGTCGCTGGTGGCCCCGGTCAGGCTGCGGCCGAGCACCAGGTAACCGAGCGCCTCGGATTGGGACATGGACGGATCCGACCACACCTGCGCACGCGGCTGCATCGCACGACCGGTGACGTCGATGCCGGCGGTCACATCGCCGATGCGACGTTCCGCGCGCAGGTTGATGCGTGGATCGGACACCGGGTTGTAGTTCCAGCTCAGCTGGCCGCGCGTGATGGTCAGGTCCTGGCCGTAGGCCTTGTAGCGGCCACTCACTTCCAGCCCGCCGTTGGCGGTCATTTCGCGACCCGGCTTGGCCCATACCTGCATCTTGCCGGTCAACGCGCCCTTCAGGCCGAAACCAGCCATCTTGACGTTGTCGCCAAGGCTGACCGTCAGGTCCATGTCCAGCGGCGAGCTGGCCGTTTCTTCCGGATCCACCGGATCAAGCACCACCACGTCCGAGGATACCGAGGTACCGCGGTCGAGGCGTTCCAGGTCGATGTCGGCCTCCGGCACCAGCACCTCGCCCTTCAGCTGCATGGTGGTGCCGGCCAGGGTGAAATCCAGGTCCGGATTGGCCACCACGCGCAGTTCGCTTGTGTTGGACAACAGGACGTTCTCACCGTGGATATGCAGCTGCAGCGGCTGTGCATCGCCGAACCATGACAGGCCACCGTCCACATACAGCGTGCCCTTGCCGGAATTGGCCTGCGCGGTGATCTTCGCCGAGCCATCCGGTTGGGCGGTGAAGTCACCCTTGCCCTGTTCGAAGGTCAGGCCCAGGGCCGGGAATTCGCCCTTGAAGTCGCTCAGCGTGGCCTCGCCGCCCAGCAGCGGCTGGCTGCGGGTTCCACGCAGGCTCACGTGGCCTTCGATCAGGCCGGTCGGCCGCACGATATCCGGTGAGAACAGTTCCAGCCAGTACAGCCGCGCCATGTTGAGGTACAGCTCACCATTCAACGGAGCGCTGGCATCCCAGCCGGTCTGCACCTTGGCGTTGACGAAGCCGTTGCCCTGGAAGCCCATGCCGAGGAAGCCGTCGATACGTGCAGGCGTCATGTCCAGCGTGATCGAGAACTGGTCGTACTTCAGCAGTTCGCCGCGGGCGTTGTCGCCCAGGCGCACGCCACCTTCGGCCGAACGCACCTCCACGTTGCCTTCCCAGGCATTGCCGCGCGGTCGGATCTGCGCGTCCATCGTCACCTCCCCGCGCAGGAAGATGCGACGCCCGGAGGTCGGCGGCAGCCACGGCTGCACCAGGGTCAGCGGCAGCGCGTCGCCGCGCACCACCAGCCCTTCGCGCGGCCAGTTGGCATGCACGCACAGCGCACCCCCGGTGGCCGGGGCCAGGCAGGTTTCGGTCAGGCTGTAGTTGCTGCCGTTGATCGCGAAATCCGACGCGCTGCGCAGCACCCAGGGATCACCCTTCTGCGGTTCAAGCCGCAGCGATTCAAGCTTGCCGCGCCACTGCTGGCCCTGCTGGCGGACACTGCCCTGCAGGTCCACCGCGCCCATGTCGTTGCGGCCCTGCGCGGTCAACCGCAGGTTGCTGACGCTGCCCTGCGCGTCCACCTTCAGGCTTTCCAGCAGCATCCCGGCGTTGACGTTGCGGCCCTGCAGCGCCAGCGTGCCACTGTCGCCGCTCCATGGCAGGCGACCCTTCAGGCTGATCGCTTCGGCCGCGTAATCGTCCCAGCGCAGGTTGCTGCCCACAAGGTCGGCGGTGATGTCCGGCGCGTCGCGCCGCCCCTTGACCTGCACCGTGCCCTGCAGGCCGCCATCGGCACCCGGCAGCAGGTCACTGAGCTGCAGCGGTTCAAAGCGCGCATCGATGTCCAGCCGGTCGCCGACCTTGCCCGAGGCGGTGACACGACTCGCACCGACGGCCAACTTCAGCTGGCCTTCGCCCTGCTCGCCCTGCATCGCGAACTTGCCCTGCGCATCCACCGCGCGCTGCCGCAATCTGCCCTTCAGGGAGGGCAGATCGACCGTCGCTTCGATGACGCCGGCGGTCCCCGGCGGTGCATTGGCCGGCACCGGCAGCTGGCGGCCGGTGCTGGCAAGATTGCCGGACAAGCGCCCGTCCCAGCCCGGCATGAAGTAGCCCGGATCGAACGCGTCGAGTGTCGCCTTGGCATCCCATTGCAGCTGCGGCGCCCAGGCCACGTTGCCTTCCACCTCGAGCGTGCCGCCGGGTGTGCGAGCCTGCAGCTGCTCGATGCGTGCTGCGTTTTCGTTGCCACGCACATCGAACTGCAGCGCCGCCTTCTGGCCGTCGCGCTCGATGTCGGCCGTGCCGATCGCTGCCCACGCCTGCAGCGTACCGGCCAGCCCCAAGCGGGCTTCGCGCAACGTCACCGGCACCGCCGCACCGCCGGCGGTGTTGGGATCAGCAGCCGGGGTATACGTCAGGTCATTGGCGACGATGGAAAAATCGAGTTTCTGGTTGTCCTGCTCGCGGAAGTCGGCACTGCCCTTCAACCGCACCTGTCCGCCGAACGCCTTGACCACCAGCGGCGATACCTTCAGCACCTGGTCTTCCAGCTGCACCTTGGACGGGGCAAGCTCGACCTTCTGTTCGCCAAGCTGGGCGGTACCCTGCAGGTCGGCACTGCCGCCCTTGCCGGACGCGGTGAAGTCCAGCGTCAGCGGCTCCAGCGTGGAGGCGCTCAGCGCCGGGGTCAGCAAGCGCACGTCCAGCGCATCGGTGCGTGCGCTGGCCTTCCAGGTGGGATCGGTGTGGCCGTCGAACACCAGCATCGCGCGCAGCGGCTCGGGTGCACGACCGGCCACGGCCACTTCCATATGGCCCAGGTTGCCGCGTGCCACCAGGCCCACGCTGGCTGGCGTACGGCCACGCGGCGCCGGCAGGATGGCGGTGGCGCTCAGGTCGGTGTCGTAGTCATCGGAGGGAATGTAATGGCCGTTGATGCGGACGTTGCCCATGTCGCTGTCCACCAGCAACTGGTTGGCCTTGAACTCGCCGTTGGCGATTTCCAGTCCACCGCCGATGCGCGCGATGTCGATGGTCGGCTCGCCGCCGGTGGTGACGCGCAGCCCGTTGACCTGGATGACGTCGGCCTGGATGGCCAAGGGCATCTCGATCTGTGGCAGTGAGTCCGGCCATGACGGCAGCTCGAAGGGCGCTTCGCTCTTGGCCAGGTTCAGTGTCGCATTGTCCAGTTCCAGCCGGTCCAGCAGCAGCCTGCGGCCCAGCAGTGGACGCAGGTCCGGCTCCAGGTGTGCGCGATCGGCGTGGAAGTGGATGTCGTTGTAACGGAAATCGACGTTGTGCAGGGTGAGCGGTCCGGCCACCGGGCCTTCGGCCTTGTCCCAGGTGAAACTGGCGCCTGCCGGCAGCCGCGCGATCACCTGCGCCAGCAGTACATCGCGGCCGGCGACGGTCTGCAGCAACCAGTACACCGCCAGCAGGCCAACCAGCACCAGGCCAAGCACGCCCACGCCGGACCATGCCCAGAAACGACGACGCCGGTAGAAGCGCCGGCGTGGCACGGGGGCCTGCGCGTTGGGTGCGTTCGGCGGGGTCGGGGTCGGCGTGCTCACAGGTCAGCTCCGATGTTCAGGTAGATCTGGAACTGTGAGTCCGGATCGTTCAGGCCATGGGCGATGTCCACGCGTACCGGGCCGACCGGCGACTTCCAGCGCACGCCGAAACCGACGCCGGTGTGCAGGTCGATGGTGTTGTCGAAGGCGCTGCCGGTATCGACGAACACCGCCGCGCCCCACGGCCCATCATTGAAGTAATGCTCGTACTCGGCCGAGCCCACCACCAGGTGCTTGGCACCAAGGGCGAACTTGTCCGGTTCAGGCGTCCGCGGGCCCACTTCACGCCAGGCGTAGCCGCGGATGCTGCGATCGCCGCCGGCGAAGTAGCGCAGGCTGGGCGGCATCGCGACCAGGTCACTGGTCCAGGTGGTGCCGCCCTCACCGCGCAGGATCAGGCGATTGGTCTGGCCCAGCGGCACGTACCAGCGCAGCACCATGTTGGCCTGCACGAAGCTGGTGTCCGAGCCGGCGCCTTCCACGCCACCGCGCATCGTCGCGCTGCCGCTGATGCCGCTGCGCGGGAACAAGCGGTCATCGACGTTGACGTAGTCCGCCGCGATCTGCGGATAGACCAGGGTGGAATACTGGTAGACCGCATCGGTGAACTCGGTTCCCGACGCATAGCCCCATCGCTCACGGAGCGCGTTGAGCGATGCGGTGGCGGTCCAGAATTCGTTGATCTGCCCGCTGCGGCTGGCGATCAGTTTCAGGTTGCGCAGATCGATGTAGTCGGTCTGCTCGTCGTAGGCGCTGGCGGCGAACGTATACCAGCCATCGAGCCAGCGGAAGGCCGGGATCCGATAGCTTGTAGTGAGACTTTTACGCTTCTGGGCATAGTCCAGCTGCGTGTTCATCTTGTGCCCACGGCTGTTGAGCCACCGGCGCTCCAGGCCGCCACGCACACCGGCGCCGCTCTCGCTGCCATAGCTCAGGCCGGTGGTGTAGATGCTGCGCTTTGCACGCGTCAGGTTGACGTCCACCGGCACATTGCCGTTTTCGTCGGCTTGTTCCGGCTTGGGCTGGATGTCGATGGTGCTGAAGTAATCCAGCTTGGTCAGCGATTCACGCAGCCGGTCCAGCTTGCCCTCGTGGAAATAGCTGCCCTCTTCCCAATACACCAGCGGATCGAACAGCTTGTCGACGAAGTAATTCTGCTTGAAGGTGATCGGGCCCATGTTGTAACGGCGCCCGCTGTCCCAAGCCAGATCGATATCCGCCGCGTTTTCCGCGCGGGTGACCTGCACCTGGTGCTGGGTGTAATCGGCATCGAAATAGCCGCGCTCGGCCAGTCGCCGGGTCACGGTGATCTTGCTGGCTTCGTACAACGTATGTTCGAAAGCGTCACCCTTGCGCGGCCTGAACGCCTCCAGGTCATCTTGCAGGTAACGGTCGTACATGGCCGGGCCGGTGATCTCGATGTGGTCCTCGCGGACCCGTACCGGCTCGCCCTTTTTCACATCGATCACCACGCGCAGGGTGTCGCCCGTACGCGGCGCCTCGACCGTGATGGTCGGGTTGTAGAAACCGAACGGCTCCAGCGCCTGCCGGGTCTGGCGCTCGGCCTGTGACAGCAGATACTCCAGCCGGGATTCGCCCTGCACTTTGCCGATCGTGTCGAAAAGCGTCAGCGAGACCTGGATGTTTTCGATGATCTCGGCATCGCCGCCCTTGTCCAGGCCGCGGATATCCACCTTTTCGATAGTGCCGCGCGCGTGGGCCTGGGGGCTGGCCAGCACGGCAAGGCAGAACAGGGGAAGGGCGATTTTCGGTAGCTGCATCAGCACAGCATAGCCGGGGCCGATGACATCGGGAATGAAGGCGGCCACGCTGCCCCTCCCAGGAACAGGCCGGCCGGACGCTCAGATGTCGATGCTGAGCGATGGGTTACCGGTTTGCTCTTCTTCGCCGAACATCAGCGTTTCCCGGAACATCTGCGCAGCCCAGTCCTCGATGAATCCCTCGATAGGGCTGACCGGCTCGGGCAGCGGGACCAGATTGTCCTCGACGGAAGGTGCGGCGGGGTCGATGGTGGCACCCTTTCCGCGCTGGGCCAGGACGCGGTCGGCCAGGCCGATCCCGTCGTCCGATAGATTCCCTCGTGCCACCGTCGATTGTGCGAGCGGATTGATGGAGTTCATTGTGCTTCCTTCTGTTTGATGCGGAGCAGGGAGAAACCACGCGCCTGCGCGGCGGCGTCCAGCGACTCCTGCAGATTCGCGCTGTAACGGCTGGCGAGCGTGTTGAGCCGGTCCTGCACACCAGGCAGGGCCTCGCCCAGCGCCAGTTCGACGTCGTCCAACAGGCTGCCATGCAGGTCCAGCTCCCATGCCAGTGCGCCCAACTCCAGCAGCGGCAGCCGACGATTGGCCGGCCGCACGTCAAGCGCCCGCAGCAGCGGTTCATCGTGCAGCGCCTGCAGCAACGCTGTCTGGTCCCGCGGGATGTGCAGCACGGCCTGGGTGCCGGCATCGGACTGCGCCATGCGATGGGCGAAGGCCTTGCAGATCGGTTCCACTACGACATCCGGCGCAGTGTTCATCGCCTCCAGGGTGGCTTGCACCTGGTCGCGTACGGCGGTGGCCAGCGCCACCTGTTCACGCTGCAGGCCTTCGATGACCTCCTGCAGCGCGCCCAAGGCGTGCAGCATGCCGTCTCGATAGCCTTCGAATGCCGCCGCGGCGTGTAGCTCACGCACCTCCAGCCGCGCCTGTTCGCGCTCGCGGGTGATCGCGCGACGGGCGAACGCCTGTACGCGGGCAAGGTTGACGCCCTGCTGGACGCTGGACGCATGGATGACGTCGTCAACGGCGCGTTCCAGCAGGCTTTCAGGATAGGTCTGCAGCATGGTTCCAGGCACTCAGGAAACAAGTCATGTCAAAGGGGTCGGTAGAGGCTGTGGCAGATGCCGGAAGGTCTGGCAGGCCCACGAACCACAGCGCCATCCGCGCATGCAGCCAGTCCGGCAGCTGCCCATGCAGCCCTCGCTGCAGGTGTTTTCCGCCCCAGGCCAGCAGCAGGTCCGGTGTAGGTGCCTGTGGCCAATCTACGCCGGCTTCGGGAAATCCCAAGCGCAGAAAAGCGTGCAGGGCCGGTGGCTGGCTGGGCATCCAGCGCGTGCCCAGCACATGCCGCCGGTGCCCGGCGCAGGCCACGAACCAGGCAGCGGCAGGCACCCGCCACCAACCTCGGATCAACCTGTCCGCCAGCGGGTCCGAACGGCCCAGGTCGACGGCCGCGGGCGGCAGCGCATGGGCCTGGCGTATCCACCGGTTCAGTGCACTGCGCTGTGAGCCGGCAAGCCGTGGCTCCACAGCCGACCACGGCCGGTAGTAAGCCAGAGGATCGTGCAGGATGCGCACCCGCTCATGCATGGGAGGACGCCCCCTCAGGCGGCCTGCGCCTGCGACGAAGACGCTCACGCACGCGCACGGCGCGCGGGTCGCCCCGCTGCAGCAGCCACCAGCCGCAGGCAGCCAGCGCGGCCAGCAGGCCAAGCGGTATCACCAGCAGGGCCCATAGTGACGTCGGCTCATCGGCCGGCGTCACTGCCAGGCTGCGCGGCTCCGCGGCAGGGGTCAGCACCACCGATACATTGTCGTAGGCCACATCGACGAAGGCGTTGCGCAGGAACCGCTTGGCGGTGGCCAGCAGCACCGCCTGGTCCATGTCGCGCGAATGCGCGAGCACTGCCGCCACATGCATCGAAGGCGCACGGCGCTGCTGCAGGCTGCCTTCGGTCGGGCCCGCGTCGTAGCTCACGTGCACGCGCGCGCGCTTCACCCCGGCCAGGGTGGTCAACGATTCTTCCAGGCGCTGTTCGATCGCCGAGAGAAGGCGCGCGCGCTCGGCCAGCGGTGTGCTCACCATGGCATCGGCAGGGAACTGCGCGGCGATCTGCGTTCGCGGCGCGGAAGGAAGACCTTTCAGCTGTACCAGGTCGATCGCCTCGGCCAGATCGGCCGCCGCAACCCGTACCATGAAACCGGCCTTGCCCTGCAGGCGCTTCTCGGCCGGAATGTTGTGGTGGAGCAGCGCGGCCACCACTTCGTTGGCCTGGCGTTCGTCCAGTGCCTGCAGCAGTTCGGAACGCGCGCATCCCGCCAGCAGCAGGCACAGCAGCAGACTCACTACGCTACGCGTGGGGGAACGGATCATGGCTCAGCTCTTCACCAGGGTTTCGATGCCCTTGGTCAGATGGCTGACCACGGCTGAGCTGAAGGCCACCGCCAGGGTGTACTCCTGATGGCGCGTCTGGAACGCGGCCAGCTGGTCTGGGTCGCCGGCCACGGCCGGGTCGTTGGACGCCGCCAGCAGCGCGGTACGTTCTTGTCCGCTCCATATGAAGCCTTCGGCTGCGGCCTGGTTGAAGCGGCTTGAAAGCGGAACCGGCAGGCCGCCTTCGGATGTGATGTCGAGCAGGTCAGCGGAAATCGGCGGGAGTGTGATCATGGGGGTTCCTTGCGGCGGAGGGCGGCCCGCGCAGTACGCGGGCCGGGAAACTCAGGCCAGGTTGCGGATGACCGCCTTGCTCTGGTCACTCAGGCTCTTGGTGGAGTTGGACTGCAGCATCCGGTACATGTTGTATTCGGACAGCGCGCTCTGGTAATCGGCAAGCTTGGTGGGATCGCTGGGACTCTTGCTCAATGCCTCGAATGCCTTCGCAAGCGCGTCCTTCAGATCATTCACGCCTTTATCGAAGTACTTGGAGTGGTTGGATATCCAGCCGTCCCATTGGCTGCCGTCACCGCCCGGATCGGGCAGGTCGCCCCATCCATAGGTGGGTTGGACAGGTGCGTTCATTTCGCTCATGTTTCTTCTCCGTGGTTTCAGGGTGGACTCAAGGTGCCTGCTGGCGCGTCGCATCACGCGCGTAATCCCAGCGCCCGCCGCCGGCGGAAAGCAGCTGACCGGGGGAATAGCGATAGGAACGTCCCTGCAGCAGGTCATCCCATAGCTGTGGGGCCAGGCTGATGCGACGCGTGCCCCAGCGCTGGTGGAAGGCACGCGCGGCCCCGGCCATTGCGTTCAGGCCTGCATCGTCGAGGAATACGTCATTGACGATGCTGACCCGCTGCCCGCGCGGTTCGGTGCGGGTGCTTATGCCCAGCACCCGCAACTCCTGCCGCGCCAGCGCAATGAGCTGCTGGTCACTGATGGCCGACACCCGCGCCTGTTTCAGGTAGGGCGCCTGCGCGGCAAGTACGGTGCCGGCGTGGGCGCGGCGTGCGTCTGTCAGCTGGCCGCTCAGCACGACCTCCGGCTTGCCCGGATCCTGCAACCGCACGATGACCACATCCAGCCCCGCCGCGACGAGCGCTCGTTCAAGCCGCGCCGCTTCCTCACGGCGCGACAGGTGCACGTCGTTGCGGCGCTGTGCCCGCCGGCTTGCGCGCTCGCCCCAGGTGCGCGCCGAAGCGCTGTCGCTGAAGGCATACAGACGTCCGTCATCGCCTGCGGCAATCACATAGTCCGCCGGCGCGTTGGCCAGCACGGTGGCAAGGCCACGCACACGCGCTTCAGGTTGATGCTGCCAGTAGAACCAGGCCGCCCCGACGGCGACGGCAAGCATCGCAACGATACCCAGCAAAAGCGCCGGGCGGTAATGAGGGTTGCGCGATCCGGCCCGGTTTGCTCGATGCGGGGGATACTCAACCGGCAATGCAGGAGGCACGAAGGCAAGAATCTCCGGCGACCATGCCGCCTGCTTTCCACGCACGGCAAAGTGGATGCCTGCCGCCTGCACGGGCCGCTGCAGCGCCAAGGGTCGCCATGCCCAGGGGGCCTGCTCTACCGCGCGCTCGCCAAGCTGCAGCGTACCGTCGTCAGCGCTTACCCTCACGGCAAAGGCCGCTACCGGCAAATCGGCTGGAATGAAGTAGGCATTGTCCGCGGCCGCCAACAGGCGCGCGGCGCGTCCATTGGCCAGGTCTTCCTGCGGACCCACATGGAACACCGTTTCATGGCCGGACACGGAGTATTCGACGCCGTTCAACGTACCGGCAAGGATTTTCAGCACATACGACATGGGGCGGTTCAACAGAGTATGACGTGCCGTGGTTGGCGCTGATCATTCTCTGCGGGGTTTCCGGATACCGATATCAGCAGAGTTGTAAATGATCAGCCTGTGGCCCTGCCAATCACTGCGCGTAGCGCTGTTTCACAGCCTGCACATAGGCCTGCGTCTCGGCGAACGGGGGCACCCGATTGCCATGCCGGTGCACGCTGCCTTCCCCTGCGTTGTAGGCCGCCAAGGCAAGGTCGAGATCATGGTTGAAATGGGTCAGCAGCCAGGCCAGGTAGGCCGCACCGCCGCGCAGGTTCTGCGCCGGATCAAACCGATCGCGGACGCCGAAGCGCCGCGCCGTGGCGGGCATCAGCTGCATCAGGCCGACTGCACCGGCGGGCGATACGGCCCGCGGATTGAATGCGGACTCCTGCTGCACCACCGCGTGCAGCAGGGCGCGGTCCACCCCGCTCTCTGCCGCCGCACGCTCCAGCAGGCTGTCCAGCGGCTCGGTGCGCGCGCGTGGGCCGCGGTCCGCGGGATGGGACATCCGCCTGGCGTAGGGATCGAAGGCAATCAATCCGGTGGCGGGCTGATCGGATACGATCAGCTCACCCCGTGCATTCAAGCCCGCATGAAAGCCGGCCGCATGCAGTGTCCCGCTGGCACCGAGCAACATACCCAATGCCAGCGGACGGCCCATTGCTACGCGCATGCTGCACGCCGGACGACGGATTCCAGCTCGGCCACGGTGCGGATGTCCGCCAGCATCGATGCGGTGATCACCGCACCGTACTCATCTTCCACGCAGCTCAGCAGGTCGGCCATTTCCAGGGAGTCCATGCCGAGATCTTCATGCAGCCGGTCGCCGGGCCGGATGTCTTCGGCGCCGATGGTGCCAGTGACCATGGCAATCAGCTGGGTGATCACCGAGGCTCCTCCCTGGCCAGGATTTTCGTGAGGGCGGCATGGAATTCCTCACCGAAGCGGTTGCGTACCACGCCACCGCTCCGTGAAGGTGCGGCCAGTTTCACCAGTTCCGCCTTACGCTCACCGTCTGCGCCGACGACCTCGTTCTGCTGGGCTTCGGCGCCGTCATTCCCGTCTTTGGATACGTTGTTGCGGAGGTTTTCAGCGCCGAATCTGAAGCGCGAGCGCGCGTTCGCACCGGGCGGGATCGCCCCCATCATGTACGGGTTGGGCCTGTCCATGTAGTAGCTGCGGCCAGCATCGGGGGCCATGATGAGTTCACTGTGCGCAGCGCTGCTTCCTGCCCTGCCCTGGTCCCCAGCGCCCTGGTCGTCTCCAACCGTACTGGCGGTCGGCTTCCGGACCTGGTTCAGCTCCTGCGTCACGCGCTTCAAGTTCGCTGTTGCGCTCCCATCTGCCTGAACCTTCTTGAGTTGTTCGATTACTTGGGCGAGTTTTTTCCTGTGTATCTGCTCGTCTGTTTCTTCCTTCGCCGGCTGCGCCGTCGATTGCTTTTCGGCGTCTTCGATCGGGATCGGCTGCAGCGTAGTGTTGCCGATATCCAGGGTATCGGCCTCCTCGGCAAAGACCTGCAGCGCCTGCTCGGCCTGGCTGCGCTGGGTGGGCGCTGGCACACGCGCTACCGGCTCCTCGATCGACGCCAAACGTACGACATCGTCCCGTGACCGGTTGCGTCCGTAGTTCAAGCGCTCGACGTGGTTTCCATTGTTGTTGCCGTTGTTGTTACCGATATTGCTGACGTTGTTGATGATCGGCGGGAAGACTCCCTTGAACATGCCGACAATCCGCTCCAACTGATCCAATGGGTCGGCAGGGGTCGCAGGTCGGGAGACCGGTTTTTGAGCCGGCGGCTGACGGTCGGGCTGCTTGATCGGATCGAGAAACTGCAGGGACTCTTCAATCATGTGCAGCAGCTGTGTGCCACTGCAGTTTTCCAGCTTGGAAAGAAGGGCGGAGAATGCCTGTGGGTTCATCATCTCCGGCAGCATCTGCGCCAGCTGGCTGGCACACAGGCCCGGATACTTGCGCGAAGCCACGTCCAGCATGGCGGGTGCCATGTCGATCAACAGCCGCTGCTCCACCCGGTCCCGTCCTATGGCGGCGATGCTGCTTTCCACGCACGCGGCCAGCTTCTGCAGTTGCGGGTACGCATCTGCACCGAACGCTTTGTAGACTCCGGTGTAATCGCCATCGGCTTTTTTGATGTACGTGGCGAGCGCGGCCCTCAACGCTTCGGTTGGACCTCTGGTCCGGGTGTCATGGGCCTCTGGCATGGCGAGCAACCGGCACGCATCGATGATCGCGCGGCCGCCTGCGCTTCTACGGTTGCTGTCCACGGACTGTATCGCCGCGGGCGCTACCCCCATTTCGCCCAGCACGGTCCTGGCGCAGGCGGCACGTTTGTTCCCTGCTTCCTTTACCTGCTCTGCGGTGTAGAGATCCGGACTTACGTTCAGCGGTCCCGTTCCCTTCTTGGCGCTGGCCGCGGAGACCCGCGCCTCCAGCTCGTTGATCAACGGCGCAAGCGTGGTCCTGACCGACTGCACATGCGCCCCACTGACGTTGGCAGCGCCCCGGTGGATGTCAGAGGGATCAATACGATCAAGCGGTGCACGGTGGTGCGCGCGGGCGAAGCCGGTGTCGTCGTCAATCACGGATTGGAGCTGAAGGCTTCCCATCTCACTGGCAAGCGAGGTGAGGCTGGACCAGCGCCCCATGCCCTCTTCATTGCGCAGGTTCTCGAGTGGAAAACCTGCTTGCTTGATCGGGTTCGGCTGGGGCTGGGTGAGGGGGTTCGGCGCGGAGATCCGCTCGACGAATGACATGGTATGTATGTTCCTTATCAGCCGACCAAGGCCTGGATGAAGGCTCGATCTGCTTCGGTGATCGAATCGATGCTGCTGCTGAGGATCTTCGTCAACTGGTCCCACATCTGCAGCTGTCGCTGGTATTTTTCCGGCACAGTGCGATTGAGATGGTTGAAGCGCTCCAACAGCGTGTCCTTGGCGGACATCAGCTGCTGAAGTTGCGCGGCACTCAGCTTCGTGCCGTTCATCCCACGGAACAGGTCCTTCAGCGTACGAACCAGGTAGGGATCGACGCCTATCTGGAACTTCCCGTTGGGGAGGACGACCAGTTTCATGTCGGGAAGGCCCAGTTCATCAAGGAATGCCTGTGCCGCTTCATGGGTGTCGAACTCGGGGCCGAATCCGGCGGCCTCCAGCTCAAGCGCGATCTTTTCCAGCTCATCGTAGAGTTTGCCGAAGTCGACGGTGACGTTCCCATCCTTGTCCGGCGCGCCCAGGCCCTGACTCAACAGATTCATGGCCTCACCGATCTTGGCGAACAACGCCACGTAGTCGGCCATGAAACCGCTGTATTTCTTGATCCACTCCGAATCCAGGCGCGCGAGCAGTTCGGCGATCCGGGCGAAGAACGCCTGGTGCGACTCGTCGATTGCCGCATCATCAGCGTCCTCCGGCACTGACAGAAGCGCCGACAACAACTGGCGATCCGTTCGCGGCAGGGCGTCAAGCAGCTCCCGCTGCTGCTTTTCCCACTGCAGCTGATCCTTGAGCACAGCCTGCGCATACAGCGCCTTCTGGTCCTCCGCCGTGTACGAGGCGCTGGTCAGTTCGCGTTGCCGCAGGTGTTCCAGGACGGCGGATGTGCTTGTCCAGGAACGCAGCACGGGCGTTTCCTCAGCCTCAAGCAGTACCGGGACCGGTGGAGCCGCGCTGTTGTGCACTGGCGGCCGGAGTGCGGAGGTGCGTGCCGTGATCGGCATTTCATTGTTCATGGGGTTTTCCGTGCAGGCGCGCGCCACGCTGGGTGGCGCGCCGTGATCAGGAGAGAGGGCTTCAGCGCTTCATGTTGCCGATGATGTGGTCGGCTGCCTGCTTCTTGTCCTGGCCGCGGTTGGCATAGAGCGTGAACATCGCGCGTTCCTCCTCACTGGTCTTGCTCACCTGCTGCTTGATCTGGCCGCTGACATCGAGTTCGACATCCTTGTTGAGGCGGTCCTTTTCTGCATCCACCGAGTGCCCGGCTGCTTCCAGGTCGAACGGCGAGCCGGCCACCGCGCCTGCGCCGTTGCTGGTCTGGACCACGGCATGGCTGGCGCTGGTCAACACGCCCAGCTTGGTGGTGTCGATGGCGTGTGCGGTGCTGTTGGTGGTCGCGATCTCCTGCACGATCTGCGATTCCGATCTCAGCGTCGCGACCTGGGGCGGCGTCGCCGCTGCGCCAGGGTGAGCGGTATTCATGCCCACTGCGTTGGCATGATTGAGTTGGTTACCCTCGATGGATGCGGTTTCAGCGCCTGCCTTGTTGGCTCGCAGGCTGCTCACGCCCTTGGTCATCGCAACAGCGCCCAGTGTCAGGCCCGCCCCGGCCGTGGCCACCCCCACCGACAGCGTGACGATCTTGGCCACTTGGGCGGCCTTGGCACTGCTCACCGTGCTTTCGGCCATTGCCTGCACCGACTGGGCGGCCAGGTTGACCATCGCTGCGGCCTGCTCGCGCTGCCCGGCATTCATCCGCATCAACACCGCAACCAGCATCAGGATGTAGGCCAGACGGTCGTCGGCCTGCATCCGGATCGGCAGCTCCTCCGCGCGGTTGGCACTCGCTTCTTCCAGCACTTCGCGCATGCCGGGCGTGTCGCCCAGCAGCTCGTCGGCGAAGCGCAACGCGTCGGGCACGTTTCCGTCCAGGCCCGCCAGCGCCCGCAGCTGGGTCGCAGTGGGATAGGCCAGCTGTCCATCTGGACTGATCAGACCGATCAGCGTCTGCGCCTGGGCCATGACCTGCCGCATGTCGGCCTCGCCGGCTGCTTCGCCAGCCGTCGCCTGCGCTGCCAGCCGGTGCAGTGCAACGAACGCTTCGGCAGTGGCGCCAGGAACCATGGCGGGGCGCTGGCCAGCCATCTGGGGCAGCAATGCACGCAGCTGCGTCATGCCCAGCGGCGCCGCCGTCGGGGCGGGAAGGTCAGGTGCCTGGCGCGACCGCCTGGCGAGCAGGGCGTGGCCCGCTTGTTGGCTGGCCCTGTCGGCGGCACGCTGCGCCTGCGCGTCGTCGGCTTCAGCTGGCATGCTGGAGTTCGGCAACGCCTGCAGGGTGAGGCGCTGCATGCTCTGCGGGGTGATGCTCGAGGAAATGATGTTCATGTAGTGATTCCTGTAGACGGACGTGCGGCCAAGGGACTCAGGCGCGGTTGCGGATATGGGAAATGATGTGGCGGCCGGTTTCGGCACGGTCGTCGTTGACCTGGCTCATCTGCACCATCAGGTCCATTGAACTGCGGTACCAGAGGGCCATTGCCTCGCCCATGCTGCGCATGATGCCCATCAGTATTTCGTTGCCTGACATGCTTTCCAGCACTGCCGCAAACAGCTTGGCGGCCTCCAGCATCATGCCGGCCATTACCAGCTGCCCTGCGTTCTGCACGATCTGCCCGATGGCGCCTGTGGCCTGCGCGACAAACTGCAGTACCCGGCTGCCCTGTTCGATGACGCGCGCCGCAGTGAGGGTCGAGTCGACCGCGGCCTTCGCGGTACCGACCCCACCGGCCACGCTGCGGCCCGCTGCGGCGATGTTGCCGGTCACCATCATCACCGCCACGATGGCGACGATCACCGCGACGGTGGCCATGATCGCGCCCACCTGTTTGGCCGTATCTTCGGGTACGCCGAAGGCGATCAACGCATTGGCGATTACCTTGCCCAACCCCTCGATGGCCTTGCCGACGACAGAGAATCCGGTGGTCATGCCGACGATGCTGTCGATGGTGAGCATCATGCCCATCACCCCGCCGGCAATCAGCGCGACATTGCCGTGCAGCGCACCCACCACGATGGCGGCGACGCTGGCCACCACGCCCACCGCCGCACCGATCCAGCCAAGTATTTTTCCCGCGCAGCCGGTCTTCTTCTCCGCGTCGCGTGCGCGCTGGATTTGTTCATCGCGCTGTCGGATCTGCTCGCGCTCCTGCGCGTGCCTGGCCTCGATGGTCTTTTGGATGTAGGCGGTATCCAGCTCGTGTTTACTGATGATCCCGTCGTTTATCAGTTTGAAAAGCATCCCCATCATCGCCACCAGCGTACTTTGGGCATCCCATGCTTTCGCCGATGAAGGGTCTACGCCCAGCGGCTGCCCGGCATTGAAGGCTTCTGCCCTGGCGCGCTCGGCATCCAGCTCGCCCAGCCGCCCGTCCAGTGTCTGCGCGGCTTCGAACAGCGCCTTTGCCGCTGCCTCATGGCGGCCCTGTGCCTGCTGCTGCGCTGCCTGTGCGGCAGTCAGTTCAGCCTGCTTTGCTGCATATCCCGGGTCATCCGGCTGCATGGTGTCCAGTTCTGCCTGCAGGCGCTCCACCTCCTGGCGCGCCGCTTCAAGCGCCCCTTCCTGCGCGCCGAGCTCTGCCATGGCGGCATCGGCGGCGTCCTGCGCGGCCATGGCCGCCTCCAGTGCCGCCTGCACGCTGGCCGCCAGAGCACCGGCCTGGGCTGCACGCGCGTCCCGTTGAGCCCGAAGCACGTCCCATCGCTGGCGTAGTGAATCGAGGCTGCTGTCGCTTACTTTGGACCACAGCCTGGCCATCAGCAGGGTCTTCAGCGCGTCGTTGGTCAACCGCTGTGCATCTTCGCCTGCGGCTTGGCGGATCCTGTCCATGTCCGGCTGGCGCAGGCCTACCGGGTCCTGTTGGCCTCCCGGACTCCCCCCTGCGTGCGGCCGGGCAGAGGCGTACGCGGCAAACATATCCGCCTGGACCTGGTCCAGCTGCGCGGAGGTGACCCGCGCACCAAATCCTTCCGCCGCGCGGATGGCGTTCTCTTTGCCGGTGGTACGCAGCACCAGGGGGCTGCGGTACGCCGGCATGGTGAGCAGAAGCTCGCTCATTGCAGGTTCCTCGTTCGGTAGTGCCCTGCCGGGCGGTAGCGACCGGCAGCGCATGGGGCGCGGCCTGGTCGGGGGGTGTCAGCAGGGTCAGTATCGCGAGGGCGCGCAACGCCAACTTTCAGTTTCCGCCCTTGCGTGGCAAGCCCTCCGGAGCGTTGCGCGATGGATGGTCGGCGGCGGCGGTCAGCGTCCGGCCCCGCCATCCCCGGCGGTTTCCGCGTCCCGGTCGCGCTGCTGCTTTACCGCCTGCAGATAAGCCTCCGCGCGCATGCCGAGTTCGCTCCCCGCCGCCCGCCCTGCTACCGCCTCGAAGCATTCGCGCGCTTTGCCCAACCGCCCCAGCGCAAGATGGCATTGGCCGACATGGAACATCGGACGGTCATCGGTCAGGTTCAGCGCCTGCGCCACCGCGTACATGCCAATGGCCTTTTCATGTTCGCGCTTCAGGTGAAGCACCGCGCCCATGCCCAGCGCGTAGTCTGCGTTGTAGAAGTCGTACAGGCACAGGAAGCGGAAGAACGCCTCGGCTTCATCCAGCTGGCCGTTCTCGTAGTAACCATGCGCGATCGCGTAGACCCCTTCCAGAGTGTCACGGCTCACTCCTTTCAGGTCGGCTACGGTGGCTCCTTCGCGCAGTCCCTCCAGGATCATGCGGGTGATTTCTGCGTCATCGGCAGGCGAGGGCGGAGAACCGGTGGGATCGTGGTCAATGGGCATGTGATGCTCCTGGGGATGGGTCGGTAGGTGGCTTGTTCGGGTGGCCGTCCGGCGTTTGGCCTTCGTCGTCGGGCGGCTTGCCGGCGCGTTCAACATCGCGCAGCCAGCGCACGATCTGCATCACCGGATCGATGCTGCGGTCGTGCACGAAGCGGTAGCGGCGGGTGCTGGAATAGATGGCGCGCGCCAGGGCGACATCGCGCACGACCGGCACGCCGTTGGCTTCGGCCAGCGCGATCACCTTGCGGGCACGCGCGCCGCGCTCACGCACCGAAACGAACGGCATGGGGGTGTCATCGTCCATCAGGAAGATGCCGACGGCGATGTGGGTCGGGTTGGCCAGCACTACCGTGGAACCGCGCGTGTCCGCCTGTACCTGCGCGGACAGTTCGTCGTTGATTTCATTGCGGCGCTGCTTGAGCTCGGGCTTGATCTCGTTGTCCTTGCGCTCGCGCTTGACCTCATGCTTTTCCATCTTCAGTCCGCGGATGAACAGGACGTGGTCCAGCCACGCGGTGAGCAGGTACACCGGCGCAAGCGCCAGCAGCAGGCCCAGCCCGAACATCAGCGCCACGTGCCGCCATGCAGCCGCCATCTGTGCATCGGTGGCGTGCACCTGGCTGACCAGGTCCGTGCCCCAGGTGCCCAGCGCCAGCCAGGCGAACAGCCCACAGGCCACCAGATACAGCACAGTGCGCAGCAGGTCTTTCAGCACGCGCATCGAGAACAGGTTCTTGAAGCCAGTGACCGGGTTCAGCTTGGTCAGATCGAAACGGATGGCCTCGCTGGCGATTCGCCCCTTGCTCATCCACAGAGAGCACAGCACCACGGCGAGCGTGCATGCCAGCAGCACCGGCGCCAGCGCCATCAGCAGCGCCTTCAACGCAGCCAGTGCGGCCGCCGCAGGAGTCATCACGAATCCGCCGCGCACACTGTCCACGTAGAGCTGGGCCAGCGGCATCAGGGATCCCAGCAGCGCCATCGCCGGAATCCCCGCCCACAGCACGGCCGCCGCCAGCAGGTCACGGCTGTTGAAGGACTTGCCCTTTCTTGATTCTTTTTCCAGCCGCTGCGGCGTCGGCTTCTCGGTTTTCTCGCTGGCGCCGGCGCTCATCCCGCCGCTCCCGGCAGGATGCCGCGCAGCGCCGGGTAATGGCGCCATAGCACGGGTACCTGCTCGGTCATGGTCACCATGAGGTAGACCAGCAATGCAGCAAAAGCCAACACGGATTTCACCGCCAACGACACGGAGAACGCGTTGAGCTGCTGGGCGAAGCGGGAGATCACCCCCAGCAGGATCTCCACCAGGAACAGCAGCAGCAGCACCGGCGCGGCCATGCGGAGGGCGGCCGACAAGACGATATCCACGAAGCCGTGGATGCTGGGAAGGTCCGGCAGGAAGTTTCCGCCCATCGGCAGGAGCACATAGCTTCCCTGCACCGCCGCCAGCAGCGGCACCATGCCGCCCGCCACCAGGAACACCACCGCGCTCATCATCTGCAGCAGGTTGGCCATTTCGGTGGCCTCCACGCCGGTGAGCGGGTCGAGCATCGCGCCGACGCCCGCGCCGCGCTGGGTATCGATCAACGAACCCAGGGCGTGGAACACGTGGTAAGGCAGGGCAAGCATCAGCCCGAGCACCGTGCCGGCCATGGCTTCACGCAGCACGGCCAGCCCCAGCGACAGCATGTCTGCCGGACGTTGCACCGATTCAGTCACCGGCCACAGGCCGATCAGCACCACCAGCGCCATGATCACCCGCACCATGCGCGAGGGCACAGCGCCGCTGGACAGGTAGGGCAACCAGGCAAAGCAGGCCAGCAGCCGCGCCAGGCCGAGCGTGGCCGGGACGGCATGTTCACCCAGCGCGTGGACCAGCCCGCTATCCAGCGAGGTCAGCATCATGCCGGTCAGACCCCCAACGCGCGGGCGAACACCAGGTTGCCGAAGTCGATCAGGGTGCGTGACATCCAACCCAGCAGGATCAGCAGGCTCAACACCACGGCCAGCATCTTCGCGCCGAATGGCAGGGTCTGCTCCTGCAGCTGGGTGACAGTCTGGAACAGGCCGATGAGCAGCCCGACCACGGTCGCCACGATCACCGGCCCGGCTGACAACAGCAGCACCGGCATCAGGGTCTTGTTACCGATGTTGATCAGTTCGTTCATGGCCGCCCGCCCCGTGCGCAGGCGGCACGCACATGCAGGCCGCTCATGCCGGCACGTCCATGTACTGCAGCACCAGGCCCTGCGACAACAGGCTCCAGCCGTCCAGCACCACGAACAGGATCAGCTTGATCGGCGCGGAGATGGTGACCGGGCTCATCATCATCATGCCCAGTGCCAGCAGCACGCTGGACACGATGAGATCGACCACGATGAATGGCAGATACAGATAGAAGCCCATCAGGAAAGCATCTTTCAGCTCGCTCAGGGCGTAGGCCGGCAGCAACGCGAACAGCGAACGCTGTTCGGCGGCCAGATCGGCGGCCGGAACGTCGGCGCCGTCGCTGACCTGCGCACGTTCGAAAAAGCGCAGCAGCTCAGGATCGGCGTGGCGAGCCAGGTAGGCGCGGTACTCACCCAGGCTGCCGTCCAGAAAATCCGCGGTCTGCTGTACCGTCGTCAAGGGCTGGTCCAACTCTTGATAGGCGGCCTGCACCGAATTGATGATCGGATGCATTACATAGAAGGCCAGGATCAACGACAGCGCGTTGATGACCATGTTGGACGGAACCTGCTGCAGGCCCAGCGCATTGCGGATCAGCGTGAATACCACGCTGAACTTGATGTAGCAGGTACCGACCGCAACCAGGAACGGCAGCAGCGCAGCAGCGGCGAGGATCCCGATCAACGACACATCGTTGTTGATGTGCATGATGCTCATGCCCGCCCCGGCACCTGCGCCAGCTGGACGCCGAGGCGATCACCCACCTGCACCAGCTCACCGATGGCGAGGCAGCGACCGTTGTGCACCAGTTCCACATGCTGGCTGGCCTGGTCCGGCAATGCCACCACGCTGCCTTCGTGCAGGTCGGCCAGCTCGCACAGGCTGATGTCGAGGCGGCACAACAACACGCCCAGCTCAAGTGGCAGGTCATCCAGGCCAGTCAGGTCAGGTGAGCGGTGATGATCGGCATGCAGGGCGGGAACCGCGCCCTCAGGGGCGGGACGGAAAGGCGAATGGACAGTAGTCACGGTCAGGAAATCCGGATGAAGGTGAAAGTCAAACAGCGGGCAGGCGCCACGCCACGCACGCAGCTCGGGTGCAGGAAGCAGCACGATGTCGCCACCCCGCAGGCGGCGCAGGCGGCGCGACGTCAGGGTGACCTCCCCCATCTGCAGCCGGATGGGAACTGCGAGGTCGGCCGGCCACGATGGGATATGTCGCACCATCGGCAGCGTGGCGGAGCGCGATTCGATCCAGACCTCACCTTCGGCGGCGGCCACCACGGGCAGCGATGCATTCCCCGCCGACGTCCACACCATGGGCAGAGCGTCGGCGCGTTCGTATTCAAGTATGTCGTCGGCGAACTGCAGTGGACGGTCGACGGCGAGAAGGCTGGCCAGCACCACCGGATCCATCGCAGACCAATCCAGACCATTGAGACCGGTCAGGTGCACGGCTGCCCAGGCGTTGGCGTCCACCCGGCAGACCATCCCGCCGTCGTGGCAGCCCAGCTCGAATCGCAGACAGGGCCCTGCCGGTGGCTTCCGGCTGGGCGCATCCACGCCGGCATGGCGCAGCGCCCGCACCAGCGACTGCATGCGCAGCTGCTGGGGATCGATGTCGCGCAGCAGGGTCAGGCGCGCGTTCATTCGTCATCTTCCGGTACGTGGCGGGAGCTGCGGCGTCCCGGTGTGTCATCGTCTGCGCTGTCGGCTGCCAGAACCTGCAGCGAGCCGAAGTCCGGCCGGCCCTCGGCATCCAGCGCGCTGCCCACCGCCCGTTGGGCGGACTCGGTGCTGCCGCGCAGGGTGATCGATGGCAGCGTCTGGCCCGACAGAACAGACGGCATCCAACTGGCGGTCACCTGGTGGCCCGGCCCCCAACTACGGAACGGCACACTGACCGTGCTCGGCCGCGCTGCTGACCCAGCCACCGCGTGCGCGCCCTGGCTGAGGTGGGCGCCGATCAAGGCAGTACCGGTTTCGCGCGGCCCCGCTGCTGGCCCCTCCGCCCGCAGCGGCGTGCGACCCCGGGCGTCCACCTGCCTGCCTGCCGGCTGCAACGGCGGGGGGGCTGCTTCGCCCGCGCGGCGAGCCCGAGGATGCGCCGCAGGCCATGCCGGTGGAGCATCGACGTTGTGCTCCGTTGCTAGCCCGGCGTACGGCGCCCGGGCCGACGGGCCCCCGGCATCACCCTCCCCTTCCGGGATATGCGCTGGCCCTTCGCGCACGAAGCCGGCCATCCTGCTTGATGCGGCGGTGATGGCTGCAGTCTGCGTTTCCGCGGCGTTGGCTGCGGCATCGGCTGTCAGCGAAAGCGAGCCCCGGCTGCCAGGTGCGGACCTGCTTGGGTTGATGGGCAGCAATTGTGGTTGGGGCTGTGCAGCCGATGCCCTCGTGGTCACGCCCGGCACCGGCGGTGATCCCATCCGGGCGGCGCGTCGCAGCGGTGGCGAGGCCGTATGCCCAGCCTCTGCCTGCGTTGTGTGGAGGCGCCCAGCGGCGGTGTCGACCGACGTCTGTCCCTGCGCCGCACCTGCCGGGTGACGGGCCAGGCGCAGACTCATCGGTGCTGCGGTCAGCCTATCGGCAACGGCGAGCGGGTTGCCGTCCAGCGTGGTGGGCAACCCATCGTCCTGATCGTGCATCAGTTCCGTGCTGTCTTCCCTGCGTTCCGGATCATCGGGGAGTCCACGGGGTGGCGCAGCAGATCCGTGTTGGGCGCGGCGTACCAGCGGAATCACCGATGCATCCGCGATGGGGAGATCAGGGGAGCGCGCGGGATTCAGCGCGGGGAGCGGCGACGACATGCGATTTCATCCAACTGTTGGGTGTGGCGGCGACTCTCGAGCAGACGGCGTTCTTCACGATTACGGCTGCGATGCCAGTGTTCGAGCTTCTTCTGTTTGCGGTACTGCAGCGCGGCGCGTTGGCGTTGTCCGGCCTCTTCGGCTTCGCAGCGGATCGCGTCGGCTTCCAGGTCATTGGCGGCGTAGCCGGTCTCCAGCGCATGCGCGCGTGCCACCGCAAGGATGCGCAGACGGTCGAACAGCAGACTGCGGCTGAGGCCGGCTTCGGGTTGCAGGATGGCGCGCTCCAGGGCAAGTTCGGCCGATGCGCGCAACGCTGCAGCTTCTTCGCGGTGGGCGGCTGCGGCCCGCTGCTGCGACTGCGCCGAAAGCAGCGACAGCTGGCGCTGCGCCTGTTTCAGCCTGACCAGCTGCGGACCACGCCTGTCAGCGGGAGAGTGCATGCAGCGCCTCCAGCGTATGTGGCAGCTCACTGCGTTCGTTCTGTGCCTGGCACAGGAACGCCATCAACGCAGCTTCCTTCGCAACCGCCTTGTCGTACACCGCGCTTGCTCCAGGGCTGTATTCGCCGAGATCGCGCATCAGCTGCAGGTCCTCCAGCGTGCCCAGCAAGCCGCGTACGTGGGCCGCCGACTGCTGCTGGGCCGGGTCTGCCAGGGTGGCGAACAGGCGGCTTCCGCTGCGCAGCACATCCAGCGCGGGCAGGTGTCCCCGGCCGGCCAGTCGGCTGCTGAGGTAAAGATGCCCATCCAGCAGCGACTTCACTTCCTCGCCGATCGGGTCGGCATCCTGCTCGTCTTCCAGCAACACCGTATAGAAGGCGGTGATGCTGCCTGTATCGGTCCGTCCGCTGCGTTCGAGCAGGCGCGGCAATGCTTCGAAAACAGATGCCGGGAACCCACGGCGTGCCGGTGGCTCACCGGCGCCCAGGGCGAGCTCCCGCAGCGCACGGGCATAGCGCGTCACCGAATCCATCACCAGCAGTACCCGCTGGCCCTGGTCGCGGAAGTGCTCGGCGATGCTGGTGGCGATCAGCGCCGCCTGGCTGCGTAGTGCCGGCGCGGTATCCGAGGTCGCCTGCACGATCACCGTACGTCCCGCGTGGGCGGAATGCCGCAGGCGCTCCACCAGTGTCGCCACTTCCCGGCCCCGCTCGCCGACCAGCGCAATCACGCTGATATCGATATCGGCATTGTCCAGCAGCATTTCGGCCAGCGTGGTCTTGCCCGCGCCAGCGCCGGCGAAGATGCCGACGCGCTGCCCTTCACCGCAGGTCAGCAGGCTGTCCACCGCACGGATGCCGGTACACAGCGGGGTTTCGATCGCGCGGCGCTGGCGGTAATCCACGCCGCGCCCGTCAATCCGGCGCGCTACCGCGTGCGAATCCGAAGCTGGCGCAAGCCGCTCCACTTCATTGCCCTGGCCATCCAGCACGCTTCCCAGCAGCCGGTCTGAAACACTGATCGTCGGGCCGCGACCGGTCGGCAGGACCAGGCACTGTGATGAAAGGCCGGTGCTGTCACGCAGCAGGCCGATCGAGGCGGTGCCGTGCTCCATCGCAACCACCGTCCCGTAGCCTGCCGATGCATCGTCGTGCACCGCGGCCTGCAACCGGCACACATCGCCGATGGCCACCTGTGGCAATGGCGCCCGCAGCATCGACCCGATGATCGCGGCAGGATGGGCAGCCGGCTGCCAGAGGGAACGGGGCCACATCATCGGATCGCCTGCATCCGTGCCAGGCATTGATGGAAATCCTGCAACGCTTCGGCCAGCAGTGCCGGCTCCTGCACATAGTCGGGGTGCAGCATGCCGCCGACACGTCCATCCTCGCGGACTATCATGGCACCGGCGTCCCAATGACCTACGGGGCGGGTTACCTCGGCCAGCAACGGCTCGGCCAGCACGCTGCGTGCCTGCTCACCAATTTCGTCGATCCTTCCCCACAGCCACACCTGTTCGCCGGCACGCGGATCGAGATAGATATCGCCCACGTCATCGAAGGACATCACGATGGTCGAGTGGTCATCGAACTCGTAATCGCTGGAGTTGGCGCCAAGCTGATCCAGCGCCAGGCAGAGCGTTTCTTTGAGGGTCATAGTGATCTCACGACATCAAGGGATACGGCGTCGGAAATTTCCGAGAAGGAAAGAACCGAAAGACTGGGAAGCCGGGTCTCGATGAAGCGCTTCACGAAACGCCGCACGTCGGGCGCAACCAGCAGCACGGCTTCCGGCCGGCTGGCCAGCAGCGGTTCGAAGACGAGCACGATACGGTCGAGCAGCTGTTCGGACTGGGCAGGGTCAAGGTTGAGGAAGGCCGCCCCCTGGCTCTGGCGGATGCCTGAACGCACCAGCTGTTCGGTGTCCGGGGCCAGCAGGACGGCCGCGATGCGATCGTCGCGGGCGTGCTGGGACGAGATGTAGCGCGCCAGCCCACCGCGTACGTGTTCCACCAGCAGGACCACGTCCTTCTCCCGCTGGCCCCATTGCGCCAGGGTTTCCAGGATGAGCTTCATGTTGCGGATCGACACGCCTTCGCGCTGGAGCCGCTGCAGCACTTCAGACACGCGTTGCACCGGGATATGCCGATGCACCTCCTTCAGCAGTTCGGGGAATCGCTTTTCGGTGTCGTCCAGCAGGTGCTTGGTTTCCTGGATGCCGAACAGCTCACCGATGTTGCGCATCAGCGCGTCCTGCACCAGCTGCTGCAGTTCCTGCTGGTCACTCCGGGTGGCCATGCCCATGGCGCGCAGCTGGTCCTGCATGTCCGCCGGCATCCAGCGCCGCGCAGGCGCGCCATGCGGACCAGGAAGCTGCAGGCCGCTGTCCAGCACCGCCAGCTCATCCTCATCGCCGAGTACACGGACGTGGTCGAGCACGATATCGCTGCTGCCTGCGGCGATTTCATTGATCATCACCACCACCCGGTGCGCACCGGCATCGTGCTCTCGCATCAGCATGTAGGGCAGCTGCATGCCGACGCGCAGATGCAGGTCCTCGCGTAGCTGGCTCTCCAGTCCGGCGCTGTGCCACTTGGCGTAGTGTGCCGGCGGCAGCAGCAGCAGCAGCGGAACCGTCTCGTTGACCTGCCTGCTTTCGCTGCCCAACAGTCCCTGCGCACCGGGCTTGTGGGGCTGGCCGTCATGGCCGAGGGCGCGTCCGGCGCCTTCGCCCGCGTTCCGTGCATCTGCGTTCTCCGACCGCACCCGCCGCGCGGCAAGCGCGAACAGTGCAACGGCCAGAAGCAGGAAGATCGGCATCGGGAAGCCGGGCAGGAAACCCAGCAGCAACAGCAGCGTGCCCGCGATGAACAGAACCTTCTGGCTGCTGAAAAGCTCCTTGATGATGCTCGACCCGAGGTTGCCTTCCTCACCGCCGACACGCGTCACCACGAAGCCGGCGCTGATGCAGATGAGCAGCGCGGGAATCTGGGCCACCAGGCCATCACCGATGGTGAGCAGGGTGAACACCTGCAGCGCCTGCTGGAATCCCATGCCATGCTGCAGCATGCCGACCGCGATGCCACCGAACAGGTTCACGAACACGATCACGATGCCGGCGATGGCATCACCCTTGACGAACTTCATCGCACCGTCGTACGAACCGTACAGCTGGCTCTCCTTCTCCACTTCGCGGCGGCGCAGCTTGGCACCGGCAGCGTCGATGGACTCGGCACGCAGGTCGGCATCGATACCCATCTGCTTGCCTGGCATGCCATCCAGCGAGAAGCGCGCCACCACCTCGCCGATACGCTCGGAGCCCTTGGTGATGACGATGAACTGCACGATGGTGACGATGGCGAAGATGACGAAGCCGACCACCAGGTTGTCGGCGACGACGAACTCGCCGAATGCCGACACGATGTGCCCTGCATCGGCATCCACCAGGATCAACCGGCTGGTGCTGACCGAAAGCGCGAGCCGCATCAGGGTGGTGAACAGCAGCACGGACGGGAAGGTGGAGAAGTTGAGAATGCGTTCGACGTAGAACGAGCTGAGGAAGATCACGATGGCGATCATCAGGTTGACGCCGATCAGCAGGTCCACCAGGAACGTTGGCAGCGGCACGATGAGCATGCCGATGATCACCGCCATCAGCACGACCAGGGCCAGTTCGGGCCGCAGCAGGGTGCGTGCCACCTGGCCCAGGCCGGTGGCGGGCACGTTCATCGTGGCCATCAGACGGCCACCCAGTGGCTTGCGCCCGCCTGCAGCTGTTCCTGCGTCATTGCGGCACCGAGCAGCGCTTCCACTTCATCCACCGCCCGCACGTGCTGCTCTGGTCCCTGCCATAGGCTGTGCGGAACGGCCTTCAGGAATCGTCGCAGGTTCTGCGCGAAGCGGGCCTTTTCTTCGGCTGCCAGGACGAAGGCGAGCTGGGCGAACACCGAATCGAACAGCCGCTGCAGCCCGCCCCCCATGCGTATCATCGCGAACAGGGCCGACAGCAACGCGGGCTGGGTGACGCCGATACGCGACATCATCGAGGCATCCCAACAGCAGGCCAGCAGCAGGTGATCGGCCGAGCGCAGCGTGGTGAGCTGGCGCACCCGCTGCAGCAGCGGCCCGAACTCGATGCGGTTGCAGAATGGATCCAGCGCGTACATATCCGCAGCCATCGCATGTTCGATGAAGTCCACGACACGGCTGCGGCGCTCGAAGCCATACAGCGCGATCCACTCTTCATAGGTTTCCAGGGGTTCCCCGCCGCCGAGGAAATCGCGGTAGCTCTGCCTCAGCTGGGCCGGGGTCGCGGCGAGCAACCGGGCGTGCACGCGCGCCTTCAGTGCGATGTTGAGCCCGGCGCGTACCAGGCGGCCTTGCCCGTCCCTGCCACCAAGCAGCTCCTGTTCCAGTTGCTCGAGGATCTCCGCGGCCTCTTGCAGCTCTCCGCTGGAACGCAGCGCGCGCAGCACCGCCACGGCATCGCTCGGGTCCGGGAACAATGCAGCCAGCAGGCCGCGCAGTGTCGCGCTGTCGATCGAGGCCAGCTGGCCGATCTGCAGGCGCAGCGCAGCCAGCTTATCGGGGCCCTTCGGGTCCAGGACATGGTCCAGCCACGCATGCGCGTTGACCTGCGTCTCCTCCGCATGGCGCGTCCGGTTGCGGCCCATCATGGACAGCAGCCCGGCGAGATCGTCACTCATGGCCACCATCTGGTGTAGCGTACCGGCCTGCTGCGTACTGGTGCGGCGCATTGCGGCCGTGGAGGAGGCGGGCTCCTCCTCCGCCATCGCCAGGGCGACAGACGGCTCACGGTGCCGCGGCAGCATGGCCGGAGGTCGTGTGGCGCTGGCATCAATGTGTGCCATTCACTGCCTCCCGTACGCTCTGGCGGACATGTTCCAAGTGCTCGGGCAGTGTCTGTTGCAGGTCCTCGATCGTGTCCAGGCCGGTGCCGGGCAGCAGATCCGCAGGTGTACGCACGCGAGGCTGGATCAGGAAGATCCGCACCAGCTCCTGCTGGCGCGCACTGCGATGGCGGAACGCGTGTCCCAGCCATGGAATGCGCCCCAGGCCGGGTATGGCGGTGCGGTCGCGCGCCTGCTCGTGGCGGGTATATCCCCCCACCAGCAGGCTCAGCCTGTGCGGCACGCGGGCGACGGTATCGAGGGTGGTGCGGTTGATCACCGGCAATCCTTCGACCTCGGCACCACTGGAGGTCCCGTCTTCGATCTTCAGCTGCATTTCCACTTCGTTTTCGGTTGAAACGCGCGGCAGCACGCTGATCATCGTGCCGTAGGTCACCGATTGCAGCGACGCGGTCCGCTCGGCCTGCAATCGCGCATAGAAGGTGCTGTTGCTGTCGAAATGCGCAAGCACGTTTTCCTGCGTCAGCAGTACCGGGCGTGACACCACGCTTGCATGCCCGCGCTCGGAAAGTGCGGTGACCGAAGCAAGAAAGCGCTCACCATCGAGTGTGGACGTGGCGCCGTTGAACCCCAACCCGAGGCGGCCGGCAACGCCAACCTGGCCGCTCCACTTCACCCCGAGTGCATCCAGCTCGTTCTTCTGTACGTCGATGATCCACAGCGACAGCTCGACCTGTTTGCGCGGCAGATCGAGCTCGGCCACCAGCTGCTTCACTTTCTGGATGCCGGACAGCGTGCCGCGCACGATCAGGCTGTTGGTTTCCGGGTAGGCCACCACGATGGTGGGCGCCTGTCTGTCCGCAGAGGATGGGCGTACGGGGGGGGCGTCCTCCCTGCGTTGCAGCGGCCTGCCCTGCCGCGCCGCCACCGCGCTTTCCGCGCTGGGATCCTCGGCCGCTTCCACGGCGTCCGGCCGACGCACGATGATGCCACTGACACCTGAATCCGCCAGTACGTTCGCCAGCGTCTCAGCCATGCCGGGCAGCGTGGTTTCCCAGCTGCGCATGCCGTAGCGTCGGCCCTGGGCAAAACTGTTGCGCAGCGGTATGACCTCCACGTGTTCGGCACGCGCGTCGGCGCCGCGGTAAAGCTCATCCAGGTAGCGGGCCGCGCTGAGCACGATGTCGACATAGACGGGCGATCCGGACACATAGAACGTGCCGTCGCTGCTGGCGCCACGCAGCGCATGGCGCGGGTCGGCAAGGCGTGTACGGCGCAGGAAATCTTCCAGCACCGCAACCGAGGCGTGCTGCATCCGGCCGATGGCGTTGCGGGTTTCACTGGCGTCATGCACATACAGGGTCTGCCCATCGCTGTACCAGATCAGGCCGACGTCGCGGGCGACCTGGTCGAGCACCGCCTGCGGTTCACGCAGCGAGAAGCTGCCCTGGACACGCTTTTTCTGCGCTCTGGTGCTGACGATGACCGGCAGCTTCATCTGTGCGGCCACTGACTGCAGCAGCAGCGATACGCCGTCGCCACGGGATACGAAGGTGGCGTCGGCGGACAGTTCGCCGCGATGGCGGATCGCGGTGTTTTCAAGCGGCACGTCGTCGCCGCCTGTCTGTTGGGCAAGCAACGGCGCGGGGACGGTGCCGGCCAGCAGCACGGCGAACAGACAGACGGTGTAGCGCACGATTTTCACAATGAATGGACTGATTGATAGATGGAGCTGGGCGACCTGCCGAGCAGCGATTTGATTTCACTGCAGAAGTGCGAAGGCGAGGAAAAGCCGAAATCCGACGACAGCCGGGTGAAGGTGGCTCCGGTATCGGCATAGCGATGCAGCACCCGACCTGCGCGCAGCAGGCGCAGCTGTTCCTTCAGCGAGCGGCCGAAGGCGCGCCGGCCGATGCGGCGGAACTGGGCGACGGACAGGCCGTAGCGATCAGCAAGCTTCTGGACGCCCTGGTCCGGACTTTCCAGCACGAACCGAACCAGCTGGTAGACCTCGCGCCGGGCCCAGCGCGCGGCCACGGCCTGGAAGGCCGGTGTGTCATCCAGCAGTTCGTTCATCAGCCAGTTCTGCGGTGCGCTCGGGTGCTCGAGCGCGCCCGTGGCAGGCAGCAGCGCCGCCGTGCGGCGATCGCCTTCCACGCTGCGCTGCAGGCCTTTGGCGTGATCGTGGAACGCAAGCAGGCGCGGCACGCTGTCCGGCACCGCCAGCACCCGGACATGGCGCCCCAGCAGTTTCAGCTGGCGCTCACCGCTTGCCAGCAGGCGGACGCCACCGGGCTCGATCGTGAAGCGGGAGTTGCCGTCGTAGTCGCGTGCCGCGCCGAGGTCGACGTCCGCCACGTGGTGGTCGGCGACCAGCAACACCGATTCCGCGCGGGGTATCACGCACGACAGGGTGGTCGGATGCGCCGTCGGCGTCTGGGGAAGAGGGATGTACGACATGACGCACATGGTGTTGCGTCATGCCGCACAGGGCTATGAGCCGAGTTGCGCTTTTGCCTGCGGGTCGATCAGCGGGGCGGCAGGCGCCGGCCCCGGGTTCTGCAGCGGTTACAGCTGGGCCAGCGAGGCCACTGCGTCGAAGCGGTCGGACAGCCGCTTCAGCAGCGCAAGACGATTCGCGCGCACGGCCGGGTCCTCGTCGTTGACCATCACCTGGTCGAAGAACGCGTCCACCTGCGGCCGCAGGCGCGCCAGCCGTTCCAGCACGCTGACGTAGTCCTTCTTCTGCAGGCTGGCACCGGTATCGTCGATGGCCGCGGCAACCGCTTCGGCGAGCGCGCGCTCGGCCTCTTCGCGCAGCAGCGACGGGTCGATCTGGCCCGGGATGTCGATGTCGGCCTTGCGCAGGATGTTGCCGATGCGCTTGTTCGCCGCCGCCAGTGCCGGCGCTTCCGGCAAGGCTGCAAACGTACCGATTGCGTCAATACGTCGGTCGAAGTCATACAGCGACGCGGGCTTCAGTTCGGCCACCGCGTTGAACTGCGACGCCGGAACGCCCTTGTCGGCGTAATAGCCGCGCAGGCGTTCGATGATGAAGTCGTACAGTTCGGCCACGTCGGCCTGCACGTTGCGCGGTGCGAGCGCCGTGTTGGCCTGCGCCAGCAGAGCGCGCAGATCCAGTTCGAAGCCGCTTTCGATGACCGTGCGCGCCAGGCCCAGCGCGTTGCGGCGCAGCGCGAAGGGATCCTTGTTGCCGGTCGGCTTGAGGCCTGCGGCAAAGCCACCGGCGAGGGTGTCCAGGCGCTCGGCGATCGCCAGCACCTTGCCCAGCGGCGACAGCGCGATGTCGTCACCGCCGAAACGCGGCTGGTAGGACTCGTCGATGGCCAGCGCGACCTCCGGTGACTCGCCCCCGGTCAGCGCGTAATGGCGGCCGGCGATACCCTGCAGTTCGGGGAACTCATTGACCATGCGGGACTGCAGGTCGTTCTTGGCCAGCTGCGCGGCACGCCGCGCCAGCACGGGGTCGGCACCGACCTGCGGGGCGATGGCATCGGCCAGCGCGACCACGCGTGCGACCTTGTCGGCCACACTGCCCAGCTTGGCCTGGTAGGTCACGGTCTTCAGGCCATCGCCCATCGACTCCAGCCCCTGCTTGAGATCTTCGTCGAAGAAGAACTTGGCATCGGCGAAGCGCGGACGGATCACCCGCTCGTAGCCCTTGGCGACTTCCGCCACATCCCTGGATTCGATGTTGGCGATGCCGATGAACTTCTCGGTCAGCCTGCCGCCCTCATCCAGCACCGGGAAGAATTTCTGGTTGATCTCCATCGTCTCGATCAGCGCTTCCTGCGGCACCGCCAGGAACGCGCGTTCGAAGCTGCACAGCACCGCCGACGGCCATTCGACCAGGTTGACCACCTGCCCCAGATTGTCTTCGGTGATGCGTGCACTGCCGCCCGCTTCCGCAGCGGCGGCCTGCACCTGCGCGGCGATGCGTTCGCGGCGTTCCTGCGGATCGACCAGCACGAAGGCCGAACGCAGCGATTCGACGTAATCCTGCGGTTGGGTCAGCCACACGGTCTTGTCATGGTGGAAGCGATGGCCGCGGGTCATGCGGTCGGCCTTCAGGCCGAACAGTTCGGCATCGACGATGTCCGGGCCGTGCAGCAGCACCAGCCAATGCACCGGTCGCGCGAAGCCCCATGCATGGTCACCCCAGCGCATCGGCTTGGGGATCGGCATCGCCGCGATCGCCTCGCGCAGTACCTCCGGCAACAGGTCGGCGGTGCGCGCACCCGGCTTCACGGCGCGGTGCACGAAGCGCTCGCCCTTGCCGTCGCGGGTCTTCTCCAGCGCGCTCCAGTCGATCCCGGCCTTGGCCGCGAAGCCCTGCAGCGCCTTGGTCGGCTGGCCGTCGGCATCCAGTGCGATGTTCAGGTACGGGCCCAGCACTTCGCTGTGCTGCTCGGGCTGTTCGGTGCCCACGCCCGGCAGCAGCACAGCGAGGCGGCGTGGCGTGGACAGCGGGCGCGCATCGCCCAGGTCCAGTTCGACGCCGCGCTTGCGCAGGCCCTCGACGATGCCGTCGAAGAACGCCTGGGACAGGCCCGGCAGCGCCTTGACCGGCAGCTCTTCGGTGCCCAGTTCGATCAGCAGGGGAGACAGGTGGCTCATCGGTTCAATCCAGTTGGGGGCGCAGCGCGCGACGCGGCCGGCGCCCGGTGGTTCGGGAAGGTGCGGGATTCAGGCCTGCGTTCTGGCGCCGGGGAAGCCCAGCTTCTCGCGCTGTTCGTAGTACGCCTGGGCCACGCCCTGGGCCAGCGCGCGCACGCGCAGGATGTAACGCTGGCGCTCGGTCACGCTGATCGCACGGCGCGCATCGAGCAGGTTGAAGGCATGGCTGGCCTTGGTCACCTGCTCGTACGCCGGCAGCGGCAGGCCCAGTTCGACCAGCTTCTTCGCTTCGCGTTCGCAGGCGTCGAAACGGTGGAACATTTCCTCCACGTCGGCGTGTTCGAAGTTGTAGGTGCTCTGCTCCACTTCGTTCTGGTGGTAGACATCGCCATAGGTCACCGGGGTGCCGTCCGGGCCATAGGTCCACACCAGGTCGTAGACGTTGTCGCAGTTCTGCAGGTACATGCACAGGCGCTCGAGACCGTAGGTGATCTCGCCCAGCACCGGCCGGCACTCCAGGCCACCGGCCTGCTGGAAGTAGGTGAACTGGGTCACTTCCATGCCGTTGAGCCAGACTTCCCAGCCCAGGCCCCACGCGCCCAGGGTCGGCGATTCCCAGTTGTCTTCGACAAAACGCAGGTCATGCACCAGCGGATCGATGCCCAGCGCCTTCAGCGAATCCAGGTACAGCTGCTGGATGTTGTCCGGCGCCGGCTTCATCGCTACCTGGTACTGGTAGTAGCGCTGCAGGCGGTTCGGGTTCTCGCCATAGCGGCCATCGGTGGGGCGCCGCGAAGGCTGCACGTAGGCGGCATTCCAGGTCTCCGGGCCGATCGCGCGCAGGAAGGTCGCCGGGTGGAACGTGCCGGCGCCCACTTCCAGGTCGAGCGGCTGGATCAGCACGCAGCCCTGCTGCGCCCAGAACTGGTTCAGGGTCTGGATCAGGCCCTGGAAGGTGATCGGAACGGTCGGGGTCGCGGACATGCGGTCGTTTCTTGGCCGGGCAGAGGGGTGCGCTAGTATAACGAGCGACCACCGCCGGGCGCTGGACGTGATCCAGACCACGCTGCGGCGGCGTTCAACGCACCACGTGGCAACCAAGGACACAGGACGATGGAGCAGCACCCGATGGCGTCGTCCCCGCATCCAGCAGCGATCCTGCCGCCCGGCCGGCTGCTGTTCGAACAGGTCGCCACCGCGCTGGTGGCCGACGGGCTGGTGGCCGACAGCGACCTGGAGCGTGTGCGGTTTTCTGCCCAAGGCGCGAAGAACGCCAGCGAAGTGCATCCGCTGGTGCTGCTGGCCAACCTGAAACTGGCCGCCAGCGGCGGCGGCGAGCTGGGGCTGGAGCGGCTCACCGACTGGCTGGCCAAGCGCACCGGCACCCGCTACCTGCGCATCGACCCGACCCGGGTGGACGTGGCCAGCGTGACCGCGCTGGTGTCCCACGCCTATGCGCGCCGGCATCGTTTCCTGCCCCTGGCGGTGGACAGCGAACGGGTGCTGGTGGCTACCAGCGAGCCGCTGGCGCAGGAGTGGCGGCGCGACCTGCAGCACCTGACCCGGCGCCCCATCGAACTGGCCCTGGTCAACCCGCTGGACCTGCACCGCTACACCATGGAGTTCTACGGGGTTACCCGTTCGGTGCGTGGCGCCCGCGGCGATGCCCGTTCGGAAACCAGCAGTACCCTGCCCAGCTTCGAGCAGCTGGTGGAGCTGGGCCGCGCCGGCGACGTCAATGCCGACGACCAGCACATCGTGCACATCGTCGACTGGCTGCTGCAGTACGCCTACGAGCAGCGTGCCTCGGACATCCACCTGGAGCCGCGGCGCGACATGGGCCGCATGCGTTTCCGCATCGATGGCGTACTGCACAAGGTGTTCGAAGTGCCGCCGGCGGTGATGACCGCCGTGGTCAGCCGGATCAAGGTGCTCGGCCGGATGGACCTGGGCGAACGCCGGCGCCCGCAGGACGGCCGGATCAAGACCCGCTCGCCGGGGGGCCGCGAAGTGGAAATGCGTATTTCCACCATGCCCACCGCGTTCGGCGAGAAGTGCGTGATGCGCATCTTCGACCCCGACGCGGCGTTCAAGAGCATCGACCAGCTGGGCTTCAGCGCGCAGGAAGCGGCCGGCTGGACCACGCTGGTCGAACAGCCACACGGCATCGTGCTGGTCACCGGGCCAACCGGTTCGGGCAAGACCACCACGCTGTATTCCACGCTGAAACGGCTGGCCACGCCGGATGTGAATGTGTGCACGGTGGAAGACCCGATCGAAATGATCGCGCCGGAATTCAACCAGATGCAGGTGCAGACCAACATCGACCTGGATTTCGCCAGCGGCGTGCGCACCCTGCTGCGGCAGGATCCGGACATCATCATGATCGGTGAAATCCGCGACCTGGAAACCGCGCAGATGGCGGTGCAGGCTTCGCTTACCGGCCATCTGGTGTTGTCCACCCTGCACACCAACGATGCGCCCTCGGCGATCACCCGCCTGCTCGACCTCGGCGTGCCGCATTACCTGTTGGCCTCCACCCTGAACGGCATCCTGGCCCAGCGCCTGGTGCGCACCCTGTGCACGCACTGCAAGGTGCCGCACGTGCTGGAAGCAGCCGACTGGGCGGTGCTGGCTGATGGCCAGATGGCATATCCAGATGCCGCCACGCCGTACCGGCCGGTCGGCTGCCTGGAGTGCCGGCGCACCGGATTCATGGGGCGGATCGGGCTGTATGAGCTGCTGCCATTGGGCTCGCGGCTGCGCGGGCGGATCCGCGCAGACATGGATCTGGGCGCGTTTTCGCGTGAAGCACGCGGTGCAGGACTGCGCACCCTGCGCCAGGCAGGGCTTGAAAAGGTGGCCCTTGGGCTGACTACAATCGAGGAAGTCCTGTCAGTCGTGCCGCCTGCCGATGAACCGCCTTCCCTTCCTGATCGTTGAAACCGGCCGACCGCTCGCCTCGTTGCGGCGCTACGGCCGTTTTCCGCATTGGATCCGGGTCGCGGCGGGGCTGGAAGAACAGGAAACCGTGGTGGTCGATGCCGAGCACGGCGACCCCCTGCCGGACGTGCGCGGCTATGCCGGCGTGCTGGTGACCGGCTCGGCCGCCTATGTCACCGACCGGGCCGACTGGAGCGAACGCAGCGCCGCCTGGCTGCGCGAGGCGGTGCACGGCGGCAGCCCGGTGTTCGGCATCTGCTACGGCCACCAGCTGCTGGCGCACGCGCTGGGGGGGCAGGTGGATTACAACCCTGCCGGCCGCGAATCGGGCACCATCGAGTTGTCGCTGGATCCCGCTGCCCATCAAGACCCACTGTTCAGCGGTTTGCCATCGCGTTTCCCGGCCCACGCCACGCACATGCAGACGGTGCTGCGCGCACCGGAAGGTGCCTCGGTGCTGGCCCGTTCCACGCTGGATGGCTGCCATGCCTTCCGCTGGGGTGACCGCGCCTGGGGGGTGCAGTTCCATCCGGAATTCGCCACCCACCACATGCGCGGCTACGTGCGCGCGCGTGCCCAGTGCATCCGCCAGCACGGCGGCTGCGCACGCAGCATCGAGCGTGCCATCACCGCCGCCCCGCTGGCCCGGCAACTGCTGCGCCGTTTCGTGCGCCAGGCCCGCCACGCTTCAGGTCACGGCGCCGTAAAACAGGGATAATCACCGGATGCAGGGCACGCGCCCTGCCCCTCCCCTGTTCTTCGGATTGGTATGAGCGAGATGCGCAAGCTACCGGCTTCGGCTGGTGCGGAATGGCTGGTGTCCGGGTTCACCCTGCTGCGCAAGGCGCCGCTGGGCCTGGGCATCCTTGGCATGATCTGGGCGTTGGCCGCGCTGCTGGTGACGGCATTGGCGACGATGGTGCCCGTGCTCGCGCTGCCCGCGCAGTTGGTGATGGCCCTGGCCGGCCCGCTGATCTTCGGCGGCCTGGTATGGGCCGTGCGAGAGGTCGACCACGGTCGCCCGGCGCAGCCGGCGCACCTGTTGCAGGGCCTGCACGACAGCCGCGCGCCGCACCTTCTGGTCTCGCTGCTGCCGCAACTGGTGGCCGGCCTGGTGCTGGGCATCCTGTTGCTGCTGCTGATCGGCAGCTCTGGCCTGGGCCAGCTCAGCGAGGTGATGACCAAGCTCAACGAACTGAGCCAGTCCGGTGCGCAGCCGAGCCCGGCGGAGATGGAAGCGCTGGCCGCCAGCCTGCCCGCTGGCCGCATCCTGCTGTGGCTGCTGTGCGTGCTGGTGGTGTTCATCGCGGTGGCGCTGGCACTGTTCACGCTGTCGCCGCAGGTCATGTTCGAACAGCGCAACGGGCTGCAGGCGCTGCGCCTGAGCCTGCGCGCCTGCGTGCACAACCTGCTGCCGATGGCGGTGTTCTTCCTGCTCGCCTTCGTGGCGGTGTTCGCCGTCTACTTCCTGGTGATGATCGTGGCGATGGTCGCCCAGCTGGTGGGCGGGGCGATGCTGGCCCTGTTCGCCGCGCAGCTGTTGCTGATGGGCGTGATCATGCCGGTGTTCGCCGGCGCGGTGTACAGCGCCTGGAAGCAGATGTTCGGCGAGGCAGGTGAACCGCCGGCACTGCCGGACAGCGGACCGTCGAACGTGTTCCACGCCTGAAGCTTTGGGTGCCGCTGCGCTCGTCGAGCGTGGCGCGGCGCTGCCGGGTCAGGGCTCGGTCTGGCGGGCGCTGGAGGGCACCAGCCACTTCGAGGCGTGGATGCCCAGTTCGTAGAGCAGGCACATCGGGATGGCCAGCATCAGCTGTGACACCACGTCCGGCGGCGTCAGCACCGCCGCCAGCACGAAGATGCCGACCACCGCATAGCCGCGTCCTTCCTTGAACTGCTGCGGCGTGACCCAACCGAGCAGCGTCAGGATGACCATCGCCACCGGCAGCTCGAAGCTGCCGCCGAAGGCGAAGAAGATCGCCAGCACGAAATCCAGGTAGGCATTCGCATCCGGCGTGATCGCAATCACGTCCGGCCGGAAGGTGGTCAGGAAGTGGAAAACCGCCGGCAGCACCAGGAAGTACGCGAACGCGCAGCCGGTGTAGAACAGCAGTACCGACGAGCCGAGGATCGGCACCGCCAGTCGTTTTTCGCGTGCGTACAGGCCAGGCGCGACGAAGGCCCACAGCTGGTACAGCAACCACGGCATGGCCACGAACAGGGCGAGGAAGAAGGTCAGCTTCAGGGGCGCGAAGAAGGCACCGGCCGGGTTGATCGCGATCATCGACTGCCCATTGGGCAGCTGCGAGATCAGCGGCTCGGCGACGACGGTGTAGAGGGTGCGCGAAAAGGGGAGCAGGCCCAGCAGTACGACACCCAGGCCCAGCAGCGCGCGTACCAGCCGTGCGCGGAGTTCGACCAGATGCTCCACCAGCGAACTTTCACCGAACTCGTGCTCGCTCATGGGGTGTTCTCCTTCGCATTGGCAGGCGCAGGCGCATCGGCCGGCGGCTCCGCCGTCGCAGGTGCCGGACGGGAATCGGGCAGCACGGCCGGTGCGGACGATGGCTGATCCAGCGCGATGGTTTCAGGCGTGGGGCGCACCTCGCCCATCGACGCGGTAGCGCGTGGCGTGCCGCGCACTTCATCGGCGATCACCCGGCCCTGGTCATCCACATCCTGCATCTGCCGGCGCGCGGCTTCGCCGCTGGCACGCAGTTCGCTCTCGGTGTCCTGCATCGACTGACGCACGTCCTGCATCTGCCGCTTGATGTCCTCGGCCTGCAGCTCACGCTCCAGTTCCTGCTTCACCGAATCCCACTGGTTGCGCGCACGGCGCACCCACAGGCCGGCAAAGCGCGCCGCCTTCGGCAGTCGTTCCGGGCCAAGCACCACCAGTGCCACGATCGCAACGACCAGCAGCTCACTGAAGCCGATATCAAACACCGCTACCCCTCCGGATCAACGCGGGTCGCGGTCGCGCTCGTCCTGCACCGTGCTGCTGCGCGAGGCATCGTTGCGCGATTCATCACCGAGCTGTGCACCCGGCTTGTCTTCGTCACGCATGCCTTTCTTGAATTCCTTCACGGCCGAGCCGAGGTCCTTGGCGCCGCTGGTGAGCCGCTTGGTGCCGAACACCAGCAGAACCACGGCCAGCACGATCAACCAATGCCAGATGCTGAAACTGCCCATAAAGACGCTCGCAAATATTTTCAGGGATCAGGATCCCGAGCATAGCGCACCGGCAGGGGGCCGGCGCGCATGCTGGAAGTCAGTTGCCGTCCAGTGACTCGGTACGGATCTCACCTTCGGTGACTGGCTGGAAGCCCTGTTGCGACGGCGGCGCGGCAGGTACGTTCTGCAGTGGCACGGTGGTCGCTTCGGCGGCCGGCGGCGGAGCCACCTGCGGGGCCGGAGCGACAGCCGCCGCACGCGGTGCGGGCGCCGGGCCACTGGAGCCACGGTTGTTGCGGGCGGCGTAGGTGGCCTCTTCAAGGCGGTCACGGAAGGCCACCACGTCCATCGACGGCGCACCTGCGGCACGCCCTTCGAAGATCATCCGCGGCGTGGTGCCGCTGCCGTACGCATCCAGATTGGCGGCATCATCGATCTGCAGCACGGCACCGTCCAAGGCAACACCGGCAAACAGGCCGCGTGCACGCGACCACGACCAGATTTCCGCCTTCAGCTGGCCATCGGTCGCGGCGGCCGCATTGCGTCCGACCGGACCTGCCGCCACGCCGGCATCCGCGCCAAGGGTGAACTTGCCATTGACCAGGTTGTCCAGGCTGCGTTCGTTGCGGAACACCAGCACCACGTCGGAGGACTGCACACCGGCCTGGAAGCCGATGCTGCCACCGGTGAGCTTCATGAATACCGGATTGGACCAGCTGCCATCGGGCATCTTCACCGACATCAGGCCATGCCCGCGGCGGCCGCCGATGACCAGCCCGGCCTTGATGGTGTCGGGAATGACGACGACGGCATGGCCTTCATCGAGCAGCTTGTCCGGGATCCCCTGCTCGGGAATTTCCTGGATTTCGGCCAGCACGCGTACCGCGTTGCGCGCACGCTGGTCTTCCTGGGGGCCGGCCAGCGCGGCCTGGCTGGACAACATCAAGCCAGCAGTGATCAACAGGGTAAGGCGAAGGCGACGCATGACGGACTCCGTATCAGTTGACCAAGAAGATATAGCAAGCAGCTGAAAGTAGGGCCGTTTAGATGAATCAGCAATGAGTTTTCCGGCTATTCATTCACTCTTTCGATCCATCTCATTGATCGATCTCATCCCTCCTTCGGACGCGATCAGCGACAATGGCCCATGCTCAACGCACCCGATTCCGCCGTGCTGGCGGTGAACCTAGGCACGCCCGAAGCGCCAACTGCCCCGGCAGTGCGGCGCTATCTGGCTGAATTTCTTTCCGATCCGCGTGTGGTGGCGATTCCTGCGTTGTTCTGGAAGCCGTTGCTGTACGGCGTCATCCTGCCGCTGCGCAGCGGGCGCTCGGCGGAAAAGTATGCGCAGGTGTGGCTGCCGGGCGGCTCACCGCTGATGGTGCACACACGCAACCTGGCCGAGGCCATGCAGCGTTTGATGCCCAGCCGTCGGGTCCGCCATGCGATGCGCTATGGGGTACCCGCGCTGGGCAAGGAGCTCGATGACGCCAAGGCCGCCGGCATCCGCCGCATCGCGGTGCTGCCGCTGTATCCGCAGTATTCAACCACCACCACGGCGTCGGTCGAGGACCTGGTGGAGCGCTGGCGCCGCAAAAATCCCGATGTGCAGGTGGAGCTGATCCGCGACTATCCGGTGCACCCTGCGTGGGTCGACGCGGTTGCCGGGTCGATCCGTCGGTGGTGGGAACAGCATGGCCGGGGGGAGAAACTGATGTTCTCCTTCCACGGGATACCGCAGCGGGTTGCCGATGCCGGTGACCCCTACCCGCGGCAGTGCGAAGCGAGTGCGGCGGCCATCGCTGCGGCGCTGGGCCTGTCCGCTGACCAATGGCAGATGGGGTATCAGTCGCGGTTCGGCCGCGAGAAGTGGCTGCAGCCCTATGCCGAACCCAGCCTGTGGGCGCTGGCCGAGGGCGGCGTCAAGCAGATCGACGTGGTCTGCCCCGGGTTTGCAACCGACTGTCTGGAAACCCTGGAAGAGGTCGCGCTGGGCTTCACCCACACCTTGGCCGAGCGCGGCGCGCAGATGCGCTACATCCCTTGTCTGAATGATGATCCCGCGCACGCAGGCGCCTTGGCGCAGTTGGCGGAGGACGCGCTGAAGTGACGCCGCAGGCGTTTTCGCTGCAACTGGGCGGCCAGACCGTCAGTGGACTGCGGCGGCCAGGGACGGGGCGTCGGGTACTGGCGCTGCATGGCTGGCTGGATAACGCCGCCAGCTTCGTGCCACTGCTTGCGCATCTGCCGGAGCTGGACATCGTGATGCTGGACCTGCCCGGACATGGCTTCAGCAGCCACCTGCCGGCAGGTGCCAGCTACACCACGCCGGCAGCCATCTGCCATGTCCTGGATGTGGCCGACGCGCTGGGATGGGAACGCTTCACTCTGCTGGGCCACTCCATGGGGGCCGGCATCGCCAGCCTGACGGCCGCCGTTTCTGATCGCGTGGAGCGGCTGGTGGCGATCGAGGCGCTCGGCGGGCTGCGAGGCCCGGAATCAGAGACCGCGCAGCGCCTGCGCGACCACGTGACCGCCAGCCGCACGACCAACGGCCGACCGCTGAGGGTGTTCCCTACGCTGGCTGCACCAATCCGCGCCAGGATGATGGCCAATCAGCTGAGCGAAGCCAACGCGCGCCTGCTGGTGGAGCGCGGGGTATGCGACGTGCCGGGGGGTTACAGCTGGCGCACCGATCAGCGGCTGATGCTGCCCACCGCGGTCCGGCTCACCGAGGGCCAGATCGACAACCTGCTGCAGGCCATCGCCTGTCCCGTGCAGGTGATCTATGCCAGCCCCGCCCAGGCCTATTACCCCGAACCGCAGCGCAGCGAGCGGCTCAAGCACCTGCGCGATGGCCGGTTGGCCGTGCTGCTTGGCACGCACCACATGCATATGGAACGGCCAGCCGAGGTTGCCGAGCTCATCATGCGGTTCTGTGCCTGAGCGACTGATCCGTCATCCTTTTTTCAGACAAAAGAAAAACCCCGCTGCGTGAGCAGCGGGGTTTTT